>CAZNSK010000081.1:0-28365 GCA_964575505.1 uncultured Phaeodactylibacter sp.
TTATTTGGAGGCAAGGCGGGTTTGGTGATTTTTATTAGGAATAAGCGGGCCATTTTGAAATTTTAATTAAATTGAGGACTAGCGAATTTGTGTTTCCCTTATCAGACAAACAAGAAACATGCGACGCCTAACCGCCATGGCAATCCTCGCCCTGTTTTTGCAGATGGGTGGCTCCCAGCAATACCGTTTTGATCAATTGAACGTAGCTCATGGCTTGTCTCAAAATACTGTCAATGCCATTTTAAAAGATAGTCATGGGTATCTTTGGATGGCAACCAATGATGGCCTCAACCGCTACAACGGATACAATTTTCGGGTATACCGCAACCGGAAAAACCAGCCTGAATCCCTGGCTGACAATAAAGTCCTCACCCTTACGGAAGACCGGGAAGGGCAACTTTGGGTGGGCAGTGCCAACGGCCTTTGTCTCTACGACCGGCAGGCCAACGCCTTTCATACAGTAGCATTGCCCACTGCATTACCCGAATCCTCTGGCAGGCAGTATATTCGTACGGTTTACGAAGACCGCTCCGGGGCGATATGGGTGGGCACGCTGAGCGGGGCACTGAGCGTGCGGCCGTCGGGGGCGGAGCATTTCCAACCCGTGGCATTTACTTCGGGTCCGGTGGCTGATGTCAGCGCGGTACTGGAAGATCAGGCTGGTGTGGTCTGGGTCGGAACGGAGCAGCCGGGGCTGTACTATGGCACAGGCGATCCTTTGGAGTGGCAATTCTTGCCGCTTGCCGCGATTCAGGGGGGAGAAGGGCTGGCGAAAACCATTGAGGAAGACCGCTACGGCCAGCTTTGGGTGGGTACACAGGGCAACGGCCTGTTCCGAATCAGTAAAGACCGGAAAACAATCAAGCATTATTTAAGCGCCCACACCCCTGGCTTAAAAAACGACCTGGTCAAAAGTATTGAAGAAGGGCCGCATGGCAAATTGTGGATTGCCACCGACGGGGGTGGGTTATCCTTGTTTGACGCTGCTGCCGGCCGCTTCGAACACTTGGGGTACCAACCTCACGAGCCGGAGTCGGTCGCCAGTGATGCCGCCTATACGCTTTTCCGGGATGACGAGGGCTTGGTTTGGGTCGGTACGTTTGATGGCGGCGTCAGTATCTTCAACCCCAACCATAAAGCCTTTCATCATGTTGGGCGAAGCCTGGTAAACGGCAAAGGGCTCAATCACCGCTCTGTGCTTTCCTTTTTGGAAGACACTCAGGGGGACATCTGGATCGGCACAGACGGAGGCGGGCTCAACATCTGGACGCCAGGGGCCGGGCAATTCCGTAGTTACCGTGAAGAGGACGGGCTGAGCAGCAACGTCGTGACCTGTTTGTGGCAAGGCGTGGACAAAAGCATATGGATTGGCACCTACCGGGGCGGCCTGCAGCGGCTGGACCCAGAATCCGGGCATTTTGAGTCCTACACGCATCAGGCCGGTCAGGCCGAAAGTCTGCGCAATGACAATGTTTGGGCTTTGCTTCTGCAGGGTCCGCATCACCTGTGGGTAGGCACACTGGCAGGCCTTGATCTTCTGGACGTGCGCACCGGAGCTTTTTCCCATCTGACAACCCAGAGCCATCCGGTAGGCGAAGCTTATGCAGAGCGTGTTACCGCCTTATACCGGGGTCAGTCGGGCACAATATGGGTGGGCGGCAGGGGCGTGCGTTATGTTGCGGCAGGCGAAACAACGCTCAAGCAGTTGGAGGCCACGCCCGGCAGCCCGCTTAACCAATTTGATAGCCGGGCCTTCCTCGAAGACGCTGAGGGGCGGCTTTGGGTCGGCACAGAGGGCGGTGGCCTTTTCGTCCGGCACCAACCGGGCGGCAGCTTCGCCAATTATACGATGGCGGATGGCCTACCCAGTAATGCGATTCATACCCTTTATGAAGGGGAGGATGGTGCTATATGGATGAGCACGAATAAAGGGCTTTCCCGGGTAATGCCCAAAGCTTTGACGCCGGATGGAGGCACTGCCGCAAGCCCCTTCCGCAATTACTGCAAGCAGGATGGCTTGCAGAGCAGCCAGTTTTCTTACAACGCCGGGCTTCAGGCCAAGGACGGCTATTTGTATTTTGGTGGGATCAATGGGTTCAATTACTTCAAACCCAGCGATATCAGGGACAACCCCCACGCTCCGAAGGTAGCCATTACCGGCTTGAAATTATACGATCAGTATGTACAGCCTAATGAGGAGGGCTCACCTTTGGAAAAGCCCCTGAGCGAAATGCAGGAATTGGTACTCACCCATCAGCAGAGCCAGCTGTTTGCATTGGAATTTACAGCGCTCGGGTACACCTCCAGCGAGAAAAACCAGTACGCTTACAAATTGGAAGGGTTTTTGGAGGAATGGAGCCATATCGGCGACCGCCGCAGCGTGTCTTTCACCAACCTGAACGCAGGCACCTACACTTTTAAAGTCAAAGCTGCCAACAACGATGGGGTCTGGAATCCCGAGCCGGTTGCTCTGGAGATTGTCATCAAGCCACCATTCTGGAGAACGCCCTGGGCCTATGCGTCCTATATCCTTATTTCTGTACTGCTGCTTTTTGGTTTCCGGCATGCGCTGTTGATGCGCGAACGCTTCAAAAATAACCTCCGGCTCAAAGACCTCGAGCGTCAGAAAATCGAAGAAGTCAACCGGCTGAAGCTGGCTTTCTTTACCAATGTCTCCCATGAGTTCCGGACGCCGCTTACCCTGATTTCCGGCCCGGTGGAGCAGTTACTGGAATCCGGGCAATTTGGTGGCCGTACCGCCCGGCAGCTTCAGATCGTACAGCAAAATACGAAGCGCCTGCTACGGCTGGTGAATCAACTGCTGGAGTTCAGGAAAATGGATGAGGATCAGGTACAATTATCTCCACAGTCTTCTGATATGGTCTCTTTTGTGCAGGGGGTGAAAACAGCTTTCGACGGATTGGCAGAAAATCGGGGCATCAACTATCAGCTGAATACTTCCATGCAGCGCATCCCCATTTGTTTTGATCCGGATAAGATGGAAAAGATCGTGTACAACCTACTGTCTAATGCCTTTAAATTCACCCGGCAGCGCGTAGAGGTCGATATCAGGCAGGGCAAGCGGGTGGTTGAATCCGGAAAATCCCCAAAACCTGTAGTGCTGATTAGCATAACTGACGATGGGTCGGGCATATCGCCTAAGTATCGGGACCGGATTTTCGACCGCTTTTATCAGGTACAGCCGGGGCAGGGGCAAACCGGGGAGAAGCTTCCTCAGGGGACCGGTATAGGCCTGGCGTACGCCAAAGCACTGATTGAAATGCACGGGGGCGGGCTGGAACTGGAAAGTACGGTGGGCGAAGGCAGCCGGTTTACCATTTGGTTGCCACTGGAAGCACAAGCCCTGGAATGTGGGCAGCAGCAGTGGGAAATGCCTGAACGGGCCGTGGAACAAGCGGCCGAAGCAGTGCACCCGAGCCCTGCCGTTGCGCTACCGGCGCAGCTGGTCAAAAGCGGGGCAAAACCCACCTTGCTTATTGTGGAGGACAACGAAGAGGTCCGCAACTTCCTGCGGATGAGCTTTGAGCCCTACTTTACTATTGCCGAAGCTGAAAACGGTGAGAAAGGTATTGTCAAAGCACTGGATTTATTGCCCGACCTCATCCTCAGCGACATTATGATGCCTCAAAAGAGCGGCATTGAGCTGTGCCAAACCCTGAAGGCGGATGACCGGACAAGCCATATTCCAATCGTGCTGCTCACGGCTAATCAAAGCGAGGAAAAACTGGTGATTGGGCTGGAAACCGGTGCGGATGATTACGTCACCAAGCCCTTTAAGTTCCGCTTGCTGAAAGCCCGCATCTTCAACCTCATCCACAACCGGGAGATGCTAAAGCAGCGGTTCAGCCAAAACATTCTGCAGCCGGAGCCCGATCAGCCCCCTTCTCCGGACGAGCAGTTCCTGCAGAAAGCCATTCGGATTGTGGAGGACAACCTCAATGAAAGCGATTTTGGGGTTAGTGATTTTGCCAAAGCGCTGGGCATGAGCCGGTCGGTCCTCTACCGTAAGTTCAGTGCCCTGACCGATCAGTCAGTGAAGGAGTTCATCAATATCATCCGCCTGAAGCGGGCCGCTGAAATGCTGCGGCTGGGCGTCTGCGATTCTATTTCGGAAGTGGCTTACTCCGTAGGCTTCTCCGATGCACAGTATTTTAGCAAAAAATTCAAAAAGCACTACAACATGACCCCAACAGCGTATATGTCGGCCAATCCGCAGAAGGCTACCGTTGATAAGGGTACAGAAGGACATTTGTAACGGGCATTTGGAACGAAATTCCACACGCTTTCTCCGGTTTGCGCCTATGTTAGGCCCCTAATCAGACGCCTATGTGGAATATTATCATCAAGTGGGCCCGAAAAAAGACGCTGGAGAAACCCTACTGGCACTGGGTGGTACTGGAATACTTTTTCTTTGCGTTGCTGATCGGGATGCTGATCCTGCTCCTGGTATTTATTGGGTAGCGAAAAGAGCAATACGGGGCAGCCCTACTGGTTAGCGAAGGTTACATCGCCCTTCAGGCTGAGCGTTCACCTATTGAATTCCGGAATATTGAACTGATGCGGTTGAAGCCTTGAGGTATTAATTGCGCAAAAAAGAAACAGGCGATTGAAAGCATAAACTGGGGGGCTGTGCATGACTTCGAAGAAGCCAAACATTACTTACAAACACGACGTCAAAGTTAACCGACTTCGTAGAAGTCGCATGTACAATCCGTATAAAGCAATGCACCTGTCCCTAACCCCTCAGCGTTTTGCCAAAAGCTTACTTCAGGTTGATTGCCTTAGTCTCTACTTCTTGACCGGTTTGCAAAAGTTTCTCGGCTATGCCCATCGGGTCATTATCCCGGAACACCAAATTACGGCTTTCAGCGCCCGAGACCTCAAATAACGTAGCCGTGCCCGGCTGAGGCAGAGTGTTGGTGATGTAGGCGTTTTGTACCTCCGTAAGCCGGATCGCGCTACCTTTGGCTGCTTGTTTGCCCCGTACACGGTTCATTTCCACGTCCTTTACCTGTTGCAGCGCTACAGCAGCCTGCCATTTGGCTTCTGTCCCTTTGGAGTCGTCCCAGTTGATGGTGAGGTCAGAAAGGACGAGCCCTTCCACATCGTGGGCTTCAAAACCGTGGGTGGCGCGTTTGTCCGGTTTGTCTTCAGCTTCCATGGTGAGTTGGACGTTGTACAGCCGGATGTTTTCCAGCATTTGTTCGCCGGGGTAGCCTTCGATTTTGCTGGTGCCCTGCCCGCGTGCCTGAATGTTTTGGAAGGTCACATGCTGAATTTTGCCAAGTTTGGAATCCGGGAACCGGCGCTTGAGCACCAGCCATACCGGATCACCATTGCCCCACCAATTGAAGTGTTTGCGGTCGCACTCCATGGTGATATTCGAAAACAGCACATCGCTTACCGTTGCCCCGTCCCGTACCACGATGCTCAACCCCCGGTTGCTGTTGCGGATCACGCAGTTGGAAAAGGTAATGTGGCGGAAGTCGCCGTGGCTTTCGGTACCTAATTTCAGTCCGGTGGAAGTGGAGACCAAGGAACAGTTCGTTACCGTAATGTGCTCACAAGCCCGGTAATCCTCACCGGTGATCGTGGACTTCAGCACAATGGAATCATCACCAGTAATGATGGTGCAGTTGGAGACCACTACGTCTTTGCTCCCGTCAATATCAATCCCATCGGCATTGACGCCCTGCTCCAGGCTGGAGAAAATATAAACCCCATCCACAAATGCCCGCTCACACCATTTAAAATGCAGAGTCCAGTCAGTGGATTCGATCATGGAAATATCCTGAATCCGGATATCCGTGCAGTCCTCCAGGAAAACCATACAGGTGTAAGGCTTTACCTTGTAATACATTTTCATTTCCACACCGGAATTTCTGGCGTTCTCCGTTTCCTCCGCGATGAAGCCATCTACGCTTTTCAGAGGCTCGTACGTCCGGCGCGCCTGCCCGTGGATAGTCCCCTTGCCGGTAATGCTGACGTTTTTGGCACCTTTTGCGTAAATCAGTACCGGCGTACCCTCGCCCGGCAACTTACCGGAGTCGTTCTTTTTGTAGACCACGAAGTCATTCTCATAGTCCTTTTCCCGCTGACTAGCGTATAGCGTAGCGCCCGGCGCCAAATGGAAATCCACATTGTCTTTTAGTACGATGGTGCCGGTGGTGTAAGCCCCGGCAGGCAATAGCACCTGTCCGCCGCCCGCGGCATAGCAGGCGTCGATGGCCTTTTGCAGGAAGGGCTGGGCGTACTGGCTGGAATCGCCGGTTGCACCGTAATCCAGGGCATTGAAAACGGCAGGCTGAGCAGCGAGAGAAAGCCCCAGCAGGCAACTTGCCATGAGCAATAAGGAGCGGCCAGGCACACTGTAGCAGCAGAGCATCGGTACTTTCATCTTTTTGGACAAAAGAGCGGCGCAACGGCTCAGTGTAACCAGGAATGAAATGCGAAAATACTACTCCAGATGGTCAAAATAATAGACGGCAAAGCAAGGCAATATGCCGAATTTCAAAATACAATTCACCTAACTGATTAACCGTATGAAACGATTGCCTTTCCTTGCCCTGTTCTGCAGTTTTGCAACCGGGCTCAGCGCTTCCAATATTGTGGAGGTGGCGCCTCTGACCGACCGGGTGCTCCTGATCCACTTTGATGATGGAGCAGTTATTTACCCCAATGAGCTGATTGTGGACCGCCTGCAAACCGAAGCGGCGCAGGACCCTGCTAACTACACGCTCAGCAGCCCGGATGATGCCCACTATTCGGAAGGGATTCCCCCCAGCGTAGTGCACCGCAAAACCAAGGGGACCGAGTTTGTGAAAGACGTGCCTTGGAACAACGCCAAAGGGGCCTTCGACCCCACCGGCAAGCCCTGGGCAGCCGAGCATTGGGTATACCTGGTACTGGAGCACCCCCTGCAACCGGGAGCTGCTTATACTTTGTCTACCAGTGATTTAGCGGCCAATGGTTCGAGCTGGACTTTTACATTCGATGTAAGAAACCTCCGCAGTGAAGCCGTGCATATCAACACCATCGGCTACCTGCCGGACGCCCCCAAATTTGGCTATGTCTACCATTGGATGGGCGATGGGGGAGGGCTTGGCCTTTCCGCCTACGAAGGCAACTCCTTTTGGGTTTACAACACGGATAACCTGGAAGCCCCCGTTAAAACCGGCACTCTTCAGCCCCGGAAACTGGCTACCAATGCCGAAACGGCCCGCACCGGAGATACTCCGTTCCGTAATTTCCTGGGCGCTGAGGTCTACGATTGTGACTTTTCTGACCTTACCGACAATGGCGAGTACGTCCTGGTGGTGGAAGGTATTGGC
Source organism: uncultured Phaeodactylibacter sp. (assembly GCA_964575505.1). GTDB lineage: Bacteria > Bacteroidota > Bacteroidia > Chitinophagales > Saprospiraceae > Phaeodactylibacter. Next base: position 7,353 of record CAZNSK010000081.1, read on the forward strand.
CGGTCCTTTCCGTTCACTATTGGGCCGGAGGCGCTAAAAGAGGCTGCTTACACCTTTGGGCGGGGGCTTTATTATCAGCGGAGCGGTATCCGTTTGGCTCCACCGTATACAGATGGCGATTACGTCCGCCCGGTCACCCAAAACCCCATGTTGACCAGTGATGATGGAACCGACTTTTCCGATTTACTCTTGTATTCCGACTTCCCGTTTACCAGCTGGACAGCCGAAGGCGGTGGGGATGCACAAGATGCCATCAAGGCCGCTGCCGTCGGGAATACCCTGGAGGTAGCCGGCTGGTACCATGATGCCGGCGACTGGGATGCCTACCATACCCATCAGAAGATACCTGCCCAGCTCATGCTGACCTATGAGTATGCACCGGAACGCTTTTCCGATGATGAACTCAATATCCCGGAAAGTGGTAATGGTATTCCGGATATCGTCGATGAAGGTTCCTGGCTGGTCAAGTTCAATTACCGGTTGCGGAAGGAGTTGATCAATAAAGGATATAGTGACGGTGGCGTAGGCGGTGCCCGCATCTGTCCGGATGTTTACAACGAAGAAGACGGCAATGCCCAGGAAAATAAGCCCTCCTGGCAGGACCACCGGCGCTACGTGGTGACGCAAGCCGATGCTTTCATGACCTACTACTACGCCGGGCAGGCCGCACAACTGGCGTACATCCTGAAAAGCCTGGGCAAAGACCCCACTGCATTCCCGGTGAAGATGTTGGATGCAGTAGCCTTTGAAGATATGACCTACGACGAGGTGGATTGGATTGCTGAAGCAGAGGCAGCCTATGCCTGGGCGTCTGATCCGAATAACCAACCGGAGAGCGCGGACAACTATCAGGACAGCCTGGCGGTCTACCGGCTTTACGCAGCGGTTAACTTATTCCGTCTGACGGGCAACCCGGCTTATCAGGAAGCTGCCCGCCCGGTATTGGAAAACCTGATGGATAATGTGCAGCTATCGGAGGTGGCCAAATTAGGGCTTTACAGCTACATGGCCGCTAATCACGCTCAGACCGACCGATTGTTGCAACGTAACCTGGAAAATACTGTTGCTCAAATAGCCAACTGGTCGGCAATCAATGCCGCCGATCGCCGCGCGCTGCGTTGGGGCGGTGTCTGGGATATGCCGATGCTGATTGGGCAGGGGACGACACCCTGGATTTTTGAAACCATCATGGCTTACGAACTTTTGGGGGACGAAGCCTACCGCAACGTGATTCACCAAACGGTTGATTACTTCCTGGGAGGCAATGCCATGCATACCACCTGGGCGAGCGGGGTAGGCCCCCGCCCAGTGGAGTCTGGTTTCCACCTGGATTCCCGCTACAATAACGATTGGGTGGTCTATCCGGGGCATATTCCCTACGGACCCTGGTCGCTCGCTTATGGCTACGATCCGGTAGCGTACGTCATTGACGGCCTGCAGTTGCAGGGCGGCAAGGGGCCGTGGAACAAGGATTGGCACAACTTTTCAATGTACCCACTGGTAGAAGAATGGCCCGGGCACAGCCGGTACTGTTTCAATATTCATGCACCAACCTCCTCAGAGAATACCATACACCAAAATACGGTTTTCGCCCACCTGGCGTACGGTTATGCGTCCAGTCAGCACTATAAAAACGCAGAAATGCCAAATCCTGTCGGCAACATAACGCTGAGTAAAGACACCATAACCCTAGATACCATTGGTGACCTGGACACCCTGCTAGCTATATTGGATATTCCGAATGCCAGCTTCGGGCAATTGCAGTGGTCCTCTTCTGAACCCCGAATCGCCCACGTCGATGGGGCGGGCTATGTGACTGGTGTGACAGCAGGGGAAGCAGTGATTACCTGCGCTACGCTCGATGGCTCGGTACAGGCGCAATGTGTTGTAATCTGTGACTGGCAGGAAGCGCCGGTAGAAGGTATTGAGATCGAACTGGATACGTTGGAAATGATCGAAGGGCAGGAACGCGGGCTTAATATCGACTTTACCCCTGCTGATGCTCCTAATCAGTTTGTCGACTGGGTGATTAGCGATCCCGAGGTAGCTGGACTGGATACGGAGACACAAGTCTTTACAGCCCTGTCTCCTGGCGAAACCTGGGCAGTTGCCACCTCTATGAATGGCGGGCAGGTTGATTCACTTTTCATTCGGGTGTTGGAAGCCACCGACTTTGTAATTGTTGATTTTGATACGGTAATCCCGGTCACCGATGGGCTTTCGCCAGATAGTGCTCAAGTCTATGCTCCTCAGGGCATGGCTGATATTGCGGCAGCGAATCCCCTTCCCGGCTTGTCTAATCCTTCTGCTATCGTTGCGGAATACCAGCGCCCGGAAGGAAATTGGCGCCTTATTGGTTTCGCCCTGCCCACGGACTCTCTGCAGGAGCTAAGCCGGTATGCCGAGCTGCAATTTCAGTATTTTGGGCAGGCCATCAATGACTTCATGATACAGGTCAATACCACTTCCGGAAATACGATAGAATTTAACGAGCCCGTTGCCGGGGAGGATTGCTGGCAGTTAGTTACAGCACCCCTGAGCAGCGCAGACACCGTAACTACCATCAATGTTTTTGTAAACCCACAGGAAGCTGCGCCCTTTGTATCCTACTTTGATGAAGTCAAACTGGCTGGTCAGCCCGCGGTTTACCGTACCGGGCTTTCGCTAAGCTCTTCCTATGTTGAAATAGCAGCCGGAGATACGGTTTCCCTGTCTGCCTTTGCAGCAGATATACCGTTTACCTTCGTTTCAGAAACCCCTGCAATCGTAACGGTGGATCAGAGTGGTCAGTTAGTTGGATTTGCGGAAGGGGAGACCATGGTGAAAGCCATCCCCTTGTACGGAGAGGCTGCGCTTTGCCAGGTTAAGGTGGAAGGAGGCTGTCCGCCGCCTGCTCCGGCCATATCGACAACAATTGTTGATGTAGAGGATTACCCGCTGGACTGGTCGCAGGGATATGGCGTTTTTGCCTGGAATACGGATCAGGTGGGCAAGGTGGCCAATCCGGTGCCCGATATCCAAAATGCTTCCGGTTACGTTATTGAGTGGGCGCGCAATGGTGCGCCCTGGGGTGGAGTGGGCATTGGCATACCTCAGGTGTCAACGGATGGATTTGACCTTTTGGAATTTCAGTTACATCCCACCGCTGAGGTTGATGAAATCCGGATGGAGGTTTCCGGGCCGGACGGGGTTATTGGTGAGCAGACGCTGAATCAGCTGGGGCTGCCCGCTAACCAATGGTCGGAAGTGAATTTTGGTTTGGAAGCGATGGAGGCGAAGGGCGTAGTCATCAGTCAGGTCATTGTTCAGGTGGGCGGCTCCTCTACAGCAGCTTTCACCGTCTATTTGGATAATTTCCAATTGCGGACGCAGGGGCTCTCTTTGGAAGGGCTCACCCTTACTCCTGATGAATTAGCCATTCCCATAGGCACTACCGCTCAGCTAGACCCTTTGTTTACGCCTGAGAACCCCGCTGATTCCTGTCTGGAATGGTCCAGTTCAGCGCCTCAAATCGCCTCAGTGGATGAAGAGGGAACAGTGGCTGCACATACCCCGGGATTTGCTACGGTTACAGCTAAAGCCCGGGATGGTGGGTTCACCGCAAGTGTGGACGTACACGCTCTAAATACCGATGCCACCCTTAGTAATCTCCTCTTGGATGGCGTGCCGGTCGTTGGTTTCGATCCAAATCAGCTGGTCTACACGGTGGAATATGCACTGGCTGATACGGTTATACTACCCACACTGGAAGCGATCCCCAATGATCCAAACGCAGTGGTCGATGTAGCTGGGCCAACCGGATTTAACACCTCAGGATTGGCTACCGTCACCGCTGAAGACGGAGAAACACAGCTGATCTACGAGGTATTCCTTAGCGTGATGACCGGAACGACAGAATTTGATAGGGTGCCGCTTGAAGTTTTTCCGAATCCTGCGAGCCGGGAGGTTCGGTTAAATGCGCCATCTGATATCAATACCTTAGAAGTCTTCAATGCCCAGGGGCAGATCGTTCATCCTTCAGTAATTCTTGAGGGCAACCAAGGGGCGATAGGTGTCGAAGGGCTGCCCGAGGGCAATTACTGGTTAAAGGTTGGATTGAAGGATGGCAGAAAAGGGTCGCAAGCATTTACCAAGACCCGGTGAAGCTTTCCTGGAACTGATTACAAGCCGGTAAATAGGCCCTCTTTTCCCAAAGGATTTCGCTGACTTATGAAGTACGCTATTCAACCGCTTTTTGGAGTCCGCTGCCACCACGGCGAAGGGCCGGTCTGGGACCCGCAGGCGCAGCAGTTTTACTGGGTCGACCTCATGCAGGGGCAGTTCTTTATTGGCGACTGGGAAACCGGCCGGGTGGAAACCCATGTAGTCGGGCAGCCGCTTGGTGTACTGGCCCTGCGTGAACAGGGCGGTGTGGTTATAGCACTGCGGGACGGCTTTTTCACCTACGATACCCACAGCCGTGAGCTGAAGCAAGTGTCGCCCACTGAAGCCGACGTACAAGCCACCCGTTTCAATGACGGCGCGGTAGACCCTAAAGGCCGCTTTTGGGCGGCCACCATGACTTACGATGGCACGGAGCCGGTCGGCAACCTGTATTGCCTGAACGAAGCGGGAGCAGTACAACGCCACGAGCAAAACCTAATGCTCCCCAACGGTATGGGCTGGTCTGCAGACCGAAAAACCTACTTTTTCGCAGATACCGAGCGCCATGTTGTTTATGCCTACGACTATGATTTGGAAATGGGCCGCCTCAGCAACCGCCGCAACTTTATTGAGTTTGGCCCCGAAGGCTTCCCCGATGGCCTTACCGTTGATACCAATGACCACCTCTGGGTCGCTATGTGGCAGGAAGGCAAGATCAGCCACTTCGATGCGCAGGGGAAGCAGGTGGAAGACATCGAATTGCCCGTTTCTCACCCCACAAGCTGTTGCTTTGGCGGGCCGGAAATGCAGCACCTGCTCATCACAACCTCACAGCGCCCCTTATCTCCGGAGCAGAAAAAAGCCCAGCCCCTGGCAGGGGTGTGCCTGCAAATACAGACCAACACAACCGGGCAGCCGGAGCCTCGCTATTTGGGTTAACCTTTGTCAAAATTCATTACATGAAATATCTCCCGTTCTTTTTAATCCTCCTGTTGGCGGGCAGTTGTGCGGAACCTGCCGGGGAAGCAGACTCGCAGCTGTTGGAGCCGGCATTCGACCTCGACAGCCTTACTGAAGTTGCCGCCCGGCAGTACGCCAAAACGCTGGAAACCTTACCCGACACCAACCGCATTCCCCGCAATGCTCATCCGGACGGCACCTGGAACCTCGTCAAAAAGGGCAGCTGGGTCAGTGGTTTTTATCCCGGTGTGCTGTGGCACCTCTACGCCCTTACCGGTGATGAAAAGTGGAAAGAAGCGGGTGAGGCCGAGTTGCTGAAGCTGGATTCCGTTCAGTTTTTCGATTACGATCATGATATCGGCTTTCGGATTTTCAACTCATTTGGCAGTGCCCTGCGCTTTACAAAAGACTCGAGTTATGTCCCGGTGATTGTGGACGCTGCCAAAACCCTGAAAACCCGCTACCGGCCGGTCACCGGCGTTATCCGCTCCTGGGACTGGCACGATCAATGGCAGTATCCGGTGATTATCGACAATATGATGAACCTGGAGCTGCTGTTTTGGGCCGCCCGGCAGACTGGAGACGCGGAAATGGAAACGATCGCTATTTCCCACGCCGAACACACCATGGACAATCACTTCCGGGACGATTACAGTACCTACCACGTTCTCGACTACGACACCCTCAGCGGTGCCGTGCGGGAAAAAGTCACCTTTCAGGGGTATGCCGACAGCTCCATGTGGGCAAGGGGGCAGGCCTGGGCCATCTACGGATTCACCCTGACGGCCCGGGAAACCGGACGGGCGGACTTCCTGAAGCAGGCACAAAGCGCAGCGGATATCTTCCTGAAAAGGCTGCCGGAAGATGGGGTGCCCTACTGGGACTTTGATGCCCCCGGCATTCCCGACGAGCCGAAGGATGCCTCCGCAGCAGCTATTGCCGCTTCCGCACTGCTGGAGCTTTCCCAGTTGGTGGAAGCACCCGACGACCAAATCCGGTACCGCAACGCAGCCGTTGCTCTGCTCAATGCCTTAGCCACACCGGAATACCTGGCAGCATTACCCCAACAGGGCTTACTGCTGCATTCCACCGGCCATAAACCCGGCAACAGCGAAATTGACGAGCACATTATCTACGCCGACTACTACTTTTTGGAAGCCCTGCTTCGCCTGAAGGAACTTCAACAGCCAACAGAATGAAAAGTACCTTATTAAGCATTAGCCTCATTTGCTGGACGCTTTGGCTCGGGGGACAGGCTTCGCCTTCTATCGGTGCGCAGGTGTATATCGAGCCTGGACAAACACCAGAAGAGATCGAAGGCTGGTTTTCCATCATGGCTGAATATGACATGACGGTTTGCCGCATCCGGATGGACGAGACGCATATGGCTCAGGCAGACGGTAGCTGGGACTTTACGTTGTACGATGCTGCCTTCGATGCAGCTGAGCGGCATGGTGTCCGGGTATTTGCCACCCTTTATCCGGCGAATACGGGCACCGGCGTAGGTGGTTTTAAATTTCCCAAAGATGCGGCTCATCTTGCTTCCATTGAATGCTATATTGGAGCCGTTGTGCCTCATTTCAGCAAACATCCGGCGCTTTTTGCCTGGGTGCTGCAGAATGAGCCCGGCGTGGGTGGGATTTTGCCGAAAGGCACGTACACAGAACAAGCCTGGTCGGAATGGAAAACCTCCAATCCATTGCCACCTGATCCCAATGGGTTCATGCGGGAAGACTTTCGCGAGCCGGAGTTCATCCGTCAGCATACCACCGCTTACCTGAGCTGGATAGCGGGCGAAATTGAAAAATACGACGCTGGGAGGCACCTCCACGTCAACAGCCACATGCTGTTTGTGACCCTGCCGGAGTACGAATTCCCGGCCTGGCGGAAGCTGCTTTCTTCCTTTGAGGCCTCCATGCACCCGAGTTGGCATTTCGGGTACTTTGAACGGGATCAGTACCCCGTAGCAATGGGGGTAAACAATGATATTATCCGGGCAGGCGCAGGAGACAAGCCCTTTTGGGTCACGGAACTGCAGGGCGGCAACAACAGCTATAGTGGTTTCAACCCCATCACGCCAAGTGGGGAGGAGGTGGAGCAGTGGCTGTGGGCGAGCCTGTTTAGCGGAGCGGAAGGCATTATCTTCTGGTGCCTGAACCCCCGGAAATCAGGTCTGGAAGCAGGGGAGAGGAGCTTACTTGATTTTCTGGATGAGCCTACGGATCGGATGAAGTCTGCAGGATCGGTAGCCCGCTGGTTAGCGGAGCACCCGGCTTTTGCGGAAGTCCGGCCATTGACTTCTAATGTCCACCTGCTCTACAACCGCGAATCCATGTACCTGCAGCGCCGGCGGGAAGTCCGGTCAGGTGAAGTGCAGGACTACTACGAAGGCCGGCTGCCCGGAGCGACTATTATTGTTACGGTTATGCCTGCTGGCTGGCCCGGTGGTTGCTTAGGCACAGCCCTTTTTCGTACCCGGCCGAAGGGACACGGTGGTGCTTTCATAAACTCTATTGCTTAAGAAATAAGAAGGCTATCCCGGAATTTTTTAGCTTTAGGGGGTCTGATCAAACTAAACCACTATGCCATCTTTTACAGCTAGCCGTATTTTTGTTTTGACCCTGTTCTTTGGGTTGGGGGCTTTTGTTACCACTTTTGCACAGCACCAGCCCTGGGAAGATCCCACCGTGAACGGCATCAACCGCATGCCCGCCCGAGCTACGTCTTATTCCTACCCGGATGAAGCCATCGCCCTTATGGTGGACCGCGAAGCCTCCGGGCGCTACCTCAGCCTGAATGGAAACTGGTCGTTTGCCTTCTCCGAAGTGCCCGAAGCCGCTCCGAAAGATTTCCACCTGCCGGATTTTCAACCCAAAGGATGGGCGCAGATTCCGGTGCCTTCCAACTGGGAACTGCAGGGCTACGGCACAGCGATTTACACCAACATCACCTATCCCTTTGTGCCGGTAGACCCGCCATACGTTCCCGATGAGGACAACCCCACCGGCTGCTACCGCCACACCTTTGAAGTGCCTTCAGGCTGGGATAATCAACAGGTAGTGCTTCACTTTGGAGGCGTGAGCTCTGCCTACTACGTGTGGGTGAATGGGGAGATGGTCGGCTATAGCGAAGACAGCCGGGTGGCTACGGAATTTGATATCACGCCCTACGTGAAGTTTGGCGAAAAGAACCTGCTGGCGGTCAAGGTACACCGCTGGTCCGATGGCAGCTATCTGGAAGATCAGGATCACTGGCGCCTGAGCGGTATTCACCGGGAGGTAATGTTGCTGGCGCAGCCCCGGACCCACATTCAGGACTATTTCGTCAAGGCAGGCATGAATGAAGGCTACAGTTACGGTAATCTCACGGTTAAACCCAGGCTCAACCACAGCCGGCTTACAGAACTCGAAGGCTGGTCTTACGAAATTGACGTGTACGACGATTCGGGCCACCCGATGCTGGAACAGCCCCTTAAGGCTCCGGTTAGTGAGATGATTCGGGAAGACCTGCGGGTTTACCCACGGGAAAATACCGTGCTTTCGGCTACTGTTTTCAATATTGAGCCCTGGACAGCAGAGACGCCCAACCGCTACACCCTGGTCATTGCCCTTAAGGATGAAAATGGGCAAACCGTGGAGGCCCGAAGCAGCCGCATTGGCTTTCGGAATATCCAAATCGGGCAGGAAGGAGAACTGCTCATCAACGGGGAATCGGTGGAGTTGTACGGGGCCAATCGCCACGACCATCATCCGGTTACGGGCAAAGTGGTCTCGGTAGCGGATATGGAAGAGGACATCCGCCTGATGAAGCAGCTGAACTTCAACGCCGTGCGGACTTCCCACTATCCCAATGACCCCCGCTTTTACGAACTCTGCGACCGCCACGGTTTGTATGTCATTTGCGAAGCCAATCTTGAGGTCCACGGCATTGGCAGTTTGTTGACTAAAGACCCACGCTGGTCCAATGGGTTTGTAGAGCGCGCTGTGCGTATGGTGGAACGCCACAAAAACCATCCCTCCATTATTTTTTGGTCACTGGGCAATGAGTCTGGTGCCGGAGCCAATCACGCTGCGATGACCGGCTTCATACGCGAGTACGACGATACCCGCCTGGTGCACTACGAGGGTAATCACGAATTTCCGCACACCAAAGCCAGCTACGTGGACATGTACAGCCGGATGTACTGGTCTATTCCCGAGATGGTCAACCTGAGCCGTCAGTCAGATTTGAAGCTGCCCATCATGTGGTGCGAAATGGCGCACTCTATGGGCAATTCGACAGGTAATCTGTTCAAATTCCGGGATGTGATACAGGCGGAACCGCAGATTGTTGGGGCATTTGTCTGGGACTGGGTTGATCAGGGGCTGGTCAAGACCACCGAAACCGGCGAAAGGTACTTTGCCTACGGAGGTGATTTTGGCGACACCCTGATCAACTCCGGCAACTTCTGCCTGAACGGCGTAGTAGACCCCGACCGCCGCGTGAAGCCCGGTGCTAAAGAGTGGAAAAAAGTCTTCCAACCGGTACGCCTGACGACTCAGGTGCCACAGGAGGGCAAGCTTACGTTGACCAACCTGTATGATTTTACCAATCTTGAAGGGTATACGCTTTCCTGGCAGCTTATGGAAAATGGCGCGGCCCTGCGTTCCGGATCCATGGCCCTTCCGGATTGTCCGGCGGGTGTTGCTGTGCCACTGCAATTGGGGCAAATATCGCCCAAGGCACCAAAGCCCGGCGCCGTTTACACCCTCGACCTGAGTGTTAAGCTGCCGGAAGCGCAATCCTGGGCACCGGCGGGTCATGAGATGGCCTCTGCGCAGTTTGTGCTGCCGGAAGTGCCGGACAACCGAAGCTTTAGTGCGCCAGAAGGCAAGCTCACGCTGGAGGAGAATGAGCAACAAGTCAGAATTACGGGCAACGATTTTGAAGCCACTGTAGACAAAAGCACCGATGCACTATCCGGCTACAAAACAGGCTCCACCAACTGGCTGGAAGCCCCCCTAAAGCCCAACTACTGGCGCGCCCCAACCGACAACGACCGGCGGGGCTGGAAAATCTACCGGGAAGCCGCGGCCTGGAAAACGGCGGCTGAAGAAGCCAAAGTTCAGGGCGTGCGCGTACAGGAAGCGGCCGGCTACGTACAGGTGGAAGTGCAAAGCACAGTCCTGGAAGGCAAAGCCAGCCAAAAGACGGTGTACACCTTCTACGCGGACGGGCAGGTCAAGGTCGATTACCATTTCAAAGAAGAAGGCGACTACCCGGAGCTGCCCCGCATTGGGATGCAAATGGCGATCCCGGATGCTTATGATCAGATTGAGTTTTTGGGGCGCGGGCCGCATGAGAATTACATCGACCGATTGTTGAGTGCCCAACTGGGCCGGTACAGCATGCCGGTGGACAGCTTTTTCGAAAACTACATTATGCCGCAGGAGTGCAGCAACCGAACCGGCGTGCATTGGATGGCACTTTCTTCCGGCAGCGGTAGTGGATTGCTGGTGCAGGCTCAGGATAGCCTTAGTATGAGCGTCTGGCCTTACAGCATGGATGATTTGGAAGCCGCGACGCACACTCCGGAACTGCCCGAACGAGACTTCCTGACCGTAAATATTGACCATCAGTTACTGGGCGTGGGCGGAGACAATACCTGGTCAAAGGAATCTAAAGCCCATCCGGAGTTTCGGCTGAATGCTTCAGAATACAGTTATGGTTTTGTGCTGCGCCCCCTCAGTAAAAAACAACCTCTGGGAACATGGCTAACAACGCCCGTACCAAAAACCAATTAACATGAGCACCTCCATTTTGCCCCTATTGTTTTTCCTGATGGCCCAATCGGTCGGGCTACCTGACCCATCTGCCATGAAAGGCTGGAGTGACGAGTTTGACCGACCGGCTATTGATACCACCCTCTGGAGTTTCGAAGAAGGGTTCATCCGTAATCACGAGGGGCAGTACTATACCAACCGCCCGGAAAACGCCTACATCGAAGAGGGTTGCCTGGTGCTTGAAGCCCGCCGCGAGCCCTTCCCCAATGCCCGCCATAATCCCGATAGCGACCGGTGGCAGGAACAGTGGGGAACAGCTGAATACACCTCCGCCTCTCTGCATACAGCCGGCAAGCGGGAATTCCTTTGCGGCCGCATGGAAGTCCGTGCCAAGCTGCCCGCCGGGCGCGGGGTATGGCCTGCCATCTGGACATTGGGTAATAAGATGGGCGAAGACATCCCCTGGCCCGACCGTGGGGAGATCGACATCATGGAATTTGTAGGGTACAATCCGGGGATGATCTACGCGAACGTTCACACCGGCGCTTACAACTGGGTGGCAGGGACCAACAATGGGGATTCCATCCGGATTGAGGATGCCTCCACGGCCTTCCATGTTTATGCCATCGACTGGACGCCGGAGCGGATTGACTTTTACGTTGATTCCACCCGTTATTTTTCCTTTGAGCGGGAGGCAGATGCCGACTTCCAGCGCTGGCCCTTTGACCGCCCGCAGGCATTGAAGCTCAATCTGGCCATCGGCGGCAACTGGGGCGGCCGGCAGGGGATTGATACGACGATCTTTCCTCAGCGGTACTACATTGATTACGTGCGGTATACCCCGTTTAGTCCGTAAAATGGAACCAATCGATACACTTAGTGCTCCATGGCTGCTGCTAGCTAGTAAGTATAAATCAAGAGAATTGTATGTTGTGCCTTTGAATTTATCTGAATTATTTAACTAGTTGACGTGAAATTTATTTAATTTAATTTGTTTTCCTCGTTTTAATTTTTGAATCTTACGTATGTTAAACTCTCTTTAAACTCTCTTTAAACTCTCTTTAAACTCTCTTTAAACTCTCTTTAAACTCTCTTTACAGATGAATTACCTAAAATTGCCTGTAGCATTATTGTTACTTTCGTTGATTTTTGGCAGTTGTCAAAAACAAGATTCTAATCTCTTGGCAGATGCTGATTTGACCTTACATGAATCGAAAGAAGACTCTCGCTCGAATTTAAATTTCGATTCAGAATTTTATGATGAAGCTTTGGTCATCTATGAAAAAAATGTCTACTTGAAAGATGGTCGTCTAATTTTTGAGTCAATAGGGGATGCAGATCATGTTAGATCATCAATTGTTAATGATCCTGCCAAGCGCACTTTATTAGAAGAGTTGAAAGGTTTCATATCTTCTAAGAGCGCTTTTATGGCTGCCACTAAAGAACTCTCTGAGGCCGCCGTACTTACAGGGGTAGATGCCTACTCTGACATTGGATTACTTGTAGAAGACTCTGAAGAGACATCCTACGAAAAGGTTGTAGATGATCCGGGGCTGCAATACATGGCTAATCAAGAAGCAATATTCCAGATTGCTGGAGATATCTACAAGATTTACCGAGATTTCGCGCTAGTCGTTCCTGAAGACATTTTCTTCTCACAAAGTAAAGACGAACTACTCAATAATGAGTCTTTCACGCGTATTCCTATTAATCGTTCTAATGTTCAAAGGGTTAATATTCATGCTTGTAATAGTGAATGGCGGGAAAATGGTCAAAGAAGAAAGAGGAGACGAGTGAAGGGTGAATTAGAACATCGTACTAACATTTTTAATGGGAAATTAACGGGGAATATCCGCACCAAAGGTCAACGGCGATCAGTTGGTATTTGGTGGCAGTATGATATGAATATTATAAGACATGAGGGAAGTGTAGGGGTGATACCAGGTTATTTTATTCCGCCGGTAGTAGTAGATGTATATAAACAGCATACTTTCGATGATGAAATTGATACTGAGGTTTTTCAATGTGATGATTGCCCAGGCTTCTGTGGGTCACTTCCGATTGAGCATTATGCTGTAAAAGGGGGGAATGGGTCTTGCTATACACAACCTCCGTTCCAAGGTCCATGCATTTAGAATGCTAATAGACTATTATGTCCGAGAATTTGCTAAATCGCACGCGCGCGTAACGAAATCCCTAGACATATTGTCTAAATAAGGATATGAATATTTCTATGAAAAAAAAGCTCTATTGGGTTCGGACGCTTTGTCCGGGCCCAAATACCCTGTCAGGGCTGGCGATAACCCTGCTCTGTCTTACTGTTTCGGTGGGGTATACTCAAAACTGTGCTCTGCACGGTTATCTCACTGAAGCCGCTACGCAAGAACCCCTGGTAGGAGCAAGTATTTATTCCCTGGAGACTGGAAGGGGCGTGATCACCAATTATGCCGGGTATTACAGCCTAAGCCTACCCTGTGAAGCCCCGCAGCGAATAGTCTTTCACCAAATCGGCTTTTCACCGGATACTCTCACCTTGACGATAGCACAGGATAGTAGCTGTAACGTGGCGCTGCAAGTTTTGGAGTTAGCAACCGTGGAGGTAAATGCCCCAAGATTGCAAAGCAGGATGCCCGGCCAAATCAATATGCCGGTCAAAACTTTGGCGCGTATTCCGGTCATGCTGGGGGAGCCGGATTTGATCAAGTCATTAATGTTGCTACCAGGTTTTGCCCCCACCACAGAAGGGACGGCAGGCCTGAGCGTGCGGGGAGGCAGCGTGGACCAAAACCTGATCACCCTTGACGGTAGCACCATCTACAACAGCGGCCATCTTTTTGGCTTTATTTCTACATTCCATCCCGGTGTGACCAAGCAGGTAGATACGTACAAAAGTTTTTTTCCTGCGAGGTATGGCGGACGTCTATCTTCTGTCATTGATGTAACGATGAAAGATGGAGATGCCACGGCGCTGAGAGGGGAAGCCAATTTAGGCCTGATCAATTCCAGCTTACTACTGGAAGGGCCGCTTGCTGAGGATAAAGGCACTTTCCTGCTTGCGGGCCGGTTCGCCCACTCAGGCGTTCTCACTTTGGCTACCCTGCCCGGCTATTTGAACGGACGAAACTTGCTTTTTGCAGGCTTATATGATTTCAATGCTAAGGTAACCTGGAAGCTTAAACGACAGGCTAAGTTGAGCCTTAGCGCTTTTGCCGGAGATGATTTTTGGGGAAGCCGCGCCAGGCAAAGCGGCGCATTTAATGATGCGTTGCTGAATTGGGGTAACCGGGCATTGGGGCTGCGCTACATGCGGCCACTGGGCAGCCGGGGCTTTGTAAATACGAGGGTCAGTTTCAACAGCTTTGCCAGCAATCTGAATACTTCCCTGCGCAATGAAAGTACCAATAACTTATTGGCAAGGGTTAAAACTGAAGGGGTGATCAATGAGTTTGGAGCCCGGCATGAGTACAACTGGCAACTAACGCGGCACCGGGTTACCCTGGGGCTCGAAGGGATTTACCAGTCCAATAATCCCATAAAGACGGAGATAACCGAAGAAGGCGAACCCATTCAAAGCTTCGACGGAGGGGCGGTCCGGTCTTTGCAGGCAGCCGCTTATGCTGAAGATACCTGGTCAGTGAGCAAAGCGATAGATTTTACGCTGGGAGCGCGCTTTAGCACGTATCTTACTACAGGTTTGTTTTTCCCGGCAATGGAACCACGTACCGCAATTGCCTGGCAGCACAACAAGCAAACCTGGCAGCTGAGCTACAGCAGGATGGTACAGCCCCTGCACCGTGCTGGCGTACAGGGGGGCAGCAGTACACTATTCTACGAATACTGGCTGCCAGCCACTGCTTTCACCCGCCCACAGGTAGGTTCCACTTTTGCCCTGCGGCATGCCCGGCCATGGTCAGGCGGGCAATGGAGTGTGGAAGCCTTCTGGCGCCAAATGTCCAATCAGGTAGAGCAAAGGAACAATACTACTTTACTGGGTATCGGAAGTACGCCCAATGCCTGGGTGCAGGATGTATATGCCGGCGGGAATGGCAGGGCTTACGGTGTTGAGCTTTGGCTGGAAAAGCAGATTGGCATATTAAATGGCTGGGTCGCTTATACCTACAGCCGGAGTGAAAGGCAGTTTCCACAAATCAATGCCGGCAACTGGTTCCCTTTTGATTTTGACCGCCCGCATGACCTGGAATTAAGCTTACAGTATGCCTGGCGCAAAAAATGGCAGTTTACCGCAAATTTCGTGTACCAAACGGGTGTGCCCGCTAACTTCCCGGAGAGTTATGTACGCACCATTGAAAACCAGGTGCGATTCGTCTTTACGGAGCGGAATAACGGGCGCCTTCCAGACTATCACCGCTTAGATGTAAATGCGGTCTATCATTTTACGACTAAGCGCAAGGGCCGCGACGCCAGGCTTGTCTTCGGATTTTACAATATCTACGGCAGGGCTAATGCTGTAGCATTGAATTTTGGTACGCAGGGCATAACATCAAGGACATCAACTGATACGGCTTTGGAAGTTGAACGGCTCGCCATTTTCCAGTTTGTACCTGCACTTAACTATCACGTATCATGGTAAAGCCTGTTATTCCATATCTGACCTTCGCTTTAGCGGGGTTGTTGTTTAGCTGCGAAGTGATAGAGCCCGACATAACACTGGATTATCCGGGCGATCAGATCGTGCTGAATGGTTTTATTGCCAGAGATAGGATTGAAGTCTTTGTGGGGCGTACACAGGACCCCAACGGAGTGCTGTCATTTACCGGAGGAGATACGCTACACGAAGCAATGATGGAATTGGTGGACGCCGCAGATAGTACCTGGTATCAAATCCCATATGTGGAAAAAGGCAACTATGTGCTTGACCTTTCCTCTCCATTGCCATTAGATACAGCGTTCCGCTTAGTCGCAAATGCAGCGGGGTTTTCCGAGGCGCGTTCTGAACTGATGGCTATTCCCAATTTGCAAATTGATATTGCAGCGGATTTGACAACAGTTGAAGAAGTTGATGAGGTGTTTCAGCAAGAAACCGCATATTTAACAGTAACTCTGGCAGATAAGAATACTTCAGCTGATTTTTTCCATTTCTTCTCTACAAATCGTTATCGAATACCATTTGACCCACATATACCTTTTTCGGACAGCTCTGCTGATTTAGATTTTTTAGTTTCTATCGATACCGAGGAATCGCTCGATCAACAATGCGGTTTGCAGTTTTTAGATGGTGGCTTCATCTTGCCAGACTTGTGCTTTGCCAACGAAAGTTTCTCCTTCCCTATGATTATCTTGGTTCCGGAAGCAGAAGTGGGTTGGGATAGCATCGGTTTTACCATTGCGGCAACCCATGAATCTTTGTATGAAAGTGCCCGCACCTTAGACCAACCGGCAGATGCAATCAATAAATTGCTGTTCCGGCCGCAGCTGTACTTCTCGAATGTGGAAGGAGGCTACGGCGTAGTGGCAACGAGGCATGAGCAGTTGGTATGGGTGAAGCGATGAATAGTAAGCAGAGCTGGAGTATGTCAATCTATGAATAAAACCTGACACGTTAAATTTGTCAGATGTTAAACGGGAGGCAGCCGCCGACTTTCAGCGTTTGCCCTTTGACCGCCCGCAGGCATTGAAACTCAATCTGGCCATCAGCGGCAACTGGGGCGGTCGGCAGGGGATTGATACGACGATTTTTCCTCAGCGGTATTACATTGACTACGTGCGGTATACCCCGTTTAGTCCGTAAAATGGAACCAATCCAGATGGATACGGGCTTCCGCTTCGCCTTTAACGACCAGGTATAGACTTCTTGTGCCGTTGGTGGCCTGAATATCTGTAGAGATGGTCTGCCAACCGCTGCTCAATTGCTTTGGGTGTATTTGACCTATCATGGGGCCGGTGGGGCTGCCGATTCTAACCTCCAGCGAAGCAGGGCTGCCCTGTGCATTTAGCCTCGCCGAGAAGCGGGTGCGGGTGGGATCAAATGCCATATTGGGAAAATGCACCCAGTCTCCGGGACGGAGTTGCTCCAGGACAAAGCCGTTTGTGCGGTCTCCCGATTTTTGGGCTGTCCCGGATACTTCGTAGTACCATTCCGCTTCAATGCGTTCCCAATCCGCCTGATATCTGGCCACTCCATGGCTGAAATGCTGATCGAGGAAATCAGTGTCCGTTACGATTCGCCCGTCATCATCAAAGTGGCAATAGGTAATGATGGATTCCCGATATTTGAAGCCCGGCCGGATGTAGTAGCACCAGATGTGGTAGAACTGACCTTTCCACCAAAAGAAGCTGCCGTGGGCGTAGGGGCTCAAACCGTGGCCTTTACCTACAGCACCCTGACAAGTGTAAGGGCCATATACATCGGTGGCTGTGGCGTAGTCCCGGCCCCAGCTCAGATAATAAAGGCTGTCGTATTTAAAGATGAAGTTTTTGTCCATCCACTCTGGTGCACGTTCCCATTCTTCGCCTTCAATTTTAATCGGTTTTGGCTCTTCCGCCAGGGAAGTCATATCCTCGTTAAGCGGTGCGATATGGTAACCGCCCTTTTCCTTGGCGCCATAAACGATGTAAGGGGTTCGGGCCGGATTATCGTCGATGAGGATGGTGGGATCGTGCATATCCGTGAGGGGGATGCCCCAGTGCGTCCTTGTAGGGGCCATCGGGGCGGGCACTACTCATTACCCCAATGGTTCTGGACCGCTCCGAAAAGTAGAAATAGTATTGCCCGTTCCGGGTGGCTGCATCACCTGCCCAACATTCATGGCTATGGTCATCCATGTAGTTGTCTGCCGGGCTAATGATGTCTTTCAATTGCCAATGGACGAGATCGGTGGAGGAATAAACCCGCCAGTCTTTCATGATCCAGGTCTTGTCTGTGCGGCTGCTGTCATGCCCGGTGAAAAGGTAAAGGGTATCGTTAAAAACCCTAACATGTGGGTCGGACATCCCAATATTGGGGATGATTGGGTTTTGAGCCAGAAGATTGAGGCTAAGACTTAGCGCAAAGAGTGTCAATATCTGAGAAGAAATTGTCCGTATCATTTTTTAAGAATTGGAACCATCAGGCCGAGTTACTCTGCCCGCCAGGTAAATTCATTCACCACCACATTATCAATATTAATGATGCAGTAAGTGACCTCAGGAATGTCTCCGGTAGTATCAAACAGAAGTTGCCCGAAGGAGCACTTTTCGTTGTAGCCGTATTCACTGCCCGGCATGATTTTGTGCGTATGCATATTGGTCAGCTTGGAGCTCTCAAATTCGTACAGCGGATAATCATTCGGCCGGTCGATCTTCCAAATATCGGAGCGGTGGCGGTCGGCAGAAAGGAGGAAAACGCCTTTGATATCGTTTTTGGTCAGGGAGTCAAAAATTTCCGTCCGTTCCTCTTTATAACCGCCCCAGGTATCGATACGGCCTTCCATTTCGGGCTTGGCATCAAATGCCCAGGGTACGGAGGATATCAGGACTTTTACTTTGGCATTGGACTGTAGAAGGGCAGATTTCAGCCAGGCTTTCTGAGCCTCGCCCAGCATGCTCAGCGGTTCTTCGTGCACCGCGCCCACCTCGCTGGGTTGGCGGTAGTAGCGGCAGTCGAGGAAGAAGAAGTCCACATCAGCGATAGTGTGCTTAAAAAATACGCCAGGCTTACCGGTTCCATCTCCGTAGCCAGGGTTGACCCACTGCCGCTTGAAGAGGGAAAGTACCGGCCGCTTCCAGGCGGGGGAATCTGGATCGGGTGTACCGTACTCGTCGTTGTCCCCGAAGTCGTGGTCATCCCAAATGGCGTAGGTAGGCGTCTGGGCCACCAGCTTTCTCCAGTGGGGCTCCGACTGCCGGCGGTGGTAACAGTACTGCTGCAAATAGGGCTGCTCCGGGTAGTCGATGTACACATTATCGCCCAGCATAAAGAGCGCATCGGGGCGGTGCGACTGAATGGTGCTCCACATGTAATGCTGCCAGGGGATGTACGCTGCCCCGCCTCCGAATACGACAGAGAACTGCCCCGGTTTTCCAGGCTTGGGATGGGTGGTGAACTGATAGGTGCCTTCGGTGGGTTGTCCATCCACGGAGAGCCGGTAGAAGTAGCTCAGTCCGGGCTTCAACCCGCTGACCGTCAGCTCAGCTGTATGCCCGTCAGCGGATCGGGGCTGCCCGGTAGCCGATTTGACTTTCCGGAAGGATTTGTCCCGGCTCACTTCCACCTGCACTTTCCGGGGCTGGTCTGTGCGGCACCAGAAGGTGGCGCTGTTGCCAGTTACATTGCCAATCATGGGGCCGTGTACCAGAGGCGTGGTGTGCTTTTCAGCCAAGGCCTTAAAGCCCGGCAGTTCCACCAGCGGCTTCATCAGTTCTGAAGGGCCGGCCAGATAGCGGTCAAAGGGCATTTCCTTTTCCAGAGAGGCTTTAACGTAGCTAAGTGACTTTTCGGTCTCACCGATGTAAGCGTAGGCCAGTGCCCGGACAAAGTCGGCTTCCACATCGCCCTCCCGGGCATCCGCCAGCGGTAAAACCTTCTTCGGTTCTCCTTCGTAGATATGCCGGAGGTAGGTCGTAATGGCTTTACGGTTGTACCAATCTTCAGCATCACGGCAGAAGTACTCGCCCTCGCGCGGGACTAATTCCTGGGCTTGCAGGGTGATCGTGGCACAAAATAAGAGACAGAAGGGTAAAAGTAACAAGCGCATTTCTCGTAATTATTGAATGATGATTTTCTGTATTTGCTGTGGCCCGTAGCCAGCCCGCAGGTAGTAAATGCCGGGTGGCAAATGACCGATGTCTATTTGTTGCAACGGTTGCAGTAGTTGCCCCTGGTGTACTACCTGTCCAAAATTATTGAATAACTGCAAAGGTACAGCAGCTGCACCGGGATGGGGCTGCTCTACGTAAAGTACGGAAGCTGCCGGATTCGGAAAAACCTTCAGAGGCAGAGGCTGATCGGGCGAACGGACAGCCACAGGCTCGCCTTCAAACCGGTGATGTACTTTCAAATTGGCCAGGTAAGCCTGGTCGACACCCCGGAAATAAAGCCGAAGCGCTTCAACCTGTTCAAACCAGTGGTACAAGGCAGGCGGCTCGTTGATATCAGTACCATGCGCTTCATTCAGCTGATCGACGATGAGCCCCTCAAACTGATCCGAACGGGGTGTTTCCATAAACATGACCAGCTCATTATCGCTTTCGGGCGCTAGCGCATCCCTTTGGTAAAAGGACAGGCGGTTGGGGGCAATGACCCAGGTATAATGCTTCCAATGCGTAGTGGAAGCCAGTGCCAGCCCTTCATTCTTTTGGGTGGGGCTCAGGGGATAAGGGTCGCCCTGCCCGGGCGTGCCCCCGCCGGCCTCGCTGGAAAAACCAGGCAGCCAGTAGCCAAAAGCCTGCTCAATTTCACCTTCCAACTCTTCACCGCCACCGTAGAGCATTAGTCCGCCAGACTGGAAAGTGCCGGTGTTTTCGGTATTGCGGAGGCGCATATTGTAGGCCGGCCGCCCAAAGGGGGCCTCCGCCGACAGGTCATCAATGGCGCCAAACGGAATGCCGTTTTCGGGATAATCATGCAAAAGGGTCACCACTATCCGCCCGGACTCGCCCCAGCCAGGGCTGTTCAGTGCATCCCAAAGGGCATCAAATTCCACGATAAGGGTGTCTGCCTCACGGGAGATGGGCGTGGTAAACCGAAAATCCACCGCCTGCGATGCCCGGATGGTATTGGGTTGATACCCGGCATATTCCATGGCTTTGGGCGTCATGTGTATGGCCTGGTAGATCAGCCCCTGGCTATCCTCGATGGAATCGTACTGAAAGCCGCTTTCCACTTCGGTATTGTCGCCCCAGATCAGGAGGCGGGAAAGGTCGGTGAAGGCGGAGGTGTCCGCAAAGTTTTCATCGATCAGGAGCGTATCCTGAAAGGGTTGAGCGGTAAGCAGGCCCGGAATTAAGGCCAGTAACAGGTAAAACAGTCGTGCCATGGTAACAGCGCTTTGATGAAGGTAGCTCAGTACCGGGTGCTGTAATGGTATTTGGCTTCCGGGTTCTTTACAGACTGGAAAAGTCCTGTTTCCGGCCAGGGTTAAACTGTATCATATTAATTAGAGGTTATGAACGAAATATTTCTAGCCGCGCGCTCGTGCGCGCCTGCGTAC
>CAZNSK010000082.1:0-28340 GCA_964575505.1 uncultured Phaeodactylibacter sp.
CAGCCCGTTCGGGATTTTAACCCTATAAGTAGTACGCATGCATGGCACACAAAGATAGAGCTAAGTTCTCCAACTTAGCTCCATCTTTCTTACGGTTAAGTTATTGTTGTACACCTTGTGTGGTGCACTGAAGGCGAGCTGACAAGCAATAGGAAGTATATATGCTATCGCCCGGGTTTACTTAAGGCGCCTTTCGTCAGAAACGGTCAACTTTTTGCGCCCCTTTTTGCGGCGGTTGGCAAGTACTTTGCGCCCGTTCTTAGAACTCATACGGGCACGGAATCCATGCTTATTCTTACGCTTCCTTCTTGAAGGTTGATATGTACGCTTCATTACTGAGTTTCTTTATCCTTTCCGAGAAATATACCGTGCGGCTATCCGAATTACTTGGTACTTTTTTTGCGTTTTAACGCCTGCCGAAGCCTAAGCGGCCAAGCATTTGCGGCACAACCCACCAGCTTTTTCAAAAGTCCGACAAATGTAGGGGTTCTGCCTTAAATTGGCAAACCCCAGAGCTACTAATTGCAGACATGCCGTAAATCAGTAGCGCTGGGGCTCAACTTGACTGGTTTTTCAACCGGTAGTTATATGGTGAGAATGTCTTTCTCCTTGTTTTCTACCATTTTGTCAATCTTGTTGGAATAGGACTTTGTCATATCTTCGACTTCCTCTTCCATCCGCTTGCCGGCATCTTCCGGATACCCCTCTTTCACAGCTTTCTTGATGTGCTCCATCGCTTCGCGGCGGGCGCTGCGCAGCCCTACCTTAGACTCCTCGGCGGCGGTCTTCGCTTGTTTAACGAGTTGCTTCCGGCGCTCCTCCGTCAGGGCAGGGATATTAATCCGGATGACTTCGCCATCGTTCTGCGGGGTAAAGCCCAGATTGGCCTCCATAATTGCCTTTTCAATCGGCTGTATCATGGTTTTCTCCCAGGGCTGTATGACCAAGGTGCGGGAGTCGGAAGTGCCGACATTGGCTACTTGATTCAGTGGAGTCTGTGAACCATAATAGGGCACTGTGAGACCCGCCAGCATATCCGGTGATGCCTTGCCGGCCCGGATTTTCAACAGCCCTTTCTGAAGGTGCTCCAAAGCGTGTTCCATAGCCTCCTTGGCCGCTTCAATGTGTATATCAACATCTTCCTGCTGCATGAGCGTAAAAGTTTTCAGTGAAAAATAAGCTTAGCAAAAATACGTAAAATTCAATTGAATTTAATGGGGCGGCTGCCCCAGGCTCCTATTTTCAATCCCTCGTGGCAGCGGAGTAACGCATAAACAGATACAGTAGCATCACCAGGGCGGAAAGCGCCGCCGAAACGTAGGTCATCGCTGCCCACCACAGGGCGTCTTTGGCCCCCGCCTGCTCTTGCCCGCTCGTAATGCTGCTTCTCTCCAGCCAAGCCAATGCCCGTTTGCTGGCATCAAACTCTACGGGCAGGGTCACGAAGCTAAACAGTGCCGTGACTCCAAAAACTACGATAGTGACCAACATGATAGAAGGCATCGTGGATAAGGTCAAAAATGCAATAATAAGCAGCCATTGCTGGGCCATAGCCGAAATATTGACCATAGGCACTAAAGCCGAACGCACCTGAAGCATGCTGTAAGCGTTGGCGTGCTGCACAGCGTGCCCGCATTCGTGCGCCGCCACGGCTGCAGCTGCCACAGTCTGCCCCCGGTACACCTCCGGGCTGAGGCTAACTGTTTTACTGACCGGGTTGTAGTGGTCGGTCAGGTAGCCCTGCCCTTCTACGATCTTGACATTTGTAATCCCGTAGTGTTGCAGCATCCGCTGAGCTATCTGATAGCCCGACAAGCCAGACCGGAGTGGGACCTGGCCGTAGTGCTTAAACTTGCTCTTCAGGCGCTGGCTCACAAGCATGCCGATGACCGACATAACGCCCGCAACCAACATATACCCCATATCGAACACCATACCTTAGTGTTTTATTTGTGGCGGCTAGTCCGTATTCTTTGACTATGTTCTCGCACCTATGCCATCGGCCGGTGCCCCGGAAACCCAACTGTCAAATACTTACGGCTCAATGCACTTAACGGTTAATCAATTAGGCCGAAGCCTGTATAATCTTGCAATATCTTAGGAATAACAATTCCTTTTTCAGTTTGATTGTTCTCCAAAAGCGCAGCAAAAATGCGGGCCAGCGCCAGGGCCGAGCCATTCAGAGTGTGCGCCAGGCGGGTCGACTTGCCCCCTTTGAAACGAAGCTTCATCCGGTTGCTCTGGTAAGTCTCAAAGTTGGACACAGAACTGACCTCCAGCCATCGTTGCTGAGCCGCAGAATATACCTCAAAGTCGTAGGTAAGGGCAGCGGTGAAGCCAAGGTCGCCCCCGCATAGCCGCAGGATACGGTAAGGCAATTCCAGCTTATCGAGCAACCCGCTGACATGGGCTATCATTTCTTCCAGGGCGGCGTAGGAACGATCGGGGTGCTCATAGCGCACGATTTCCACTTTATCGAATTGGTGGACCCGGTTGAGCCCGCGTACATGCGCACCGTAAGACCCTGCCTCGCGCCGGAAGCAAGGCGTATAGCCCGTAAGCTTTACCGGGAAATCGTCTTCCGCAAGGATTTCGTCTCTGAATATGTTGGTGATCGGCACCTCTCCGGTAGGGATGAGGTAAAACTCATCCTTTTCAATGTGGTACATCTGCCCCTCTTTATCCGGCAGCTGCCCCGTTGCACGGGCACTATCCGCATTCACGATCAGAGGGGGCAGGATTTCTTCGTACCCTGCCCGGTTAGCTTCGTCCAGGAAGAACGAGATAAGGGCGCGTTGCAGGCGCGCGCCTTTGCCCCGGTAGAGCGGAAACCCGGACCCTGTGATCTTGGTCCCCAGTTCCAGGTCGAAGAGGTTGTACCTTTGAGCTAATTCCCAGTGCGGCAGGGCGGACTCCCCGAGGTCGGGCAAGGCATCGCCCCAATCTTTATACACCTCATTGTCTTCCTCAGAATTGCCCTTGGGGACAGAGGGGTGTGGAATATTGGGCACCTGATAGAGCGCCTCATCTAGCGCTGCTTTAGCTGTTTTAAGGCGCTGCTCGGTCTCGGCAGCCTCTGTTTTAATCGTGTTCACGCGCTCGCGTTTAGCTTCTGCTTCCTCCCGTTGCCCGGATTTGAAGAGCTGACCGATTTCTTTGGACAGCGCGTTGCGCTCCGCCAGCAGGTTGTCCAGCTCGGTCTGAGCGGCCTTTCGGGAATCATCCAGAGCGATGATCTCATCAACGATTTTAAGGTCTTCTTCAGAGAAATTGCGGACCCTCAGTCCCGCTTTGACGCGTTCGGCATTGATTCTCAGAAAGTTAAGTTCCAGCATTTGTGGTCTTCGTTTATGTGTTTTTGGCTGGCGGATCGCACCAAGTGAACTAATGGAAGAAATATCGGTTTAATTTTTGCAAAGATACTATTTGGATTCAGAAATTAAATGTATTTTTGTTGCACCAAAGCACAAATGCAAGCCACAACAGCCTCTGTTAGAGCATTTTTAGGCGCACTAATTCTATCCTGCTTATTCCTGCAAGTTTATAAAGGTTAAGATTTTAGGTGACACTACATGTGTTTTGGATGTTCCTAACATATCGCTTGATCATTAGCCCCCGCCGTTTGCCCTGTTGCATTCGACCTACAGGCAACAGCAAGGGATAAACTTAGGGTAACAAGAATTTTCATACCTCCGCGGTTCTTTTTTCCACAAACTGCATTCATTTCATTCAAAAACACCGTCCGACAGCGACAATTCAAACTTAAGTAACACACCGCTTTATTATGTTAGATATATCACAGTTGAACTACATGCTGGTCCCTGAGCTCAGGGAGTTGGCAGAAAAGCTTGGACTTACCGGATACAAACGCTTGAACAAACAAGAATTAATTTATAAAATCCTTGATCACCAGGCCGCTTCCGGAGAGGAAACAGATGCTAAGACCGACAACAACAGCCAGGATCAAGGCAAGGGCAAAGGCAAAAACAAAGACGACAAAGACAAGCGCTCTGACCGCCAGTCCTCCTCGAAAAGAAGCAGCGGGCGGCGCTCCAATAATCAAAAGTCCGATGAAGATGAGGACGACCAAAAGGGCAAAAACAGCAAGCGAAGCCGGGTAACCCGCCGAGTCGTTAAAGTGGCTAACGACGACAACAGCGGCGGCGATCAAGGCAATGACGATCCGCCGCAAAAGAGCGAAGCAGAGCCGGAGCAAAAAGGGCAAGACCAACCTGAAAGCAAAGACAGCAAGCGCAGCAAGGGCGGTGATGACAAAGATAGTAAGAAGCGTGCATCCACCCCGCCCCCTTCTCAGCGCAAAGAAAATTCGGATAAGCAGGAGCAGCAAGAGAAGTTCGATATCGAACTCGATGGCATCATTGAAGGCGAAGGTATCCTGGAGATGATGCCCGATGGGTACGGTTTCCTCCGTTCTTCTGATTACAACTACCTGACTTCTCCGGATGACATCTACGTGTCTCCTTCTCAGATCAAACTGTTTGGCTTGCGTACAGGGGATACCGTACGGGGTGCTATCCGCCCTCCAAAGGACGGGGAAAAGTATTTCGCCTTACTGCGCGTTTCCCGGATCAATGGCCTGGAGCCACAGGACATCCGCGACCGGGTGCCCTTTGACTACCTGACGCCGCTGTTCCCAACGGAAAAATTTACCCTGGTTAGCTCACCTACCGGGCGGGACATTGGCAACCGTATGATTGACCTCTTTACCCCAATCGGCAAAGGCCAGCGTGGACTGATCGTTGCCCAGCCTAAAACGGGTAAGACCTTCTTGCTGAAGGATGTGGCGAACGCCATTGCCAAGAACCACCCGGAGTGCTATATGATCGTACTGCTGATCGACGAGCGCCCGGAGGAAGTTACTGACATGAAGCGCAGCGTCAACGCGGAAGTTGTCGCTTCTACCTTCGACGAGCCGGCTGACAACCACGTACGGGTGGCGAATATTGTGCTTGAAAAAGCCAAGCGCCTTGTCGAAAGCGGCCACGATGTTGTAATCCTGCTTGACTCAATCACGCGCCTCGCCCGGGCATACAATACCGTTGCCCCTGCCAGCGGCAAGGTCCTTTCGGGTGGTGTGGAGGCCAATGCGCTCCATAAGCCGAAAAAGTTCTTCGGTGCCGCGCGTAACATCGAGGATGGTGGCTCACTGACGATCCTCGCCACCGCACTTATCGATACCGGCTCCAAGATGGACGGCGTGATCTTCGAAGAATTTAAAGGTACTGGTAATATGGAGTTGCAACTCGACCGTTCCCTGGCGAACAAGCGGCTCTACCCGGCGATCGACCTTACCAAGTCTAGCACCCGCCGCGAAGACCTCCTGCTGGACAAAGATGCCTTGCAGCGGATGTTTATCCTCCGCAACCACCTGGCCGATATGAAGCCAGACGAGGCCTTCGAATTCCTACGCAAGCATATGGTCAATACTTCTTCCAACGAAGAATTCCTGACTTCCATGAATGGCTAGCGGATTGAGCCGTAGATGCTTGACAGTTAACCCCGGCAGCTAACTATCGGGGCAGTAAGCGCTCAAGCTTGAAAAGACTGTCAAGTATTTCGGCCTAGTCGCACCAGTCATCGCCACCTGCTTGCATGAAAAATCCCCCGCACTGGCGCTAAGCCGGGCGGGGGATTTTACTTTGGGCACCCTTTACCTTAATCTTTAGTTTTGATGATCCTGTTTCAAGAAGTGCTGCAGCCGCCGGTCGAGTTCATTAGGGTCGGTGTTGTAGTGCGGAGTGGTGGGCGTTGCTCCTGGCATTGCCTCCAGGTGCAGGGTTTGGGTGGGGAAGGCAAATCGAACGCCTAAAGCTTTCGCCAGTTTGAGCACTTCCAGCAAGATTTCGTGCCTGCCCTTTAGTTCTTCCGACCAGCTCGGCGCTTCGAAGAAGATATAAAAAAGGATATCCAGCGAGTGGGCACCCAAGCCATTGAGGCGGACTTCGTAGTAGTCCTTTCGTGTGATCGGGTGATTGGCTACAATGCCTTTCAGCCCTTCTATAAATTTTTCAATCAGCTCCGGCGGCGTATCATAGGTGAGGGCAATGGTGGTGCTGAACCGCCGGTATTGGCGCAGCCCATAATTGTTGACGACCATATCGGCTACTTTCCCATTTGGCACGTAGACGAGGGAATTGGCAAAGGTGCGCACCCGGGTAGACCGGAATCCGACCTCCTCCACGGTACCATCCACACCTGCAAAATTGATCCAATCCCCAATCTGAAAGGGCTTGTCCATAAAGATAGTCAAAGAACCAAATAGGTTCTTGATGGTATCCTGAGCGGCCAGGGCAATGGCTAAGCCGCCTATGGAAATGCCTGCGATGAGGGTGGTGATGTCCACCTGAAGTACGCGCAGCATCTGAATAATAGCACCCGCAAAAATGAGAAACTGCACCCCCCGCTCAATGACCGGCAGGAGTTGTTCGTCCATTTTGCTCTCCGTTTTTTGAGCGCCTTTCCCGGCGTAAAGGATGATCACGTCCAGGATGCGAATCAGGATGCCCACCATCAATGCAATGGTAATAAATTTGATGACGATGATGGTGAAGTTGGCGGCTTCAATGGGAAGCTGCAGCGTTGGCACAAACAGCTTGAGCATTCTCACCACCACCAGCACACTGATGAGGCGTGCAATCGTCCAAACCAGCTTAGGGGGCACCAGGGAGGGGTAAAGCCGGGAATGAGAAAGCTGCCTGACCACGGGCTTCAGCAGCCGGCTGAGTACAAAGTGGACTAAAACGGCCAGGATCAGTAGAAGGGCCAAACCCACCAACTGCCAGGCTTTTAGGCCCAAAATTTCCCGGTCGCCGATATGCGGGATCAGTTGGAGCAGGAGGTCGGTGCCAAAGGGGTAGACGTCTTCGTGCAGCGTGTTGATCTGGCTGACCGTTTCCTCCGAATAATACCACCTGCCATCCACCTTTTCCAGGTAAACCTGTGGCAGTTCATTGGGGAAGGGGGTGAAAACCGATTGCGCCACCGTGGAATCGACGTAATTGGCGTTTTGTGGGATGCGGTTGAGACGTACGTACAGGCCGAGGCCATCGTACACCTGTTTGAGCTTAATGGCCAGCCGGCTGGCCTGGGTGCTGTCGGCCACGCCGTATAGCGTACGCCCGGAGGTAGCCGGGTCATAGCTGCCCGGCTGCAGGTAATGCAGGTGGACCAGCGCGGTGTTGTGAGGGGTTTCCAGTGTAACCGGCACAGGATCGTTGCTTTGTCCAAACCCCCAAGAGGGCGACAAGACAACCACTATTAATATGGCCAAAACAGGCTTTAGCAATCGCATGATTTCATGTTGGTTGGTTCACTGCAAATCTAAGGAATCGCTTACCTTTGAAAAAAATGAAAGCTCAAACCCTCGGTATTTTCCTGCTGTTTTGCCTGAACACAGCGTTTCAGGCTTAGCCGAGGAACGTGATTTGCTTCAATACCCGCTACCCTAACCCGGGCAATAGGGAAAGCCGGATGCTGGTGCCTTCTGGCTGCCGCCAACCCCCGAATAGGCTAGGGCACCGGCATACAGCCCCATCGGAAAGCTGGGATGGGGTGTTGCCATTCGGCCACTTGCCCGTTTTCGCTAAACTGGAATTGCCGCAGCTCAAAACAAAGCCGACCATTCAAATCACAACAATATGAATCTAAAGCTCAAGACCACCGTCAAAGGGAATTACAAAGCAATAATGGACCGCTTTGACCGCGACCTCTTTGAAGCACTCGCGCCTAAACAGGGGAAAATTGAGATCGTGGAGTTCACCGGCTCAAAAAAAGGCGACCGGGTGCACCTGCGCTTTCTCAGCCCAATCCGGGCCGATTGGGTGAGCAACATCACGGAAGACGGGGTAACAGACCGAATGGCCTATTTTGTGGATGAGGGCGAGACCCTGCCTTATCCGCTAAAGTACTGGCACCACCGCCACATCGTTGAAAAACTTACCGAAGATACCTCCCGCATCGTAGATGATATTACTTTCCGGGGGCCCAACCGCTTAGTGACCTGGTTAATGTACCCAGGCATTTACCTGGGTTTCTACCCGCGCAAACGCATTTACCAGGCTTACTTCGGCAAGCCCGGCTAGTACATGGTATTCCCATTTTCGGAGTGGCCTGGGACTTGCTGTATGGCATCCCAGTGCTCTACGATTTTTCCTTCTTCATCGAAGCGGAAAAAGTCCATAGTAACGTATTCTTCATTTCCCGGCCAAACCTGATGGGTATGCAGCGCTACCAAATTGCCTTCAGCTATGGCCCGCACGAAGCGTACCTTTTTATCGGGGTACTCCCGTGCCATACGCTCAAAGTACTCAATAAAACCGGCTTTACCCTCCTTGACTGAGGGATTGTGCTGTATGTATACTGCGCCTGCGTATTGCTCCACTGCCTTCCGCGGGGCCCCGTCAAAAGCAGTTTGATAGTAGGCAATAGCATTAGCTTTGTTTTGGGTGGTATCCTGTGCCATTCCAGATGTTTTTAGTGTTTAGTTTGAGCCCTATGCTTCCTGGCCTCGCCAACGCCCCATCCCATAACTGACGGCCAGCATCACGAATAGCCCAATCGCATAGGAAAGGATAGCCATCAGCCACTCGTATTCATCTTTAGCGAGGGCTTGTTTCCGGGAGGCAATCCCCCAGAGGTTAGCCAGCCCTTTTTTAACGAAAAAGCGGGAAACAAGGGCTGAGGCCGTGAGCCCCGCCAGGTAACCTACCGATAAATTCAGGGCTTCGTGGGTGAGAAATTGGCTAAACTTAGGCATGGGTGCTTCTTTTACCAGGTTTATGAATCCATGGGGGCTTAGGCCGCTCTTAAATCAGGTAAGGGCCCGAAGCAGCCGGCAGTAGTACGCCTCACTGCACAACTATTATAAACCAGCTGCTAATCTGCTTAAAGATACCGGCTTTTCGCGGTGATCCGTGTGCATCCGCTGTTCTTTTTGCTTAAGACCCGCCAGGGTGTTATATTGCATTGATACTGTGCCCACTATGAAGCTGTTTCCCCGCGCTAAAAAACGCAAGCTGCAAGACTGGACGGATGAGCGACTGTTTGCCGAGTGGCAGGACAAACAGGATGAGGCCTGCTTCCAGTTGCTCTACGAGCGCCATTACCACCTGGTGTACGGTATTTGCTGCAAATACCTAGACCAAGTCGCAGACCGTCAGGATAAGACGCTGGAGGTTTTTTCTGCCCTAATGCAAATACCCGCCGGGCGCACTATTCATTCGGTGCCTAGGTGGCTGAATACCTCAACCCGAAATACTTGTATTTCCTACCTCCGCCAACAGGCTAATGCACCCATTTTGAACAGTGAGGGAAATTTTTTTGAAAATAATACGCCAAATTTTGTGGAAAATGAGGGGCTGCTGCGACATATAAATAGAGAACACCCTCAATTAACCGACCTGCTGCCTCAAGCTCTGGCTCAATTGAACGAACAACAGCGTCAATGCCTGGAGCTGTTTTACTTTGAAGAACTCAGCTACAAGGAAGTCAGCCAAGCCACTGGCTATGGGCTCAAAGCTGTAAAAAGCTATCTGCAAAATGGGCGGCGCAACCTGCTGGCCGCACTTGAGGCGCTACGGTCGGAGAGGTCTTAAATCTGGAGTATGAATTCTTTTTTCACGAAGCGCTCCTGCTTGTCCAAGCGGGAGATTAAACAGTATGTGCGTGGCAGCCATACCGGCCCTCAGGCTCACCGGATAGAACGCCACCTACTAGAGTGCCCACTGTGCGCAACCGCCGTGGAGGGCTACGAATCAACTGGTTTTACTGAGGCCGATGAGGCGGCACTCGAAGCCATCCGTCAGCCTCCTTTTTTTCGACGCAAGCGGATGATTAGCCGAGGCAGGATCAACTGGGCAGCGGCGGCAGCGCTGCTTATCCTAAGTGCCTTGGCTATTTGGCAGTACCGGGAGGCCACCCGCCACCAACAGCTATTTGCCCAGCATTTTCAAGCGGCTCAACCCAATTACCTCAACTTTCGAAGCGCCGCCAGGGTGGGCCCTTTCGCCGAGAAGCCCGATTTCAAAACCGCCGCCCAGCTCTACCAAGCAGGCCGATACGCCGAAAGCATCACTTTTTTTGAGCGCAGCCTGGAAGCCCATCCGTCAGATCCCCAGATCCAATTTCTTTTTGCCAATGCCTTGTTGGGGGCCTGGCACCCCGACCGCGCCAAGCCCCTGCTGCAGGAACTCCAGGGCTATGCCAGCCATGCGCAAGAAGCCTCATGGTACCTCGCGCTCGCTCACCTGCAGAGCGCAGAGCCGGACAGCGCGGTAGCTATTCTGAAACAAACACCGCTTTCCGGGCCAATTGGGCTTAAGTCGGACGAGCTGATCCGGCAGTTGACGGAGTAGGCCCCAGCAAATGGCTTGTTGCCAAACAACAGCACCCCCAGCTTACCAATGGGGTAAGCTGAAGGCACTCCTACGGGCAGTAAATAACTATCGCCTGCTTTCTACTTCAGGAAGTTGAGGCTCTTGTTGATGAATTCGGTGAGCGCAGCACCCTTCAGCATCTGCTGATTGAGCATCGCCAGTTTGTACAGATAGTCGGCTACCTCCTGCTGCTTGCTATCGTCGTCTTCACCCAATAGCTTCTGAGCCACCAAAGGGTGGTTGCTGTTGACCACCACATTCACGCTGTCCGGGAAATCACCGAAATTCATGCCCTGCAGGCTCTGCATCTCCTTCATCCTCCGCATGAATTCCGGCCGGGTAATCGTCACCGGCTGATCTTCCGGAGAAAGCGCTTTGGTGATGACGGTACTGCCTTTGTCGGCAACTACCTTTTCAAATATGGATTTCACCGTATTCTGTTCTTCTTCGCTGAGTACAGAATCCGTCTGCTCATCCTTTTGCACCAGATTATCTACGGTGTCAGAGTCTACCCGGACGAAAGTGATGTTGCCCAGCTTTTGCTCCAGGTGCTGCATGAAGTGGTTGTCGATGACATTATCGAAAATCAAAACGTCATATCCCTTGGATTTAGCGGCTTTCGTGAAGCTGTCATGCTGGTCCGGGTCGTTGGTGTAGAGCATGACCACTTTATCGTGCTTATCCGTCTGCTGCTCTTTGACCTCATCCCGGTAGGCTTCAACTGGCGTGAACTTGCCGTCTGTGCTCTTGACAAGGGCGAAAGGCAGGGCACGATCATAGAACTTCTCGTCGGAGATCATGCCGTATTTGATGAATACGCCCAGGTCATCCCATTTGCTCACAAAATTGTCCCGGTCTTTCTTGTACAGGTCGGACAGCTTATCAGCCACTTTTTTGGTAATGTAACCGGTGATTTTCTTCACGTTGGAATCGCTCTGCAGGTAGCTTCGGGAAACATTGAGCGGAATATCGGGCGAATCAATGACCCCGTGCAGCATCGTCAGGAACTCCGGCACGATGTCCTTGACTTCATCGGTAACATATACCTGATTGCTGTAGAGCTGAATTTTATTTTTCTGCATCTCAAAGTTGTTCCCCAACTTCGGGAAATAGAGGATCCCCGTCAAATTAAAGGGGTAATCAATATTGAGATGGATCCAGAACATGGGGGGCGTACTGAATGGATAGAGCTCGTTGTAGAAAGCACGGTAGTCTTCGTCTTCCAGATCGGCGGGCGATTTGCGCCAGGCAGGGTCCGGGTTATTAATGATATTATCGACTTCAACCTGCTTTTCTTCCGCCTCCTCGCCTTCTCCTTCGGTAATGGTCTCGGTACGGGTGCCAAACTTAATCTCTACGGGTAGGAATTTGCAATATTTATCCAGCAGTTGCTGAATGCGGTTATTCTCCAAAAACTCCTTATCGTCTTCGTTGATGTGCAAAATGACATCCGTCCCACGGACCGCTTTGTCATTCTCTTCCAGGGTGTATTCAGGCTGCCCCTCACAGGTCCAGGTCACGCCCTGCGCCCCTTCCTGGTAGGAAAGGGTTTTGACTTCTACTTTGGAAGCAACCATGAAAGCAGAATAAAAGCCCAGGCCGAAATGGCCGATGATAGAGGCCTCATCCTTATACTTTTCAAGAAATTCGGAGGCGCTGGAAAAAGCGACCTGATTGAGGTATTTTTCCACCTCTTCCGCAGTCATCCCAATCCCCTTATCGCGGATGGTTAGCGTTTTCGCATCGGCATCCAGCAAAATTTCGATCGTGGTGTCTCCGATTTCCACGCTAAGCTCCCCCCGCTTGGCCAGGGCCCGGAGCTTGTTGGTAGCATCGACGGCATTGGACACCAACTCCCGGAGAAAAATCTCGTGGTCGGAGTACAAAAATTTCTTGATGATCGGAAAGATGTTCTCCGTTTGTACGGATATGTTGCCTTTTTGCATTGGTCAGGATTTTTTTAAAGGAATTTTAATTATTTTGTTGGCAGTAACTTCCACGCTTACAGCGCCTTATATCCGAGGCAGCCAACAATTGCTTTGCAAAGGCTGTGCCAGCTGAAAAAAACTGACAATTTGACGTAACCTTAGGCCATTCAGGGCGTACAAATAGACAGAAAGAGCAAAAGAGAAAAAACATTTCGGGCAAATATTGACTCTTATTATTGTATTTCATAATTTGAGATTCAAAGGAAAATTGCCTGTTCCGAAAGAGCTATCCAAAAGAGAGGTTTTGCCCTGATCAGGGCATACCCCCTATCTACATACCAAATCTTATTTACCAAGACATCGTTTGCGCAGTGTCCTCAGGGCATTGCGTGTAAACAACAGGTGCGTGCCCCTGCTTCACGTGCCTGGATAAAAGCCGATGTAGGCTGCTTTTTGCAGCTTGCAAAGGTCTATTGTTGTGAGCAGCGTGGCCAATACTGGGGGGTAGTTGGTCCGTTGCTCGCGCAATAGGACCTTTAAAACAAAGCGCTTACGGCGCTAAAGAGGTGCGTGCTTGCCTATTTATTGGGGGGTAAGGGCAAGTACCACACAAAGACTGGGTGGAAGGGTTTCCTTCCGCCCTTTCTTTTTTTATCCCGCCTATTACAAGACCCGCCAACAATTTAACTGCCCTCTTAAGCGTAAGCAATCAGCTGACTGCCCCGGCCTGGGAGAAAAGGGACCTTGAAACTGCATCTGTTCGGGCAGCTGGCGTACTGTATAACGCCTAAGGAATGAGGAATAAATAAATCGCGCTTTTGACCGAGGAGATTTTGTTCCAAGACGAGGCAGAAAACGTAGGCGTCCGTACGGACGGCGAGGCTTTCTAACGAAGTATTGGGGCAAAAGCGCCCGTCAAAAATGATGAGTTATTTATTTCTCATTCCTAAGGGGTCGCGCAGTAATAAGTTACCTAGAATAGGCGAAGTTATTTTGTGCGCTAACAAGGCAAAAAACGTAACCATCCGTACGGACGGTGAGGCTTTTTAACCTGTCTGCCGTTGGCGT
Source organism: uncultured Phaeodactylibacter sp. (assembly GCA_964575505.1). Taxonomy (GTDB): domain Bacteria; phylum Bacteroidota; class Bacteroidia; order Chitinophagales; family Saprospiraceae; genus Phaeodactylibacter. Next base: position 13,391 of record CAZNSK010000082.1, read on the forward strand.
TAGCCAGGCAGGCGCAGTTAGCGTGCAAAAGAACGAGTCTAAATCGGTAAGTTATTGTGGCGCGACCCCTAAGCCGGCCCGCTGCAGGCTATCTTACCTACCCGCCGGGCATGCCTCCCGCCGTCAAAAGGTGTTTCTAAGAAGGTAAGTGTAATTGCTGCCGCCGTTTCTTCGCTAATGTACCGGGCCGGCAGGGCAAGTACGTTGGCATTATTGTGCGCCCGGGCCAGTCGCGCCAGTTCGGGCTGCCAGCAAAGGGCGGCCCGGATACCCTGATGCTTGTTGGCCGTAATCGCCACCCCATTGCCGCTTCCGCACAGTACAATGCCCAGCTGAGCCTGGCCAGACTCAATCTCCTCCGCCACAGGGTGCACGAAATCGGGGTAGTCTACTGAATCCACAGAATGAGTGCCGTGGTCACGGACCTCCCAGCCTTGATTTTCAAGCAGGGCAACCACACGGGCTTTATGGGGGAAGCCAGCATGGTCGCAGCCTATTGAGATGGTTTTAACGTCCTCCATTTCCGGGTAACATTCTGTTGTTTTCAGGCATGGCCATTTGGTAAGGCTGAAACAGCTCCTCCAGCTCTTGGGCAAAGGCCTCATCGTTGTTTTGGCGGGCTGCTTTTACAATATCATCCATCGTCCGCATCGCCAGCATGTATTCCGTCTGGTAGCTGCTTTCCAGAATAGAGGGATCGATGGAATTATAGTAATCGAGCTCATCCGCCGTCCGTTCAGCCAAAATCTCCAGGTGCTTTTTTGCACTATCGTAAGCATCCGCCTGCAAGTAGACCGAGATCATATAGTAAGCCCGGTAATCATAAGGGAAGTTGAGGTCCGGAAAGACTTCAAAGTACTTGTCGATTAACTCAACGGCTTTTTCCTTTTTGCCCTCCTGCAGAAGCGACAGGGCGGCCCGGCGCATGCTCAGTTGGTGGCTTTGCACACTGGGCGCGTAGCTGCGGTCCACGAACAAGTCCATATTGTCAAAATTGCCCCATTTAAAATCGTTTAGCACATGCTCATGTACCTTATCACCATCCACCCGGCCACTGCCAATGATGCCGTACTGCTGATCGCTTGGTGATTTTACCGGCACAATGCGCAGCCCAAGCCCTTCCAGTTGCATGTAATCATCCAGCCCAAACATTTTCTCCTGCCGGGCTGTGACAGCAAAGTAAACCGGCCGCTCCCAGAGGTTGGAAGCTATAACATCCAGGATGGCCAACTCGTCTTTAATGAGGTAATCCTTTGACTGCAGATTCAGCGGGATAGCATCCACAATTTTGGCCGTATCTTCCACGCCCACTACACCTGCTTCCAGCACTTTTTGCTTGTTTACAGGAATATAAACCTGCTTGGTGTCGTAGTAGCTTTCCACTTCCCGGGCCCCGGAAGAGAAAGGCAAAGTGATGGGGTTATCATCTCCGATGAACTGAAGGAAGTTTTGCAACGTCTTAGGCCGATCCTGCCCCCGGTTATTGAAGTAGAACACCTGGTTGCGCTTATCGCCCCGTAGTGCATCCTGAGGGATCGTCATTTTCACGGGCGGCGATTCGTTGATCTTCCGGCGCAACAGGTCAATGTACCAGTCAACCGCAATCAAGCTCAGGTTGACGACACGCACGTCTGGCCGGATGCCTTCTACTTCCTGAGCGTACCATAGCGGGTAGGTATCATTATCCCCGTAGGTGAATATGATCGCATTTTCTTCTACACTCTGAAGAAAGTTATTGGCATAATCCCGGGCCCCGGTATGGTGCATCCGGCTGTGGTCATCGAAATTCTGCGTGCCCATCAGGGCCGGGGCGACGAGGATAACCGCAGCACCAAGCGCAGCCGCAACCGGTCCACCAAGATTGACCCGCTCCCGAAGCAGCTCAAATAAGGCCAGCACCGACATTCCGATCCATATGGCGTAGGTAAAGAAGGACCCCACCAGTACATAGTCCCGTTCCCTGGGCTCATTCGGGGGCTGATTGGAATAAATGATGATGCCAATACCGGTAATGACAAACAGCGCAAGCAAGCCGATGGCTTCGTTAGGCCGCTTTCGGAATTGAAAGAATAAGCCGATCAACCCAAACAGGAAAGGCAACATATAGTAGACGTTGCGGGCTTCTTCATTCACCTCTGCTTCCGGTAGTTTATCCTGATTGCCCAACCGGGCCTCGTCAATAAACTTAATACCGGAAATCCAGTGCCCCGCGGATTTGTCCCAGGGGTAGAAGCCTTGCTCCCCGTTCTGCCGGCCGGAAAAATTCCACATAAAGTACCGCCAGTACATCCAGCCCAGCTGATAATTGATGAGGAAGCTGATGTTATCGGCCTGATTGGGCCGGCCAGGCGGGAGGGGCTTATTGGGGTCCAGCCCAATCCACTGCTTGTACAAACGAGGCCGCCCCTGACTGTAATCGCCCATCCGTGGGAACAGCATCTTATCCTGATTCCGATAAACGTATGATATCTTTTGGTCAACGATCTCGTAGCGGTCGCCCTGACGGCCATAGCGTTCTTCAATTTCGGTCTTAGTGGGCCGGGCATCAAAGTGAGGCCCCCGCAGCAACGCCCGCTCGCCGTATTGCTCCCGGTTGAGGTAGGGCAAAAGGCGCATCGCATCGGTCGGGGCGTTCATATTAACTGGTGGATTGGCATTCGCCCGGATAACCACCACTCCAATAGTGGAGAAAGCCACAATGACCAGTGCTGCGCCTACTGCGAAAAGCTGAGCCTCGCGCCGGTACCGGTTGAGAATGGTACTCATAAAGTAACCTACGGCTCCAATAACGGCTGCCCGCGCAAGCATACGCCACAACCGGCCGCCTCCCACCGTGTTCTCGGCGTACAACCCGATGAGCACAAACACCCCTGCCAGCACATACATCGGTACAGGAGAAGTGATCTTGCCGTGAACGTACATCAGGATCAGCACGATGATGGCAGCGACCACCAAAAAGGTGGGGATGATGCCGGAATGGAAGGGCAGCCCCAGCCCATTAACCATCATCAACTCGAAGGTGGACCAGAGCCCTGGGATACCTACAATGACAAAGTTCTGAATGGCAACGATGATCGCAACTCCCACGCCGGCGGCAACCAAAATGCCCCTCCAGGAGTAGTTATCGTATTTCTTGAAGTAGTAGAACAAAGCAAGGGCCGGGAAGGTCAGCAAGCTCAACAGGTGGACGCCCGTGGACAGCCCGGCTGCGTATACGGTAAAGAGCAGCCAGCGGTCTGCCGAAGGAGAATCCGGCAGATTGTACCACTTCATCATCGACCACAGGGTGAGGGTGGTAAAGAAAGTCGACATGGCGTATACTTCCCCTTCTACCGCCGAAAACCAGATAGAGGTAGCGAAGGCTGTGGTCAGCCCCGCTACGATGCCCGCACCAGCGAGGGCGATCTGCTGCCCGCTATCCGGCGTGCCGCCGCGGCCCACCAACGCCATTTTTCCAAGTATGATGGTCACCCAGCACACAAATGCCGCTGCAAAAGCCGTACAAATACTGGACATCAGATTGACGGCAAAAGCGATATCCGACGGATCGTCAGACAGGATTTCGGCAATCCAGGTGAACATGCGCCCAACCAGAATGAAGAACGGGGCCCCCGGCGGGTGCACTACCTGCAGTTTGTAGGCGCCCAGAATAAATTCGCCACAGTCCCAGAGGCTGCCGGTCCGCTCGGCCGAAAAGAAATAGACCGTTAGCGCGATGGCGAATACCAGCCAGCCAGCGATGGTGTGTAAGCGGTTTGTAGATCCCATTTATTACTCCTTTTTTGAAGGGGGCGGATTGAGCTTTCAGTCAATGCCCTTCTTAATTTTGATTTGCAAAAGTAAAAAAATATTGGCAGTGCGGCGGTGCAGGCCTCCGGGAATGACCCCGGTTTCTGATCCGATTTGTGGCTTCCCGTTCAACTCCTTACTCCCAAAGGCGTATTATTGCAATAGGATAAACCTGAAAACCAGCGGGGTTCAATAAAGGCCCCTCTATCTTTTCGCCTTCAATAATTTTTAATCTATGCTTAAGCTTCTTGTCACCGGCCTCATCCTTTACGCTGCTTATAAATTTTTCTTCGGCCCTAACGCCTTAGGCAAGGGCAATGCACAAGACCAGGATCAGATTCGCTACAACGATCGGCAGCAATCCCGGCAAGCGCCCGATGACGAGGATTATATTGATTACGAAGAGGTCGATTAGGGCACCCGCTCTTATCCCGGGCGTTTTGAAAATAGGTGTGGCCGTGCAGACGGCTGTACTTGGCTAACCAGGCAGAAGGGCTGGCAGCAGCATCCAACCAAAAGAAGCTTTTTCATAAGCCTTTATTTTCTGGCCCGGAGCTGCGCTTCGGCAGCCAACAACCTTAGGTGCAGCATGAAGGCTTGTCTGCCCAGCATCAAGGTAAGCTGTGCCCTAGGCCTGACTATGACCAGGGGTGAAAATTTTACACGTCAGCACGGTAAAATCATCGGGGTAGATATTCTCTCCCTTGAAGGCCTCCAGGTAACCCATGAGCTTTTCGTTAAAATCTGAAGCGGTCAATTTATAGTTGGAGCGTACAAAGCTGTACAGCTGTTGCTCATTGAGGTATTCTTCTTTTTCGTTTTGCAGGTCCGTCAGCCCATCGGTAAAGGTGAGGATAATGGCTTCCCCATCGAGTTGGACATGCCCGACCTCCAGCTCCGGCAGTTGGGCAAAAGAGCCGAGGATGGTGCACCCGCGGTCGAGCAGTTGAAGCTGCCCATCGTTGACCAGCACGGGAGGGTTGTGGCCGGCATTGACGTAATGCAGCGTCTGCGTGCCCATATCGTAGGCAGCAATAAAGAAAGTGATAAACCGCTCCCCTTTGGTTATGAGGTTGACGGAGTGGTTGAGGTCGTGGACGAAATCGCCCAGGTCCGCCTGCTTTTTGATCAAGGTATGGAAGTTCGCCTGGAAATTCGCCATCAGCAGCGCTGCGGCTACGCCTTTGCCGGAAATGTCTCCGATGCAGAAGATAATCCGCCCGGTATCAAACTCCATAAAGTCGAAATAATCGCCCCCTACGCCGTAGTGGGGCTTATAGATGCTATCGAGCTGATAGCAGCTCTTATACGGCAGCTGCTTGGGAATCAGCATGCGCTGCATCTCTCCGGCCAGCTCCATTTCGCGCTTGAGGCGCTCCTGCTCCAACTGCCGCTTGAACAAACGCTTATTTTCGATGGCTACCGCGACGATATTCGTAATCGTTGTAATAAACTGCACCTTATTGTACATGTCATCGTCCTCGTTAAAACCACCGATGAAGACGTAGGCGATGGACTTTTCTTTGTGGCGCACGGGGATCACTACATCAAAGCGCTGAATGAAGGGGTGTTCATCCTCATCCACGCTGATCAGCCGGGTGTATTTGTGAAAATGCTGGCTCACTTCGGCCGCCGGGATGTCCTCCTCTATCCCAATCTGAGCGGTGCATTTCCAATGGCCGCTTTCCACATCCTGGACAAAGAGCGCCATTTTTTTTACGCCGATCTCCCAACTAAGAAAAGACCGGTACATATTGAACAGCCCTTCTGCCGATACATTATTGTTGATGGCCTGAGTAATATTCAGCAAGCGGTTAATCTGAAGCTGTTTGAGGTTCAGCTCGCGCTCCAGCGATTCGATGCTCGACAATCCTTTTTTAATATCAGAGAAACCAGGCATGGTTAAATTTGTATTTTACCGGTGCAAGCCAGTCAATGAGCAGGTAAATATAGTAAACTCCCCTTCGGCATCGCAGGCCCGTTCCACATTTAGCACCCTATTAACATGAAAATTCTGCTTTTAGAACCTTTTTTCTCGGGCAGCCACCGGCAATGGGCGGAAGGCTACCAGGCCAGCAGCCGGCACAAAGTAGAACTGATGACCCTGCCCGGACGCCACTGGAAATGGCGGATGTTTGGCGCAGCGCCTGCCCTTGCCCAGCGGTTTCGGCAGCGCGGCACCCGGCCCGACTTGATCCTCGCTACTGATATGCTGGACCTGGCGGGGTTTTTAGGGCACACCCGCCACTTGTTGCCCAACGTACCAGTGGCGCTTTATTTCCACGAAAACCAGCTTACCTATCCCTGGTCTTCCGAGGATGCTGACGTAAAGGCGGGGAGGGAACGCCAATACGCTTACCTGAATTTCACCTCGGCCCTGGCGGCAGATCAGGTATTCTTCAATTCAGACTATCATCGCAACGATTTCATCGAAGCCCTGCCGGCATTCCTGCGCGCTTTTCCCGACTACCAGGGCTTATCACAGGTCGCCCATATTGCCCGCAAAAGCCAAACCCTCTACCTGGGGATGGCTCTGAAGGCGCTCAATGAACCGGCTGTGGCGCGCGAGGGGCCGCCGGTTTTGCTTTGGAACCACCGCTGGGAATACGACAAGGCGCCTGATGCTTTTTTCCGCCTCCTATTCCGGCTTCAGGCCGAAGGCGTACCCTTTCGGGTAATCGTTTTGGGCCAGGCTTACCGAAAAGCGCCACCCATTTTTGAAGAAGCAAAGGCTAAGCTGGGCAGCCGATTGCTGCACTGGGGCTATACCCCAGACCGGGCTGCCTACGCCCGCCTGCTGCGGCGAGCCGACCTCCTCCCGGTAACGAGCCGGCAAGACTTTTTTGGGGGCAGCACCGTAGAAGCCATCTATGCAGGTTGTTACCCTTTGCTGCCCAACCGGCTCGCGTTCCCCGAGCACCTGCCCGATGACCTGAAAGCTCAGCACCTCTACACCACAGAGGAAGAATGCTATGCAAAAATCAAGTCGGCACTAGGCCAATTGAACCCATCCCGGGACCAACGGCGCACGGCCGATTTTGTAGCTCGGTATGATTGGAGTAATTTAGCTGAGCACTATGATATTGCGATGGAACAACTTTTCCGTCGCTTTAGAAAATAACCCTAGACGGTATACAGGCATCCAACGGTAGCAACACCTGCGCGTGCCCACGGGAAAAGGCTGGTACTTGTGCCCAGAGTTTGCCAATTATTGCGTCATGCATATCAAACAGCGGCCGGGCACGCTATCGGTTGAGGTGCCCGCAACACCGGTTACACCGGCATTGCCGATCTACAACTCACTTGGTTTATGAAAAAACTCTCCTACGAAGCTGCAGACCTTGCTTACCTCTCTGAGGGCAAAGGGGCTCCTGTCGTGCTGTTGCACGGCTTTTGTGAAGACCATAAAATATGGGAAGAATTTTTACAAGACCTGCAAGCAGAGCCTTATCAGGTCATAGCTATTGACCTGCCAGGCTTTGGCGCTTCGGAAGCCGTGGAAGGTATTTCGATCGAGGGTATGGCCAGGCGGGTGCATGCCGTTCTGGAAGAACTGCGTACGGGCCCGGCGGTCCTGATCGGCCATTCTATGGGCGGTTATGTGGGCCTGGCATTTGCCCGGCTTTTCCCGGAGCGGCTGCTAGGGCTGGGGCTGTTCCATTCTCACCCTTATGCCGACGATGCCGACAAGAAAGCCATACGCCACAAAAGTGCAGCATTCATCCGGCGGCAAGGCCATGCCCTCTTCGTCAAGCAGTTGATCCCCAGCCTGTTTGCGGACAACTTTGCCCGCAGCAACGCTTTCTTGCTGGAGAAGCTGATCTACCGGGCCTCCCACTTTCCGAGCGAGGGTATCATTGCCGCCCAGGAAGCAATGGCAGAACGGAAAGATGAAACCGAAACCCTGAAAAATATAAACGTGCCGGTACTCTTCATCATCGGCAAGCAAGATAGCGCCATCCCTGCCGATAAAAACCAGGAACAGGTCCACTTGCCGGAGGTCGCCTCTATCCACATTTTGGAAAAAGCAGGTCATATGGGCCAATTTGAGGACCGCAAGCGCACACAGCGCTACGTTCGGCAGTTTGTCGCTTTTTGTGTAGGGAAAGCCAATGGCTGATGACGATTCGGGATGTGCTTCTGTTTCTGGCAGCCATTGCGCCGGGCCTGCTGATCTGCAGCTATATCTACCGCATGGATAAGTACGAACGGGAAGCGCCCTTTCCCTTATTCGCCACCTTCTGGCTCGGCGCGCTGACCACCCTTGGCGTTATCGAGCTGGAAATCTGGTCGACACAAGCCTTTCCCTACGATAACGAAAGAATACTAACGGCGCTTTTCTCTTCTTTTATTCTCGTGGCTTTGACCGAAGAACTGGCAAAATACCTGTGCCTGGCCCTTTATCCCTTTCGATCCAGCTTTTTTAACGAACCCCTGGATGGTATTGTCTATGCTGTGATGATCAGCATGGGCTTCGCTACAATTGAAAACCTCATGTATGCTTTGCAATACGGGTTTGAAACCGTCATCTTGCGTGCGTTCACCGCAGTGCCCGCCCACGGTGCCTTTGCTGTAATGATGGGCTACTACATGGGCAAGGCTAAGTTTTCAGCCACGCCAAGGCTGCGCCGAAAACGGCTGCTGCTCGCTTTGGCTGTCCCCACCCTGGTGCACGGCATCTACGACTTCTTCATCATTCAGGAGATATACGAGGGCCTGATTGCCCTCGCGCTGATTGTACTCGGCGTGAGCTTGTTCTTTGCACGCCGCCTGGTGCTGGAACAGCAGGACCAATCCCCCTTCAAGTAAGGTTTTTTAAGCTTCCGTGTAAATGGAGTCGATATCCTGCTTGTACTTGTCGCGGATGACCCGCCGCTTCAGCTTCATTGTAGGCGTCAGTTCGGCATCGGTGCCATCATTGCGGCTGGGCTCCCAATTGGCAGCAATCAGGCAAAATTTCTTGACCTGTTCAATTTTGCTGAAGTTTGGGTTGTACTGGTCAATAATTGACTGGTACTTAGCGATGACTTTGGGGTGTTTGACCGCTTCCTGCAACCCCTTCCACTCTACTCCGTTGGAGGTGCACCAATCCTTCAGCGCATCCTCCGCCGGCAGGATAATCGCTGAGACGAACTTGCGCTGCTCCCCGACCACCATGACCTGCTCCACCAAGAAGTCCTCTTTCAGCTTGTTCTCGATCGGAGCAGGGGCCACATACTTGCCACCGGAGGTCTTGAGCAATTCTTTCTTCCGGTCGGTAATTTGGAGCATAGGCTCGCCGCCGGGCCCAGGCACCAATTTACCTACGTCCCCGGTACGGAACCAACGCTCCCCATCAATATCTTTGAAAACCGCTGCCGTGGCTTCCGGTTTGTTGTAATAGCCCATCATGACATTGGGCCCCTTCGTCAGGATCTCTCCTTCTCCCGGCTTGTAAAAGCCTTCGGAATCATCAATCCGCAAGGACACACTCTTCAGCGCTGGGCCAATCGTCCCTAGCTGTGCCCCGCCGGGCGTAAACCGGCCGATCGCAAGACCCGGAGAGGTTTCTGTAAGCCCGTAGCCCTCACGGATAGGCACACCGGCAGCTGAGAAGACCTTCGCCATTTTCACGGGGCAGGGCGCTGCCCCCGTTATAATCCCCTTGACATTGCCCCCTAGCGCTTCCCGCCATTTGCTGAAAATCAGCTTGTCGGCAATCTTCATTTTCAGGGCAGCCAGGCCAGTATACTTTTTGTCGTATTCGTAGTCCCCGGTAAGGTCCAGCGCCCAGAAGAACAAGCTTTTCTTGACGCCCGACAGCTCAAGGCCTTTGTTATAGATCTTTTCGTACACTTTTTCCAACAGACGGGGCACGGTGGTAAAGAAATGGGGTTGTACCGCCCGGAGGTCCCCTTCCTCTCCGCCCAGGTTGTCGGTACCCGTAAAGGTGATGCTTGCGCCGAGGAACGTGTAGGCATACAGTGCAGCCCGCTCAAAAATATGGCACAATGGCAGAAAGCTGAGTACCTTATGGGCTGACCCGATAGGGAAAATCTCCATGACATCCATCACATTACTGACGATGTTGCGGTGGCAGAGCATGACCCCTTTAGGCTCCCCCGTAGTGCCGGAAGTATAGATGACGGTAGCCAAGTCGCTTGGCTTTACTTTAGCCTTCAGCGTTTCCACCGTTTCCTGCCCTTCGCCAGAGAAGATATCCCCCCAATACAAACGCCCCTCCTGCCGGTCGAGGGTATATATTTCCTGTAGGGAGGGGACATTCGCTTTTGCGGTATTTACTTTATCGTAAAGGTCATCTTTGCCAACAAATGCATACTTCACTTCGGCGTCATTGAAGATATATTCGTACTCCGCCGGGCTGATGGTTGGGTAAACGGGGACATTGATAGCGCCGATTTGCTGAATGCCCAAATCGAGCACAGCCCATTCCGGCCGGTTTTGGTAAACTGCCATTGCGATCTTGTCGCCCGGCTGAACGCCCAATTGGAGCAAACCCCGGCTCACCTGATTGGCTTTGTCAATGGTTTCCCGGGTGCTGTAGTATACCCACTGCCCATCCTGCCGGTAGCCATAGGCTTTTTCCTGTGGGTTGTGCTTGAGCTGGTACTGAATAAAGTCAAATAGCCGCGTTGGATGGTCCATGTTGTCCTGCATTTTGATTAGATGCCCGAAAGATAGTTGGTGACGAGCAATTTTTTAAAATAAAACCTCAACTTAATGTGCAATAACCGATTTTAAACTCAAAATAAAACTATCAACTCCGAAGTACAGCCCCCTGTTCGTAGAGCGCATCGATTTCTTTCCGGTATTTCTCGGCAATCAGCTCTCGGCGTGGCTTCAGCGTAGGCGTCAGGTCGCCACCCTCAGCCGTCCAGGGTTCGTGCAGCAAATGGATTTGCCCAATTTGCTTAAACCTGGGCAGCTGTGCATTAACTGCGCTGACTTCCGATTGCATAAAGGCCATCACCTTATGGTTGTGTACCATAAACCGGGGGGCCGTCCAATGCACATCATTAGCCTCGCACCACTGCCGGAGGAGGCCGAACTGTGGCAAAATCAGAGCGACCGGAAACGGGCGCTGCGCTCCGGCTACCATGCACTCTTCGATGTACAGGCTGCTTTTGGCTAAATTCTCGATTTCTTCCGGCGCGATGTATTTGCCATTAGTAGTTTTGAAGAGGTCTTTTTGCCGCCCGGTTATCGTGAGAAAGCGTTTGTATTGCCACTGCCCACGGTCGCCCGTGCGCAGCCAGCCATCTTCTGAGAGGACGGCAGCGGTTGCCTCAGGCTGATTGTAGTACCCTAGCATAACGTTGGGGCCCCGCACCAGGATTTCGCCGTCGGCAGCTTCGGCTTCAGCCTCAATTCTGACCTCCAGCCCTGGTATCGGCATGCCGACGGTGCCAAACCGCATCCCTCCGGGTTCGAAGCGGTTGAAAGCAATGACGGGGGAGGTCTCGGTCATTCCGTACCCTTCGTGTATAGAAATGCCAGCTGCTGTAAACAACCGGCCAAGCCGGGGCGGCAGGGCGGCTGCCCCCACTACCACTCCACGAATACGCCCGCCTAACTGCCGTCTCCACCTGCGGAATACCAGCAGGCGGGCCAGCATTAGTTGTATCCGGTAAAGGAGATTGCCGGGATGCCGTAACCGGTACTGGGCCCCAACTGCTATCGCCCAGCGGGCTACAGCCCGGCCCAGCCAGGGCAATCGCCCAATGCGTTCCAAAATTTCATCGTAGGCACGCTCCAGCAGGCGCGGCACTGCCGTAAAGTAGTGCGGTTTCACTTTCCGGAGCAGGTGCCGGGTCTCCTCAGGGTTATTTGCGTAGTATACGGTAGCCCCGCTGGCCAGATAAGCGTAGTTGACCATGCGCTCAAAGATGTGGCTGGGCGGCAGGAAACTGATCACCCGGCAATGATGATCCAATGGTACCAGGCTTAGGGTGGCTTTGATATTGCTGACGATATTCAGATGAGAAAGCATCACGCCTTTGGGCTCTCCGGCGGTCCCGGAGGTATACACAATAGTTGCCAGGTCTTCTTCGTGGATAGCGGCCCGGAGCACTTGCAGCTTTTCTTCAACCTGCGGGGTGGGCTCCTTTACTAAATCTTCCCAGCTCAGATGGTCGGGCAAGGCTTGCATACAGAATACCTTCTGAAGGGCAGGCACCCGCTCCTGCACCGCCCGCACTTTGTCGAGTGCTTCCCGGTTGGCCGCCACAGCGTACCGGGCGCCTGCATCCTGCAGGATAAACTGTAATTCCTTGGGGCTGGATTGGCTGTGGATGGGCACTGGCACCAAACCGGCTTGCATCAAGCCAATATCCATCAAAAGCCAGCGGGGGCTGGCCCGCTCAGCGAGTATGGCAACCCGCTCGCCCCGTTTCAAGCCCAAAGCCATCCATCCGGCGCTGATCCGCGCCGCCTCCCGCTCACAATCGGAGGTCGTATAGTATTGCCAATGCACGCCATTGCGTATGGCCAGTGCTTTCTTCTGAGGGAAACGGTACTGCTGGTAAGGCAATATGTCGAACAATCGCCGGAAGTCCATAGGCAGAGGGGGCTTAAATACCGGGTTTGACTTGGGGCTTCCTAAATATACGATTTTTCGCAGACAATTCACGATTTCGGCATGAGCCAGCGGATGAGCAGGGGTATGAGCAGCAAATCACTAATCAGTGCGCTAAACAGCGTGAGGCTGATAAGCAAGCCAATTGTAACGCTGGGGGGATGGATGGAAAAGAGCATTACCAGAAACCCAAAAAACAAGATAATGGAGGTGAGCACGATGGCTTTGCCCGTCTCCAGAAAGGTAATGCGCATGGCTCGCTCCCGGTGGAAGCCCTTGTTTTTAGCCAGCTTATATTTACTGAGGAAGTGAATGGTATCATCCACCGCAATGCCAAAGATGACCGCAAAGACGATAGAGACCCCGGCTTCCAGCTCTATGCCCAAAAAGCCCAGCAAAGCCCCGGCCAGGATGAGGGGATAAATATTGGGCAGCAAAGATATCAACAGCATCTTGAGGTTGCGGAAGAGCAGTGCCATCAGCACACTGACGATAAGGATGGCCATCCCGAGCCCATACAGCAGGTCGCGGCGCACGTATTCGGCATTCTTATCAATAATCAGGCCCGTGCCAGTGCGCTGAAAAGCCACAACGGAAGTATCGACATTCGCCGCAATCCACTGGTCAATTTCCTTGCCGATGGCCTTGATACTGTCTGCACCAATATCCTGTACCCGGGAAGTAATCCGCGCCTTTTGCTCATCCTTGCTGAGCAGCACGTTCACATTAAGCTTGGGCACGCGGCTTGCCATGCGGCGATACCGCTCAAACTGCTGTTCGTTATCTGGCATAGCGTACGCTTCCGGGGCATTGTTGTTCATCATCTGATTGATGCTCTTGTAAACAGCGGTGATAGAGGCTACGGCCTGAACCGAAGGATAAGCTTTCAGATGGTTTTCCACTTTGGCAATGGCTTGCATCACTTCCCAATCGGTCGCTTTGTAGCCCGGCTTGGCAAAAACAGCAAATTCCATAGGGCGGAAGCCGGTGAGGTGTTTTTCGAAAAACTTAAAGTCCTCGGTAATCTTCTCCCCGATCGGCATATTGTTGATGATGCCGTAGTTGGTCGTGATGCGGGAAATGCCCCAGAAGGCCAGGCCCAGGGTCACGACAGCTGCCAGGGCAATGCGGCTGGGGTAGCGCAGTGTGAAGTGGTACGCCTTATCCATCGATTGCTCCCAAAAAGCCTGCCCCCTCCCCAGTTTAATAATTTGGTCGGCCCGAAACCAGGAAAGCACTGCCGTCGTGAAAAAGATCACCGTTACGTAAGCCACCATGACTCCGAGCGCAGCGTTGACACCGAAATCACGGATGGGCCCCACCTTGCTGGTAAGCAGAGAAGCGAAGCCGATTGCCGTGGTAATGGAGGTCAGCAGCGTAGCCAGCCCGATCTCCTTAATGACCGTGACGATCGCCTTGTCCTGCCGCTCTCCCTTGCGCAGTTCATCAATGTACTTTGACATGATGTGGATGACATCCGAAGTGCCCACGATGATCATCAGCACCGGATATAGGGCAGCCATTGCATTCAGCTCCCGCCCAGTGGCACCCAGAAGCCCCATGAACAGCAACATGCCAAGCCCGATGGACAGCAGGGCGACAAAGATGCCCCAGGGTTTTCGGAAAATCACAAACATGATCAAGGTAACCAACAAGCCGGAAATAATGGCCGAGACCGTGATTTCCCGCTTCTGCATGTCGACCAGCTCTTTCTGAAAATAAGGCCTGCCGAGGTAGTGGTATTCCTCAAATTCATAACGCGCCACAAGGCTGTCCAGCGCCCCCATCAGCTCCCGGGCCTGGCTCAATTGAATACTGGGCACTGTTTTCAGGAACACGACCAAAGTGGTGCCATCTTCCGAGACCAGGTTGTGGACAAACCGCTCGTCGGACAAGATCCGGGCGCTATCTGCCGGGTACCGGGAAGGTTCGTCGATATGAATGGCGGGCACCGTGGTAATGGCAAAGGGGGTACGCACCGGATAGGAGAACTTGGTCAGGGATTGGCTTTCCTCAATATAAGGGAGGTTGCGGGTGTCGAGGGTAAACGCATGGAAGCGCTCCAGGAAATCCTGCTGGAAGATGCCCTCTTCCCGCCGTATAGCGACCAGCAGGAAGTTGTCGTCGCCTTCGAAATTCTCCACAAAATCCCGGAAAAACGCTAAATCTTCATCCCCTTCCGGAAAGAACTGTTCAAAGTCGAAGGAGAATTGCAGTTGAGTAACGTAGTAACCGCTTATTGCTGCCAGGACAATGAATGTGGCAACAGAGATAATCCGCAGTTTGCTTTTCATGCTTGTTTGGTGCTCAATTTAAATTGGAGCGCAGTGCTCATGGTTTGGTATACGCACGGGGGTGGGCTTAACCGGTTTTCGGCTGCTGCTAACCCAGCTGCCGCCCGGGACCCCGTTGCCTGTGAAAGCAGCCAAGGGCCCTACCTTCATGCTGACCGTATAACCACAAGCTGAGCAATTGGTTGAGCGCCAACTAACCAAAAAATGCCCTGCCGGTTTTATTCAGCAGGGCATTTTTCACCACTACAGGAAAGCAAAAGGCCTACACGAACCGCTGCATATGGTAGGCAAC
>CAZNSK010000083.1:0-26328 GCA_964575505.1 uncultured Phaeodactylibacter sp.
CGCACAAAATAACTTCGCCTATTCTAGGTAACTTATTACTGCGCGACCCCTAAGCGGCACAATGGGAACTATGCAATGCTGGTTTCACAGCAGAGTTGGAATGGGATATGCCTGACGTAGATTATAACTACTTGGCTTGGGTTGAAGACCCTTATGAGATATGTATCCGTTCAGTTCTTCCAAACGAGCGCCTAGACCACAACCCTTTCAATGACGAGCACTGCATCACGACCTTATATGTATAGTCCACCAACCCAAAATTTGTGATTTCTGACTTGCTCTTTTCCCACCTCGCTGCGTTCAAAAGCCTCGCCGATGCTTAGGCATCGCCTACGTTTTTCGCCTTGCGAGCTGAAAAAATAGCTGCGCCATAATTTCACAAATCTTAAGTTGTTGGACTATAGATACTCCAGAATTTATATTGCATGAACCGCAAATAAGTGTATTTCCCAATCCAGCCACCGGCCAGGTGCAGCTAGAATGGTCTTTGCCGGTGCAGAAACCCGTGGTGGTGCGCCTGCACAATGCCATTGGGCAGTTGGTATACGAAGCCCCGGCGGAGCCTACATCTCTGGCGCTCCTACCCACTCAAGCCGCCGGATGGTATGTGGTCAGCCTTTGGCAGCAAGGCCAACGGCTGGCGCAGCAGAAAGTGGTTTGGCATTAATGCACCACCACCTTCTCCACCCGCATCCCCGTTCCCGTCCGCGCCCGAAGAGTATAAAGCCCCGTCGGCAGCCCGCGCAAATCCAGCGTATGCTGCTCAAGGAAGGGGCCCTGGGCGCGGCGTACCAGCTGCCCGGTGCTGTTCCAGGCCTCCAGCTGTTCCACCTGCTGCCCGGGGAACTGTACTTGGAGCTGCCCGGTGGTGGGGTTGGGGAAAATTTGCAGCCGCTCTTCTTCCGGTACCTCCTCGGTGTCTACCAATACACCGTCAAAGGTCACGGGCACAGTCATGCCACCAATGGGGATCAGGCTGCCATCGGCCCGTACCGCAACGATGTCGCGAAAGCGCAGGTAGGTGGTATCTGATGGGACTGGGATATTGAAAAGCTCCCGGGCCCGCAGCCGAAACTGTTCGTAGGTATTGTCTTGCTCAATGATTTCACCAGGTGCTAATTTAAACCGGGCAAAGCCTATGAGCCCTGCTTCATTGACTGGCATCCCGGCGTACAGTTCCGAAGAAGTGCCTGAAATGCCTGTCTCGAAATTAGTGACCCCTTCAAAGTATCGGGTGTCAAATTCGAGGGCGAAGGAGAGCCCCTTGAGATCCGGTACCTCAGCCAGAGCGATGCGGGTGAGTATGCCTTGCCCTTCTGTAACACCGGTAAACCCATTTGGTAAAATTGAAGCGACCTGCAATTCCGGGCCCTCTGCGTAAGTCGGGGCCTCCACATAGCCGGGGCGCCGCAGGTTGTAGTTGAGGCGGGTGACTTCTACATCGGCGGTATCAATACTGCCATTGCCATCGGTGTCGGCATGTTTGGCCAGATCGGTGGCCCATTCCTCGGCTGCTTTGGGGCCCCAGAACAACCCGCCGTCCCGGGTGGGGCCGGTAGCTGTAGCGTTCAGCCCGATGGCCAGCAGGTCTTCCTGATTGGCAATACCGTCAGCGTTGGCATCCCCGGGCCAGACGCAACCGGTGGTGCAAAGCGGCGGTTGGGGACAGGCGTTTTCAAAGCCATTGCCGTAAGCCTCGTGCAGGGCATCGAGCTCGCCGTACATAGCGGAGACGTTTTCGAGGAAGTTATTGCCGGGCACACGGGTGTACAGGCGGGCGTTGGCGACCTCCACAGACGCATTTGGCTCCAGGGTCTCCAATCGAACGCCCCCCATGCCCCGAAAGTCACCGGGCACCAAGTCTTCGGTTTGCATAGACCAACCCTCCGGATCGTTGGGGTCATCGGGAAAGGCAAACGTCGTTTCTTCCACCCCATCCATATAGCCACTGCCACCGACGGTCATCGGAGTACCATCAACCCATGTGCCGTTCATAAAACGATAGAAATCCAATGAATTTGAAGGAGAGCTAGTGCCCGGAGGATGAGTTATAACACCACTTGAATTATAGTAAATAAAGGACGTAAGGGGATGGCTTAAGATTACCGTCGATTGCACGGGCGGATTCTCGCCAAAACTGGCTACCCCCTTTGGACAAGGCGTTTGGTCGACATCGCTATTGTTGTACACAAAAAAGGCATTCTGTTCGGGAGCGGAGCCGATATTGTCATCGGTATAGCACCCCAGGTCAAAGTCGGTCCAAATCGCTAGCTGAAGGGAGTCTAATGGCTCCAGCCCCCGGTTGATGAGTTTGTACTGGATAAAAACCGTACGGTCTAAGATACCGCCGCCGCAGCCTACCGCCCAGGAGGTGCGTTGGATTTCCACGTTTAAAGGGGCCCCATCAGACTGATTATGAACATTCCCTGCATCGTTGAAAACACTCCAAATGATTTGCCCGGGCGTAACCGCCACGCCTTCCAGGGCGGGGTAGTCGCCTTCCATGGGGTCGTATACGCCATCGCCATCGGTGTCGGCAAAGGGTGCCAGGCCGTGTTCGTCGTCTGGGAGCGGGAAACCAAAGGCGCCCTCAAAGTAGGGGTTGCCTTTGCCAGGCCATTCCATAATTGCCGCGATCGGGGCATCTATCTCTCCGTTATCCGCATAATCTGCTTGGTGCGCCTCGATCTCGTACCGGCGCACGCTCCAGGTAAGGTCCCAGTTGGCACAGGCATCGGCATCGATAGTACCGCCATTGGGTAATGGGCCGGGGAAGTAATCGCTTGCTCCACTGGATCTTCCATAAGTCTGAGCAGCTACTTTCAAATTGCCGCCGGCATCAACACCGCCCAGCCAAAGGCCTTCCGCAAAGATAGCACTGGGCGTACCAGGGGCACTTGTAATATTAAATTGGGCATCGTTGCCGTCCCAAAACAGATCGCCGCCCGTAGTGGTAAGAGCCTGGATTTCGTTGGCAAACAAGCTGCTCGTGTTTTCGGGAGGGTCGCACTGTGCAAACAGAGCGTCTTGTAGGGCAATAATCATCAGGAGTAGAAGTATCCGAGTCTGCATAAGCTAATATCTTGGTGTAAGTACCAAGATTAATACTTTCTCTCAAACTTTCCACCCGGAATGTGTGAACGCCCTATTAAGCCTTCTGAATGCATTTAATCAGGGTGTCAGGACCACTTTGCGGTTGGCCCACCGCCCCCGGCTTTCTACCTGTAGCCAATACAAGCCAGCGGGATAGGCGGATAGATCAAGGTCCAGGCTTTCGGCAAATTGGCCCTGCCGCTGCAGCAGGGTACGCCCGGTGGGGCTCACCAGCCGTACCGTTTCCCAACTGCCCCCGGGTGCGTGCAGGTTTAATCGCCCGGTGGTAGGGTTCGGGGAAACAGACAGTTGGGAAAGGGGGGCTTCCCGGGTGCTGGCAATGGGCAGGCCTTCGAAAACCACCATGGCATCTGTACCGCCGAGGTCTAAGCGTACACCGTCGGGCTTAACGGCAATGATGTTCCTGAACCGCAGGTAGGTGGTGTCAGAGGGCAGCGGCTCGGTATACTCGTCGTAAGTGCGCCAATAAAAAGGCTTGAAAATGGGCTGACTTTCAATCCACTGGCCCTCATCGCCCAGCTGAAAGTGGGCGTACTGCAGGGCGGCGGCATCTGGCGCATGCCGGGCGACAGCAATGCGTGTGTCGGTTATAATGGCAGGGTTTGGGTAAACGGACAACTCCAGATAGCGGGGGTCGTATTCCAGCTCAAAGGCCAGCCCCTTAAGCTTAGGCGGGGCATCGAGTTGAATACGGGCGACGTTGTTCTCAGAAGGGGATAACACCCCGAACACCCCGCCGATAAGGTTCGCCGCCTGTAGCTCGGGCCCCGCCGGATACAGCTGTTCGGGCAGGTAGCCCTCCCGGGTGTTTCCGTAGTTCAGCAGGGTGACGAGGATATCCTCCGGTGTAATAGTGCCGTTGCCATCGGCATCTGCGAACCGCTGCCCGGGGGCCGCCCACTCTCCGCTGGCCTGCGGGCTCCAGGCCGGGGGCAGGGCACGGGGTGGCCCCGTCTGCCCCAGATGGAGCCCCATTGCGATGAGGTCTTCGTGGTTGGCAGTGCCATCGTCGTTGGTATCCCCGGGCCATACGCAGTCCGCAACGCAGGAGGGGGTAGCGCAGGCTGCCTCGAACTGTTGGTCGTAGAGCAGCTGCATTTGTGTAAGGTCTTCGTACATTCGTTCAAAGCCTTCCGAAAAGCTTAAACCGTCGGTAGAAGTATATACCCGCGCTGTAGTGGCTTCAAAGGCTTCCCCGGGCGATAGCGTGCCGATAGCTATGCCGCCGACCGAATTAAAATCATCAGGCTCCAATTCCGTATTGGGCATAGCCCAGGTGCCCGGGTCAGCGGGATCGCCAGGGAAAACAAAGGGTATTACCGGGCCGCCGCTGTCATAGCCAGCGCTCCCCGCCGTGATGGGCGTGCTGTCCGGGAAAAAGCCACCCATGAGCCGGTACATGGCCAGTGAGTCGCTGGGGAAGGTAAGGGGCAGGATAGGCTGATCGGAATTGGTGAAGTAATGGGCAGCAGCCAGCGGCTGATCCAGTATAATCGCTGATTGTATGGGGGGCGGGCCCTGAAAAGAAGTGCCTGACCAGGCCACACAAGACTGTTGGTCCTGCGGCGTACCGTTATATCCAAAAAAAGCGTTTAGCGCTGGAGCCGTGCCTATGAAGTCGTCCCGATAGCAGCCAATATCAAAATCTACGAACAGCCCCATCCGCATTTCTTCCAATGGCTGAGCACTCCGGTTGATGATTTTATACCGGACAAAAACGGATTGGTTGAGCAAGGGGCTGCCGGCACAACCGAATACCCAAACCGTACGGTGGACTTCTACTCCCAGTGGAG
Organism: uncultured Phaeodactylibacter sp.; assembly: GCA_964575505.1. Taxonomy (GTDB): domain Bacteria; phylum Bacteroidota; class Bacteroidia; order Chitinophagales; family Saprospiraceae; genus Phaeodactylibacter. Next base: position 4,908 of record CAZNSK010000083.1, read on the forward strand.
GCGCGCCGGAGACTTTGTGCGGCCCGTTCAGGTCATTGAATACATTCCAAACCAGCTGTGCAGGCAGGACGTCAATGTCTTCCAGCGCCGGATAGTCACCCATCAGGGGGTCGTAGATGCCGTTTTGATTGACATCCCGGTAGGGGGCAAGCCCGTGCTCGTCATTGGGCAGGGCAAGCCCGGTGCGTTCTTCAAAGTGGGGGTTGCCCTTGGCTGGCCATTCCAAAATAACGGGCAGTGGCGCGTCAACGGCTCCATTATCGGCAAAGTCGGCTTGATGCTGCTCGATTTCAAAGCGGCGCACGCGGAATGTCCGGTTCCAGCCTGAGCAGTCGTATTGAGGCAGGGCGCCGTTGGGAGGCAGGGGCCCCGGGTAGTAATCATCCTCATTGAGCAGTATGCCAAACAGGGAAGCAGCCACCCGCAGCTCGCTATCCGGGGTACGGCCACCTAGCCACAGCCCTTCGACGAGCAAAGTAGCAGGCTGCCCTTCATCCTTGTACCGCCTGAAGCTCTGGTCTTCCCCATCCCAAAACAGATTTCCGCCAGTTGTAATTGGTGCTACGATGTCATTGCCAAACAGCTTAACCGTGGAAATGGCATGGTTGCATTGGGCATAAACGGGATAACTAAGCAAGAGGAATGCAAACAGGCTCAACGGAGTTCTCATATCAATGGATTTTGCGGGAAATTAAGATACGGCTTTTTGGACAATCTTGCAGTGCGGATCAAGGCAACCCCGCCCGTACAATCCCTTCATGCACGAGCAGCGCAATTTTCCTACCTTCGCGAAAAGTAAAGTTTCCAAATGTTAGCCAAACGCATTATACCTTGCCTGGATATCAAGGACGGGCGCACCGTCAAGGGCGTCAACTTCGTCAACCTGCGCGATGCAGGCGACCCGGTGGAGCTGGGGGCCCTATATAGCGAACAGGGCGCAGACGAGCTGGTCTTCCTCGATATTACGGCTACCCATGAAAAACGCAAAACGCTTGCTGCCTTAGCCCACGATATCGCGGAGCACCTCAGTATCCCCTTTACCATAGGGGGCGGCATCAAATCTGTGGAAGATGTGGATGTGCTGCTGGCCTCCGGGGCGGATAAAATTTCCATCAATTCCGCAGCAGTGCGTAACCCGGGGCTGATTGAGGACCTGGCGAAGCGCTTCGGCAGCCAGTTTGTGGTGGTTGCTGTAGATGCCAAATCTATTGACGGCGACTGGTACGTCCACCTCAATGGGGGGCGCCTGCCTACCGAGGTGCGCCTGCTCGACTGGGTCAAAGAAGCGGAAGGCCGGGGCGCCGGCGAAATTCTGTTCACCTCCATGAACCACGATGGCACCAAGCATGGCTTTGCGAATGCCATTACCGCCGAGGTGGCCGGGGCTGTTTCCATTCCGGTCATTGCCTCGGGCGGTGCCGGGCGTATGGAGCACTTCTACGAGGTGTTTACCGAGGGCAAAGCCGACGCCGGGTTGGCCGCCAGTATTTTCCACTTTCGGGAAATTGACATCCAGTCTTTAAAGCATTATCTTCACAAGCGTGAAGTCACCGTCCGCCTGTGACCTTGCAATTTTAAGGTGGATACAGGAGCAGCGGCCTCACCCCTGCCTGCCGGATGGGGTTGCAGCGCCCCCGGGGAAAAGCTCCAAGTCTGGCCCGGCGTCACCGGCGGTCGCCGTAATGCAGGCGTAAAGATGGCCATTATCTGAACAGGCTTTGGTGATTTCCCCCGATCTTCATATTGAGTATCAACTGGATGCCATGCCAACCGATTATTCAAGACTTTAATGCGTTATCGCCAAGATGAACACCGAGCAGCACTTTCCCCAAGAATGGTTCCCTAAAGTCTACGGAGAACTCAAGCAGTTGGCCCACTACAACCTCCGCTCCGAGGCACGCAACCATACCTTCAATACCACGGCCCTGGTCCACGAAGCCTACGTGCGCATGGAAAAGTCGCTGGGCGGGGACGAGCTGCCCAAAGCCGCCTTTTTCAGCCTGGCAGCCCAGGCTATGCGGCGTATCCTTGTTGACTATGCCCGCAAGCAAAAGCGGCTAAAATGGGGCGGCGGCCAGATCCATATCACCCACCATGACGACCGTAAAGTAGTGCCCTCTACCCCGGAAGAAATACTGGCGCTGCACGATTTGCTGGAACAGTTCAAGGCGCTAAATCAACGGCAGTACCAGGTCGTGGAGTTCTGGTTCTTCGGTGGCTTCAAGCACGAGGAGATTGCTGAGATCCTGGATGTATCTCTGTCTTCGGTTCGGCGCGACTGGCGTTTGGCGCGGGCGTGGCTGAGCCGGGAATTAAAGCGGGAATTACAATGGGTAAACTGAGGGGGATGGGTACACCAAATTGGCAACAAATAGAGGCGCAGTTCCTCCGGCTGGCGGATTTGCCGGCAGCTGAGCAGAAACGCCAGCTCGAACAACTGGCTCAGGCGGATCCCGGTTTGGCCCGGGAAGTAGCAGCTTTACTAAAAGAAGATGCTGACCCCCACCCCTTGCTAGCCTCGGATACGGCTCAGGCCTGGAATCTGGAGCAGGATGCCCGGCTCACTGGCAGCCGGGTAGGAGCCTTTACCCTGGAGCGTTGGATAGGAGCAGGGGGCATGGGCTCGGTTTTTGAAGCCCGGCGCACGGATGGCGAATTTGATCAGCGGGTGGCCATCAAGCTGATACGACCCGATCAGTGGAGCGAGCAGGCGATGTCCTTATTCCGGCAAGAGCGGCAAATCTTGGCCCAGCTTCAGCACCCCAATATCGCCCGCCTGTACGATGGCGGCATCCGGGAAGACGGCCGCCCTTACTTCACCATGGAACGGGTAGCGGGCATCTCCCTGACCCAGTATGCGCAGGAACACGCCCTGCCGCTCCGCAAGCGGCTGGAGTTGTTCTGCCAGGTAGGCGAAGCTGTGCGTTACGCCCATCAGCAGCTCATTGTCCACCTCGACTTAAAGCCAACCAATATTCTGGTTGAAAAAAACGGAGGGGTTAAGCTGCTGGATTTTGGCGTCTCCCGCTTACTGGCTGAAAAGCCTGGCCAGGGTTCCGGTAAAGCCAAAGCTTTTACCTTGCCCTACGCTGCACCGGAGCTTATGCTCGGGGAAGCAGTAGGCACCCAGGCGGATGTGTACGCCCTGGGGGTAATTTTGTACGAATTGGTAACCGATGCCCATCCCTATGCCGGCCAGGTGGCCTCCCCTAAAGATTTGGCGGAAGGGTTCAGCCCCACGGCCCCCAGCCAGGAAAAACGGCTACGCTCGCAGGCTCGTGCGCGTCAACTGCAGGGAGACATTGACGCCATCGTGCTAAAAGCAATGCAGAAAGCGCCGGCACAACGGTACCCTTCTGTAGAGGCGCTGCTGAATGACGTGCGCGCCTACCTGGAGGGGTATCCCGTATCGGTACGGGGGGATACGCCTTTCTACCGGTTGCGCAAATACCTGGCCCGCCACCGCACTGCCGTGAGGCTCAGTGCTTTCTTTCTGTTAGCCTTACTGGTTACCGGCCTTTTCTACACCGTAGAGCTTAACCGGCAGCGCCGGGTAGCCCTGGCGGAGGCCGACCGCGCGGAGCAGATCAAAGCGCTTACCCTTGACCTGTTTAAGCAAGCAGACCCCGGTGAAGCCCAAAAGTCAGATATTACGGTGCGGGAGGTACTGGACGAGCGGGCTACCGGGCTGGCGGCAGCGCTTCGCGGTCAACCAGACATTTTGCTGGAGATGTACTGGGTTATCGGGGAGGCCTACCTGGGCATGGGGCTAGCCGCCAGAGCGGAAACTATCTTCAGCAAGGCCCTGGCCCTGAGCGATTCCCTCTATGAGCGGCCGCATCCCCGCATTGCTGAGGCCCTGATGCATCTGGGGTCCGTGTACGGTCCCTACGCCTATGTCCGCAATGATGTTTCGGACTCCCTCATGACCCTCGGTTATCAAATACTACAGGCAGCCCGGCAGAAAGACCCCGAGCTGGAAGCGTACGCTTTGGTGGAATTGGCTAACGTAGCCTACGAACAGCAGGTTTATGGCCGTGCGGATTCCCTCTTCCGGCTTGGGCTGGGCCGGTACCGCCAGCTTCCGGGAGATTACCGCGAAAGGGTTGCCTACTGCCTGCAAATGATTGGGACCACCCACCGCAAGCTAGCGCAGTGGGAGGAAGCAGAGCAGTATTTGCTTCAAGCCAAGGCCGCCTACGAAAGCCTTTACCAGCCTCCCAACGATGAACTGGCCTGGAACCTCAACCACCTGGCCAGCCTGTACCTCAATAAGAATGAGCCGCAGAAAGCGGAGCCTTTTGCGCGGGAAGCCTGGTTGCAGCGTAAACAAATTTATGGGGAGGCGCACATTGAGACGATTTCCAGCCTGGGCAATTTGGGGCGCATTTATAAACGTATGGAGCGGTGGGAAGAGGCCCTGGCCACTTACCAAAAGGCGCTGCCGCAGCTAAAAATGGCGGTAGGCGAAACCCACCCTTACGTATCTGCTTTTATGGCAAGTATAGCCGGTGCGCACTTGCAACTCGGTCAACTACAAGAGGCCGAAGCGCTGTACCGGGCGGCAGTCGCTCAGCAGGATAGCTTGCTTGCTCCGGACGACCCCCGGCGAGCCTACACCCTTTATGATTTAGGAAAGATGCTGAAAGAGCAGGGGCGCCCGCAGGAAGCCCAGCCCTTTTTGGAGAAAACCCTTACCCTCTTACTGAAGCAGCTGCCGGAGCGACAGGAGGGAATTGCCCCTGCCGCACAAGCTCTAGGCGAATGCTGGCTGGCAATGGGCCGGCCTGCCGAAGCGGAACCTCACCTGCAGTTAGCCTTTGAACACTACGCCCGCGATTCCGTCAAGTACCGCGAGGGTTATATGAAAACCCGGAGCCTACTGGAGGCATTACAATAAAAAAGAGCGGCCGGGAATACGGGACCCCGGCGCTCTGTGTTTGGCTTGCTATCGACCGGTCACTGCTTGCGAGTTACCACCCAGTACACGCGGGCTTTCTGGTAACTAGGGCCGCTGCCCCGTTCAAAGAGCAAAGAGAACCGCCCCCCGCCACCGTTATTGTCGAACACCTGCATATTAATCGTCCGGGATTCCTGGCCGAAGGCATCGTCATTGGTATTGTCATCTTCCGTTAGCGAGCCCCGTACCGTTATGGTCCGGGGGCCATCCCCTTCGAAGGAGAAGTTATGCTTCCGGGAAGCAGGATAAGACCGGGAGCCGTCGTTTACCGGTACGCTGCCAATGCCCAGGTTGTAGTGCCTTTCCGTCGGGTTTTGGTTGGTTTTGATGTAGCCATTGCCGTAAAATTCAGCATTGCCCCCCTCTATTTCCCCAAACGGCTCGCAGTCGGTGCAAAACAGCTCGTCCAGCCGGATTTCATAAACAGCAACATTGGGCGGATCTAGTTCACAGGACTTGCGCACGAAATCGGCTGCAAATGCCATAACGGCCGGGCGGCGGTCCACCAGGTAATTCAGCTCATAGCCCACGAGGGCAGCGGGGTTTTCCAGGCTCCACTCGGCGCCTTCCTCAATAGCATTTAGGACCCCCTCGTAGTCGGGTGCATTCTGCAGGGCAATCTGAGCAGACCCGCCCCGCACTACGTAGTCGATTTTTGTTTTTTCCATCACTTCGGAAGCCGAAAGCCCGGACTCCAGCTGTATGCTGTTGAAGGGCGTTTTTTGGACAGCAGCCTGCAGAATGGCCTTAACGTCTTTGGTACTGGCTGTAGATTCCGCCCGGAAGAAAATCTGGCGGCCGTAGTCGACACGGCTCACATACAGGGGTGGGTTGTCTGGCCCAATCTGATCCTCAGGGTCCCGGGCATCTGCACCGTTCCGGAACAGGGAAAACATCGTTTCCGGCGTATTGATAAACACCGAGTAGTAAATTTGGGTAAACTGCATGGTCACCAGGCTTCCCGTACGGCTCTCTTCGATGTTGAGTTGAGCTTCTACCTGGTTGAGCCCGAAGCGGGCGTCCATATCCATGTGGAAGTAGAGCTCCTCGTTAGAATTGGTTTCTTCAATGAAGAGGCCAAAGTTAGCGGTAGTGGCCTGGACGCCGGAGCCAATACCAGCCAGATAAGCGGTTATGGCGGAGTCTACCTGCCCGGCGGTATACGAGGGCACGGTAATTTCCTGCCCGACAACTGAACCATCGAGGCTAAGCCCGGTGAGAAAAAGCCGGCCGCCAGCTTTGGGAATGGTCACTTCTACAAATTCACCGGCTTGAAACCGCCCGCCCTGAATAATTGAGCCGGGGTAGATCTTGCCCACGGTGCCGTCAGAACCGACCATATTAACCAGCTGCCGGACCTCCCGGGCACTGTAGGAGGTTTCATTGCAGCGCAGCACGCCGCCGTCTACGTCCACAGGGTCCAGTTGGATGGTATCCGAGGGCTGCAGTTGGGGCGCACTATCCACTGGCTCATCGGTGAGGGGATCCCCACTGCGGATTTGTATTTCAATAGATTCTCCCGGAGCCATATCTTCTTCCTCTTTGCAAGCCGTCAGGCTCAGAGCGATGAGTACCAAGCTGGCCAATAGCAGGCGCTCCGGATGGATAAGCAATAAACATTTCATGGTTCGACAATTTTTTAAGTTGAGTGGACATTCACCCGTACAAGCGACAAAATTGAGTGCAGGTGTCAACGCAGTGGCCACTTTTTTTAAAAAAGCGGCTTTTTCTGGCTATTGCGGAAAGTTGAAGCGCCTCCCATATCCGTAGGCGATGATTTCGTTGGTTGCCCCCGGATTATTAATTTTGGTTTGGTTTTGATTTTCACCTCTAAAGCAGTAAAACAATGTCGATAAACCCGGCAACGATCAATTTTGAGAAAGGCGATGGCCTGGTCCCGGCCATTGTACAGGATTCGGCTACCGGCCGTGTGCTCATGCAAGGCTACATGAACAAAGCGGCCCTGGACAAGACGCTGGAGACCCGGCAGGTAACCTTCTTCAGCCGGAGCAAGGAGCGGCTGTGGACCAAAGGCGAAACTTCGGGCCATACGCTGGACCTGGTGGAGATCAAAGCCGACTGCGATCAGGATGCCCTGTTGGTCTACGCCCGACCGGCGGGCCCGGTTTGCCATAAAGGCACGGATACCTGCTGGGGGGAAGACAATCACCCGGTAGGCTTCCTGGGGCAGCTGGAGTCGGTCATCCAAAGCCGGAAAGGGGCGGACCCGGATACCTCCTACACTGCCCGCTTGCTTGCCCGCGGCATCAACAAAGTGGCTCAAAAAGTAGGAGAAGAGGCCGTAGAGCTCGTCATTGAAGCCAAAGACGACAATGAAGCCCTGTTCCTGAACGAGGCGGCGGACCTGATGTACCACTATCTCGTCCTGTTGGCTGCCAAAGGCCATGCGCTTAACGACGTGCTTAAGGTTCTGGAAGAAAGGCATCGGTAGGATGATCCATAGAAAGTGCCTGAACTGGCATTCGGCAGGCTTGGCGCTCCGGTCCCTGCTTTGTTTTCTCGTATCCAGTTTTTTAGCGCAGGCGTTCGTGCTCCTGGGGCTGGCTTTTTACGAAGGGGTCAAGCAGGCTTCGGGAGGCTAAACTCCGGGTAGAGGCCCGATATCCCTGCTTCAGAGGCTGCGCATATACCCCGTTCCGTGATCAAGCCGGTGACGAGGCGGGCGGGGGTCACGTCAAATGCGTAATTGGCTGCCGGGCTTTCCAAAGGCGTAAGTAACACCTTGAATATCTTACCATTGCGCATGCCTTGAATGTAGCGGACTTCCTCCGCGGAGCGTTCCTCTATTGGAATTTCCCGTACGCCATCTGCCACCTCAAAATCCAAAGTAGAGGAGGGGAGGGCTACGTAGAAGGGCACCCCATTGTCTTTAGCTGCCAAGGCTTTTAGGTAGGTGCCGATTTTATTGGCGACATCGCCCCGCCGGGTGGTGCGGTCGCTCCCTACGATAACGAGGTCGACTTGCCCGTGCTGCATCAGGTGCCCGCCGGTATTATCCGAAATAATAGTATGGGGGACGCCGTGCTGCAGCAGCTCATAGGCGGTGATGCGGGCGCCCTGATTGCGCGGCCGGGTTTCATCTACCCATACGTGGACCGGTATGCCGGCATCGTGGGCCGCGTAGATGGGGGCGGTGGCTGTACCGTGGTCGATGCAGGCCATCCAGCCGGCATTGCAGTGGGTGAGGATATTGACGGGGGCTTCGCCCTTTTGTTTACTGATTTCCTCAATGAGCGGCAGGCCATGCTGCCCGATGAGCCGGCAGTGTTCGACACTCTCTTCGGCGATGTCCCGGGCGGCCCTGAGCGCGGCTTCGGTTTTGCCCGGCAGTTCCCGCTGTTCTTCCATGGCCCTAAGGGTATACCGGATGGCGTAAGCCAGGTTGACAGCAGTGGGGCGGGTGCCCATCAGCGTTTCTGCCGACTCCCTCACGTAGCGGCGCAAGCGGCGTTTGTCGGTAGGAGCTGCGAGCATGGCGCTGTAAAGCCCGTAGGCGGCGGTGGCTCCGATAAGCGGCGCGCCCCGCACATGCATATCCTTGATGGCCTTTGCAAAATCGCCAAGCCGGTGCAGGTCTTCAATCACGAGTTGATGGGGGAGGTGGCGCTGATCGATAATCTGAATAACCTTGGGGTGATCCGGCTTTTGCCAGATGGTGCGGTAGTGTTGGTCGTCAATTTTCATGTCGGAGGAGATTTAGCAAGGCTTTAAAATAGGGCACTTCCCGCAGAATTTCACCCCCGGCCCGAAATTTGATGTAGAATTAACACGGATCAGGGACCGGCCTAAACCTAGCTGCCCTGGATTCGTTGTATCGGTATGGAAACAAAACTCAACGGAAAAGTCGCCCTCATCACCGGGGGCAGCAAAGGTATAGGGCTCGGCGTTGCCGAAGCTATGGTCAAACACGGCATGCATGTAGCGGTAACCAGCCGGGAGCAAACTGCTGCCGACGAAGCCGCCAGGCAGCTTACCGCCATTGGGCCGGGTAAGGCGCTGGGCATAGCTGCCGATGTGCGCGACCTGGTGGCCCAGGAAAATGCCGTTAAGACGGTCATCGAAAAATGGGGGCAGCTGGATGTCGCCATTGCCAATGCTGGCGTAGGGCACTTCGCCTCCATAGAAGACATGACTGCAGCGCAGTGGAACGCGGTCATTGATACCAACCTCACTGGCGTTTTTTACACGACCAAAGCCTGTGTGCCGGCATTGAAAAAGACCCGGGGTTACCTCATCACCATCGCTAGCCTGGCCGGGACCAATTTTTTCCCGACCGGTTCGGCTTATAATGCCAGCAAATTCGGCCTCGTCGGATTCACTCAGGCGGTGATGCTGGACCTTCGGCAGGATGATGTCAAAGTCTCGACCATTATGCCGGGTTCTGTGGCTACATACTTCAATGACCATACCCCAAACGAAAAGGATGCCTGGAAAATCCAGCCCGAAGATATGGGGCAAATGGTAATGGATTTGCTGAAAATGCACCCGCGCACCCTGCCTAGCAAGGTAGAGGTCCGCCCCACCAAGCCCCCGAAGAAATAAGCCTGGGACACGGGCTTGTGGCTTGCCGCCCCCCGGTAAAGGATACTTTTTGAAGAGGAGCAGCCTGTACCAATTGTAGCCCAATTCACAGCGCCTGTCAACCCAAACGGCCCCGCCTAAGCCAAAGCTGGCTTCTGCGGGGCCGTTTTGATGGAGGCGGTGGGGAAGGGTTATTTCAGCACGACTTTAGCTGTCTGTTGCTGGCCGTCTACGAGGATACGGTAGAAATACGTTCCCTTGGCAAGGCCTTTGGCATCCAACTGCAGGGAAAATACGCCTGGCTGCATCGTATTGTTAAGCAGTTCGCGCACGCGCCGCCCATTGGAATCGTATAGCGTGATCTGCACTTGTGCGGCTCTCGATAAAGCATAGTGCAGTGTATTGCGCTCCTGAAAAGGGTTGGGATGGACAGAAAGCAAGGCAAAAGCAGCTTCGCCCCGCTCAATGGTTTCTTCCACATTGCTGATTGCAGCAGGAGGGTCATTCGGGGCGGGGGTGTCCTGCACTTGCTTAGGGGCAGCGGGTTCCGGGGAAGCCTCCAGGTGGTTTTCGCCATCGAGGGTGCGCCAGCCCTGCCCAAAGATTTCATCGGTGGTAATCTGGCTAATGTCGGTGAAGAACCAATCGGCTTGCGCGTGCTCCTCCCGGATGTCCAGCACAAAGTAGCCGTGCTGTATGAGGTCGGTATACTTCATATGCGGATTAGGGTTGCCCAGCGTAAGCGGGCCGGTGGACAAGGGGGTGTTGATCTGCCCCTGGAAAATGGCAGCTGTAAGTGCGCCTATATTTTCATCAAAATTGGCAGAAGTAACACTGGGCGTGGCAAATTCTACCGCTACTGACCCGGAGCCGTCAGCCGGGTCGTAGGTGCCGGAGGCATTGTAGAAAGGGACGGTGCCAACGTTGGGAATATCCTGGAACTGTAAATCCACAGGGGCCCCGGTAACATCGAAAGCAAAAGTGCTGTGGAAGTCGCCGGTCAGGATCACCGTATTGTTAATTTCATTTTCCGCCAGAAAGTTAATAATTGCGGAACGCTCTGCCGGGTAGCCGTCCCAGATGTCCAGAAAAGTGCTTTCCAATTCTTCAAAGGAGGGGCCGGTGGGGTCAACGAGTGCCGCCCAGCCTACATTGAGCTCGGAGAAGATCACTTGCTGCCCAACAACTTTCCATTTGGCAGTAGAAGTACTGAGCTGCTCCAGGAACCAGTCCCGTTGCGCCTGCCCCAGCAGAGTACGGCCGGGGTCGAAAAGCGCCTCGTCCGTCACGCTCTGTATTTGCAGCTCCCGCCCTTCCAGCCGGGTATCCAGCATAATCAGGTCCATGAGGTTGCCGTAGCGGATGGTGCGGTAAATGCTTTCATCAGCGTTTTCGCGGATAGGCATCCATTCAAAGTAAACCTGCTTGGCGGCGGCCTTTCGGTCGGCCCAGGCCCCCTCGTCGCCTTCGGTGTGGTTCTGCGCACCATCGGTGTAAGCATCATTAGCGCTCTCGTGGTCATCCCATACGGCGATGAAAGGGTGCTGCTGATGCGCCCTGGCCAGTGCGGTGTCAAGGCGGTAGGTAGAATAGCGGGTGCGGTATGCTTCCAGGGTCAGTATTTCGTCTTCCGGCTCGAGCGGGCGGTTTGCCAGCAGGGTACTGTCGCCATAACCGCCGTCTGCGTACTCATAGATATAATCGCCCAGATGGATGATCGCGTCCAGGTCGGTGCGTTCCGACAATCGCTTGTAGGCATTGAAATAGCCCGCCTGGAAATTTGAGCAGGACACGACCCCAAAGCGGAGGTGCTCCGCCTCATCAGCCGCCGGCGTGGTTTTGGTCTTTCCAATCAGGGAGTTGGCTCCATTTGCGGAAAAAGCATAGTAGTATGTGGTGCCCGATTCCAGGCCGGTAACATCGACCTTTACGGTATAATCCCGCTCGGGGCCAGTAGTGAAGGTGCCGGCCTGCACGATATTGGATAGTTCTACATCGGTAGCGACAAAATAATCCACCTCGACGGGGGCGCCATCCATAGACTGCGGCGTCACCCGGGTCCAGATGATAACCCGGTCCTCCAGGGGGTCGCCCGAGGCAACACCGTGGTAGAAAGGCGCCCAGTTGGGGTTAAAAGTGGTAGGGTTGGAACGCGCCTCAACCCGGTCATTATGCAGCAGCTGATCCTGCGCCTGCAGGCCAAATCCCAGCAGAGCGAGCAGCAAAGCGATAGTGTATTTCATGTTAGTAGTGGTTTGAGTGATGGTTTTGAATGCGCAATTACGCGAACAGGTATTAACTGAGCGTTAAATGGCCGTCAAGCCCATTTCAAATCAGGCACTTCATTGGGAATACAGGTGAAGCAATCATAACTCCGAGGCTTAATCGTTGAAGCACTAGTGCGACTAGTCCGAAATAGCACAGCGTATTTCACGCTTGGGCGCCCTGGTTTTACTGGGTTTCTTCGGTTAGTCATTTCTGAAACACTCCACTAGCCTTTACTCAGCACTCCCTCCGGGCTGAGCCGGAGCGGAGATTCCGGAAAATCCGCTGCATTCAGCCGAAGCAAAGTCTTGATGGCCCGCCGCTGCGGGTCCGGCTTTGGCCCATGCCCATAGCCTTGATAGACGGGTATGACTTTCCCGCCCAGGAACTGCCCTGTGGCATCCACCTCTACTTCTACTATGGGCGCTATTCCGGCTTCGCCCCGGAGGTTGAACCGGCCGTAGGTGCAAAAATTGCCCAGGCTGTAGCAAATCAGGCGGCCGTTATACAGCTCCATTGCCCGGGTAACGTGAGGCCCGTGCCCGAAGATGAGGTCTGCGCCAGCATCCACCATAGCGTGGGCAAATTCGTAAACATTGCCGCGGTTCTCGCCATAGTAGGTTTCCTTGGCGCGGGGCACATGCTGATGCTTGGCGCCCTCGGCTCCGCCGTGGAAGGAGACGATCACCACGTCGCATTCTTTCTCCAGCTGCTGTACGATGGCTCTGGCTTTTGCGTAATTGTGGATACTGACCGTGCCTGAATTAGGGGAGAAGGCTGCCATTCCGAATGTCAAGCCCGCCCGCTCAATGATGGTAAATTCGTCGGTGCCGGCGAGCCCGGCGTAGGCGATGCCGGCCTCGTCAAGTACCGCTTTGGTGCGCCGCCGCCCAGCCAGGCCAAAATCGCCGGAGTGGTTATTGGCAATGCTGAGCAGGTCGAAGCCTGCCCTTTGAAAATACTGGGCGTAACTTTCTGGCGACCGGAACACATAGCAGGCCTTAGGGTTGCGGCAGCGCTTGGGCGTCCCTCCTTCGTCCAGTATGGTCCCCTCCAGGTTGCCGAATGTGACGTCGGCTGCCTGCAGCGTGCCTTCCGTATGGGCCAGCAGGGTACGACCGCCCTTGGGGGGCAGGTAGGAGGCCGAAGGGTAGTTGGTGCCCAGCATCATATCGCCTACCCCGATGATGGTGTAGGCCCTCAGGGTGTCAACGGGCCCGGTTGCCTGCAGCGTGTCGGTTGGGATAGTGTCCGCTGCGGCGGGGCTAAGGGTCGGCGGAGTGCCCTGCCCGGGGTTGGCTTCTGCCTGGCAGCTGTTGATCATCAATAAGGCGAAGACGCCGATTACTTCCAGTGGTGTAAAGCAAAAAAGACTTCCGAAGCGGAAGCCTTTTTTGCGGCAGTTCATTTGTGCCATCAAAGGAGAATATTTGTTGCGTTTATTCTAATCAAAGGATTGGTTGACCATTTCTGCGGCCTTAACCAGCTCTTGGTATTCTTCTGGCGACAAGCCGTCCATGCAGTAGTGGATAGGGTTGATTTTCTGGCCGTTGAGGCTGATTTCGTAGTGGCAGTGCGGCGCTGTGGATGCACCGGTGCTACCGACCAGACCGATTTGATCGCCCCGCACAACTTTGTCGCCGGCCTTGACGTCGATGCGCTTCATGTGCGCATAGAGTGTTTCGTAACCGTTTTGGTGGTCAATAATGACCCGGTTGCCATAGCCGGAACCTCTGCCCGCTTTCTTAACCACACCCGCTGCCGTTGCTTGAATAGGCGTGCCCCTTGGAGCGGTGAAATCGATGCCGTAGTGCATTTTAGGAATCTTGTAGATCGGGTGGATACGGCGGCCGAATCCGGAAAGTAAGCCGACTTTACGCGCCAGCTTGTCGGAACGCACCGGCTTGATAGAAGGCATATGGGCCAGCATGTCTTCCTTTTTCTTCGCCATGTTGATGATCGTATCCAAGGAGCGGGACTGCAAGTCAAGCTGCCGCTTGAGCTGGTCTACGCTCTGCGAAACTTCCGCCATGAGGTCGCCGGTAGAGAAATCCCGCAGGGCTTCGTACTTGTCATGGCCACCGACGCCGCCTTCCCAGACGCCTTCGTCGATCGGTTCCATGCCAAAAACCATACGGTGGGCATAGGCATCCCGGTCTTGTAAGCTGCCGAGGACGGACTTGAGCCGTCCAATTTCTTCTTCCAGCGAGTGGTATTTTTCCTTCATCACCTCTATTTCAGCTTGCTTAGCTTTAACCTGTGGTGAAGGGAGCCATTTGTCAGCGGCTACTTTGAGGAAGAATGCAGCGAATAAAGCTGCACAAATGAATCCAAGCACTCGTAACACCTTCTGTGTCGTCGTCTCCTGTATCTTTTCGTACCGGAGCGTTTGAGTGTTGTAAACGAATTTTTCTTTTCCCATGTGTGTTATGTCTTAGCCAAATGAAACCAAACTGCCAGTTGAGTTGATAAAATTGCTCCGAAGAGCGGCAATCATTGTTTTAGTAACTGAAAATTTAGCTTCCCCCCGCAGCGGCGCTTTGTTGTTTGTTCTCCTTAAGGTGCGCCGTACGTAGCTCGTGTTCGTTCTGGGCTGAAAAGCATTTGTAATACTTTCGGATTTCAAATGTACTTGCCGATGTTGGCATTACAAAATTAGCGGTTAAACTTTAACGACTTTTGATCACGTTTTGGTTACGCTTATCTTTTTTGAAAGCAAATAGTTGATAAAGCCTGCTAAAGCATAGTGTTTGTTCCCGCTACGTCAAAATGTACAGTTTTTGCCGTTTGGGGCAGATGTCATGAGGATAGCTGAAGGGTGTTTTGCACGTGTTCATGGGTAGGAGCAGCAGCACTGCACCACAAATATGTGCAAAGCCGCTTGCATTTTATAGGATTTTAAGAAAATTTAACATTTTCTGTACTCCTGGAAATACCCTAAATGACCCTTCCAAAACTGCGGACTTACCCCTATCTTCGCCCCTTCAAAAGTACGCAATACATGACCGCACAAGAGATCAGACAAGCTTTTTTGGATTTTTTCCGCTCCAAGGAGCACAAGATTGTGCCCTCTGCGCCCATCGTCAGCAAAGGCGACCCCACCCTGATGTTTACCAACGCCGGGATGAACCAATTCAAGGATTACTTTCTGGGGAACCAAACGCCCGAAGTGCCACGGATTGCGGATACGCAAAAGTGCATGCGGGTCTCTGGCAAGCATAACGACCTGGAGGATGTAGGCCGGGATGGCACCCACCACACGATGTTCGAGATGCTAGGCAACTGGTCTTTCGGCGATTACTTCAAAAAGGAAGCTATTGCCTGGTCATGGGAGCTGCTTACCGACGTTTATAAAATTCCCAAAGAAAACCTCTACGCCACGGTGTTCGGGGGAGATGAGGAAGAAGGCCTGCCTGCCGATGAGGAGGCCAAGGCGTTTTGGCTGGAGTTTCTGCCGGAAAACCATATCCTGTACGGGGACAAAAAGGACAACTTCTGGGAAATGGGCGATACCGGCCCCTGCGGCCCCTGCTCAGAAATCCACATCGACTTGCGGGCTGAGGAGCGCAAGGCAGAACAGCCGGGCCGGGAGCTGGTCAATATGGACCACCCCGAGGTGGTCGAAATCTGGAACAACGTTTTCATTCAGTTCAACCGCAAGGCAGACAGCTCCCTGGAAAAGCTGAAAGCCGCCCACGTGGATACCGGCATGGGCTTTGAGCGCTTATGCATGGTGCTGCAGGGCAAAACGGTCACCTACGATACGGATGTCTTCACGCCCATCTTGCGAAAGATTGAGGAACTGACGGGCCGGCAGTACGGCGGGCGGTTCTCCTCCGATGCCAAGTCGGATATGGCGATGCGGGTCGTGGCGGACCACCTGCGGGCTGTCGCCTTTACGATTGCCGACGGGGAGCTGCCCAGCAATACGGGGGCGGGCTACGTCATCCGCCGCATCCTGCGCCGGGCGGTCCGGTACTACTATTCTTTTCTGGATGTCAGCGAGCCGCTCATCTTCCGGCTGCTTCCGGTGCTGGTGGCTGAAATGGGGGCTTTCTTTCCGGAACTGGAAGCCCAGCAGGCTCAGATTGCCAAGATCATCGAAGCCGAAGAAAAGACCTTCCTCAACACCCTGGAGAAAGGGATCAGCCGGTTTGAAAGCCTTGAAACCGAAAATGACGTGATCAAGGGCAGCGATGCTTTCAGCCTCTACGATACCTATGGCTTCCCCATCGACCTCACCCGCCTGATGGCAGAAGAGCGGGGCCTGAAGGTAGATGAAGCCGGGTTTAAAGCGGCGCTGGCCGAGCAGAAGGCCAGGGCCCGGGCGGATGCCCATAAGAAAGTGGGCGACTGGCATATCGTGCGGGAAGGGGAAGAAGTGGAGTTTGTAGGCTACGACGAACTGTCAGTCGGCCAGGCTCAGGTGCTGAAGTACCGCACTGTAGACCTCAAGAAGAAAAAGCAGTTCCAAATCGTGCTCAACCGCACACCCTTTTACGCAGAAAGCGGTGGCCAGGCCGGAGACTCGGGCTTACTCTTCTTCGGCGAAGAGAAGGTGCCGGTCATCGACACCCAAAAGGAAAACGAGCTGATTATTCATATCGTCAAAGCGTTTCCCAAAGATATGGAAGCCCCGGTACGGGCGGAGGTCAACACCAACAAACGGCAGGCTACGTCTAGCAACCACTCCGCTGTCCACCTAATGCACGCCGCCCTGCACGAAATTCTCGGCGATCATGCCCTGCAGAAAGGCCAGAATGTAGATGATAAGCGGCTGCGTTTCGACTTTTCCCACTTCCAGAGCATGACCGCTGCGGAAATTCAGCAGGTGGAGGACCGGGTGAATGCGCAAATCCGGCGTAACATCCCGCTTGAGGAGGAGCGCAATGTGCCGATTGAGGAAGCCAAAGCCTCCGGCGCGCTCATGCTATTTGGTGAAAAGTATGGGGAAACGGTCCGTGTCATTACCTTCGACCGCAACTTTTCCCGCGAGCTGTGCGGCGGCACCCATGTAGGCGCAACTGGCGAGATCGGGGTATTCAAAATCCTTTCTGAAGGGGCGGTAGCTGCCGGTGTGCGCCGCATCGAAGCGGTGACGGCAGGCCACGCTGCGAACTACCTGCAAAACGAACTCGATGCCCTCAATGAGGTGCGCCAACTTCTCAAAGGCCCGAAAAATGTAGCCAAAAGCGTCTCTGCCCTGCAGGACGAAAACAAAGCGCTGAAGAAAGAAGTGGAGCGCCTGCGTGCCGAGCAAGCCAATGCCCTTAAGGGCGGGCTAAAGGAAAAAGTGGAATCCATTGGCAAGGTTAACTTCCTAAGCGCGAAGCTGCCTTTAGATGATGCGAATGCCATCAAGACGCTGGCTTATCAGCTGGAAGAGGAGCTTGGCAACGCCTTCATCATCTTCGGCGCAGAAATCAAAGGCAAGCCACAGCTGACCATCGTCATTAGCAAACCGCTGACCGAAAGCCATGGCCTGCATGCTGGCAATATGATCCGCGAGTTGGCGAAGGAGATCAAAGGCGGCGGTGGCGGGCAGCCTTTCTTTGCCTCCGCCGGCGGCAAGGATGCAAGCGGGCTGGACCGGGCGCTGGCGAAGGCTAAGGAGATGGTGGGGTAGGGGTTGCCGGAATATTCTATCGGGCGCTGGCCTTTACCAACTGTTGCCGCGCTGTTTCAGCAATTGGAGCAGTAGGGCAACAATTGGAAGCATAAGGGCTTCCCCCGTCATTAATTTTCCGCAGCTATCTGGTTCCGGAATTTCTTAATTCCCCCATTCGTCGCGCCCAGCTTTTCCAACCGGTCGATCTCCGCCACTACTTTATCCGTAAAGCTCAGGCCATCGTTCAGTTTTTTGTTTTTGAAGAAGAACCACAGCTCCTTTGCCTTGTCGTATTTCCCCTGATAAACCCGCCCCAGGACCACATAAACGCGGTAGAGGTTGTTGTTTGGGTGTTCGCCCAGCCATACAAAGGCCTGGCTTTCAGTTTCAGCGGGTTTGCGGTCAAGCAACAATTGGCGGAGTCTTGCTTCGTGGGCTTGGGTTGTTGAAGGTTCCGGAGGTTTAGTGGTTACCGGTTTCGTCTTTTCTTCTTGCTGCGGTTTTGGGCCCGGCTTAGTGGCCGGTTGCGGTTGCTGCGCCGGACGAGCTTGTGGCGGCTGCGCTGGTTGGCGGGCCTCAGGCTTAGCTTGGCCATTTGGCGGTGTCGTTTGCTGCGGCCTGGGGACTTTAGGTGGTGCGGTGGCCTCAATTGCAGGCTTGGATTTTGGCTTCTCTGTAGCTTCTACTACTGTTGAGGGTGCTGGTTCGGTGTCCGCTTTATTATTCGTATTGGGCGAAGCAGCATAGGCATCTGCAGATTGGATGCCGGGGGGGGGAGGCGTTCGTTATTTGGGGCGGCGCCGGGCTGGCCTCCTCAATTATAATGAGGCTGGTATTTGGCTCCGAGGCTATTGCCGGAGAGGCAGCTTCTTTCATCGTAACCGGATCGGAAACCGGCTCATTGGCCGCCGGCTTTTCTTGTTGGCTCTGATGAGTAGGCAGTGCAGAGCGGTAAGGGCGTTCAGCCGGGGTGTAAACCGGAGCAACGAGGGGTTTCCCCAAACGGTTTTCCCGCATTCCCGCTTCTTCCACTACGCCTTCCTCCTCTTTGGCTGGGTTGAGTATGAGGTGGAGGAGATGCGATAGGCCTTCGCGTTTAGGGCGGAAACGAACCCTTACCCTGGAGAGTTGATTTTTGACAAACCGGGTTTCAGAATAGGGGATATCGGTCAGGAAAATTTTCACGGTTTTCAAATTACTCAAACTAAACAAAGGCTCTATAGAACGAATGCCAGTTCGGGTAAAATTCACTTTCCTGAGGTTGTTCAGGTTACGCAGTGGAGCCAGGCTGCTGAGCGGCCGGTTGTTCTTCAGGTCGATCTCTTCTATTTCGTACAGTTCAGCCAGCGGCTCCAGGCTCTGAACTTCATTACCGCGCAGATCCAGGAATCTCAATCTCCTCATTTTGGCTAGTGGCTTGATTTCCCGGATCTTGTTCCCCCGCGCTATGATTTGCTGCATATTGGTAAATCGCTTCAGGGGAGCAAGATTGGTTAGGCCACAATGGTTACATTCAAATTTACTGGAAGCAAATAATTCCCGAAAAAATATACTTGGAGGGATATTCCTATTAGCCGCTTTGATTTGCTTTCTGGAGTTTACCATGCTACTAAACCAGAACTGCCAGGAACTGCTAAGCGTATTCCACCACTCCTCATTCGTCAGGATTAGGTTGGAAGGGAGGCCCCAGTCCTGTAGTTTTTGCTTTATGGTATAAGCGCGCACACAAGGCGCGTCAATCTCGTTTTCCCGTAGCACCAACCCAATTAGTTCTTCTTTCAAGTCGAAGACCGGTCCGCCAGAACAACCCGGGACGATGGCTTCCGGCGTGATCGTTGCGAGGTTGGGGTTAAGGTTGTCTTTAGGTTCTAATAGGATGTTGCGGTCATTCAGCTGCCATGCTTCTCCAAAGGGGTGGCCAATGCTGAATACGGGCTCGCCTTTGGTGAAATCCTCTTCCATTTTTATATTAATCTGTTCCAGGGCGCTGGTATCGAGGGTGGCTGAAATGAATAGTACAGCAAGGTCCAGTTCCCGGTCGTGCTTGGCTAAGGTGGCCGGGTAAGAAGTAGAATCGTTTCGGAAGCGGACGTCAATTCGATCCATTCCGGCCACCACGTGATAGGCAGTAACCAAATAGATGCGGTGGCGCTCGTGGCCGGCTAACAGGCCGGAGCCGGTCTCTTCGATGCCTAACTCACTATCCCTGGCATCAATATAAGGGATGTACTGGTAAAGGTTGCTTTGCTGGCTGTAGCTTAACGGCAGAAACAAGCCCAGTAACAGAACCGTAGCGAAGGTTTTCATGGGTCGAAGGGGGTTAGAGTTCTATAAATAAGGATAAGAAAATAGAATCCTCAAAGTCGATGTGAGGCCTGTATTTCAAAGGGTCATCTATAGTGGGTAATTCAATTTCCCTTTCTTCAAAATTGATCAAGGGCTCTCCAAGCAGAGTAGGAGCATAGTAGCTGCCCCGGATTTCGATTTTGGGCAGCCCTCCTATTTTAAGTAGGAAGCCTGCATTTAAACCCGGAATGGCAACGTTTTTGCCGATCGACTGATCAATGCGCCCGGTTACCTGGAAATAAGTGGGATCAGCACTACCGAGAGGCACATCTCTTATACGCCCCAGCCCATGGTAGAAGCCTTGAATGCGGATATCTCTTAAAGCCAGGCTGAGAAAAGCGCCGATGTTAAGCGCGAAACTGTGGGAAAAGTAATAATGATAATGGAGGGAAGGCCGGATAAACCTTCCTGGAGTGGTATTGATAAGTGCATTGGAGCCAAAGCCGGACAGGTTGTTCATTTCCAAATGGTATAAAGAATCTGGCAGATTGGGGTTTATCCCGCTTTTGAAGTGATTTAGGCCTATCGGATTAGAAAACGTGAAAGAAGTGAAATCCTTGCTAATTTGCAGGTTGTATGGGTGGTAAGCCACCTCCAGCCGCAAACGGCTCCTTTGGCTTATTGGCACACTCATGTACAGCGCGGCCTCAATGTTGAACGGCCGTCGATTAGGCGCTACGTAGGCGAAGCTATCTAATTCCGCCAGCAATTCCTCTCCGCTTGTGAAAAAATTCACCCCTGGTTTGAAGGTGGTGGTGTCTCGCGCGTTGGCTCTTAGACTATTAATCAGGGTTCTAGAATCTTTAAAGCCCGATTCGTAGTAATTTCCCTCGTCAAAGGTGTCCCCTCTTTGGTGAGTATCGAGAAATGGCAGGGTGGCGCCCCCCATCTTCACTCCAAAGGAGACCTGCGCCTGAGTGGATGAATAAGTAAGAGCGGCCAGAAGGCATAGGGATAGTATTTGTTTTCTCATGAGTTATGGTGCTTTTTGAGGGTTAAAAAGATAAATCAGCCGGCTGCTCATCCGGCTGATGATGAAATACAATCCCCCAAGGCCTAGTAATAAGGCTCCGGCAAAAGCGAATTGCCGGTTATGCCAAAACCAGGAAAAGCGGGAGGGGTTGCGCAGGCGACGGTCTCCGCTCTCGTAAGTATAAAGGGATTGCAGTTTGCCGCCGGCTTCCAGGAAAATCCCTTCCGGGCGCAGGCTGAGGCGGCGTAGTAACAAGTTATTGGCCAAATCGAGGTCAATACGGTTGCCTTCCCGCAGTTGTATAGTTTTGAGGGGAGGTTGGTCTCCCTCCTGCAGCATGAGGGTGCCGCTCAGAATACTCGATTTGACTTGTTGCTGTTCAGGTTGAAAGAAGGCCAGCTCATGCACTAACAGCTCTTTTTCCACAACGGAGTCGCGAAGGGTGAATTCGAAGATGAAATTAGCCGGGTCGCCGGTAAAGTGGATCTCCCGGGCTTCTTCTTCCGGGCTTTGGAGTGACCATTCTAAGGGTTCGTAGTAGGCTGTACTTTCGCCTCCTGCTTCTACCTGTACATAGGCGCTGCTCAGGGGTAAGAGGCCCGAATAATTCAACCGGCCGCTGAACGGCTTACTCTGCTGCACCTGAATGCGGAAACGTTCGGGCGCACCTTCTACCTGCGAGATCACGATCTGCGCGGAATCCTGGAAATTGAGGCTTTCCAGGCTC
>CAZNSK010000083.1:26428-28048 GCA_964575505.1 uncultured Phaeodactylibacter sp.
GCTCCGCTTCATTTGTGATAACGGTGTCCGCTTCGAGCATAACCTTCTCGAAGTTATAGAGGCTCAGCCCTTCTACTTTTTGCCCCAAATATAAATTGGCCACCTTGCTGGATTGCATGGCTAAGCGGCTAGCTTGAAATTGCGAAAAGCGGACTTCCACTTCTGCTTTGGGCTGGCTAAGTATCCATGCTCCACAACCCAGGCACATTAAAAAAAGAATAGCCGAAAATAAAGTTTGCCACACCTGGTACGTCTTGGTCTTCTCACCTTCCTCTGACAATAAGTTCATGAGGGCCAGCTGAATGCGGTTTTTTTCCAGCTGATAATCCGCTTGGCCGATGGTGCCCATGATTCGTTGTTCTTCCAGCCGGCGGAAGCGGCCCATCAACAGTTGAGCGTGACGGCGAGTGCTGCCCGAGGCGGCACCCTGTTCTTGGAGTAGGGCGTCCAGGGCAGGTTGAATGCCCCGGTCGACCAGCAATTGAGAAATGCCTTTGTAGTTTGTCGTTTTCATGTTTCGCTTCGGGTCAGGGGCGGTGGTAGAAATGGAAGCTGTAGCTATGGGGGTCTTGGCTTCCTCGCTCAATTACATTGGCTACTACCATGTACCAGCCCTCGGTTGGTAAGCTCATTACGGGAATGACAATAGGAAAACAACTGCCCCCGTACTGGCCCAACAGCTTGCCCTCCTTGATTAGCTTTTCCGGGTCCCGGACTTTTCCGCTGTAGATCGTATATCTCCCGCTGCTTGTGTTGATACCGAGCCGGATTTGCGCAACGTACCGCTTCACTGCTTCTTTCAATTGCCGGTGGTATATCCGGGCGGGCAAAAACTTCCGCTTTTCCTTGGGGCCGGCTTGTACGGCCAAGCCCAGGCTGTTGGCGGGTAGTTGCAATCGGCGCAACCACCGGTCGACCTGCCAACCGTCAAACTCATGCCAGCCCGCTTCAACAGGCTGCGGCTTATTTTGCATCCAGTAATACTTCTTCACAGCCAGCTCCTCCACTTTAAGGAAGAACTCGTCGGCCTCCGGACTATAAAAGCGGACCTTTAGCTCCTGGCGTTCACCAAATGCGTAGGGCTCCCAGAAGCCGGTCAGAGAAATGAGCTCCATTGAGGAGGTACTCACTTCCCGAGTGTAAGTGCCCTCGTGAAAGGCGCCAATGTCATTTTGTTGCAGCCATTGTTTGCTGCGCTGCGCAGTAAGGGGTAGGCTGATGGACAGTACCAATAATAGCAGTAGTGATCTCATAGTGGTAGATGCATTGCAATCGTGAATCCTGAAAAGCAGTAAGGGAGTGGCGCAGGGATGCGCAGGACAGTCTACTGCTTTTGGTAAATTAGTTGTATCAAATAGAGGGTCGTATACCATTGGTACGAAATATCGGCTTTGGTGTTTCGGTTGGGGGCTTTATTTCTTGTTTGTACATTGTAATTGAGAAAGGGCGGAGGTGACAAATTGCAGAAAATGTTGCGCTTTTTAGCTTCTCTATTCCTGTTCGGTTTGGTCCAGGTTGGGGCTGCAAATGAGCTAATAGCCTCCCGCAATACCCGATGGAACAATCTAAGGGGGGAGGCAAGCCCGAAATTACATGCATAAACAAGCACTCACCGACGAT
>CAZNSK010000084.1:0-27903 GCA_964575505.1 uncultured Phaeodactylibacter sp.
AGCACAGCGTATTTCACGCTTGGGCGCCCTGGTTTTACTGGGTTTCTTCGGTTAATCATTTCTGAAACACTCCACTAGAGGGCGAAATGAAAGCCACTACTAATCCGGTTATCTTGGTGGAAGTGCTATCCAAAACCACTCGAAACTTTGACCTCGGGCAAAAATTCCAGCGTTACAAAACCATACCCTCCCTTCAGCAGGTGCTTTATATTGACAGCCGGTCACCATCTGTGATCAGCTATCGCCGGAAGGATCAGCAGGGCACCTGGCTCATCGAGGAATTTACAGGGCTGGAAGGAGCAGTGCCGGTGCTGGAAGAAGGGACGTTCAGTTTGAAGGCGCTGTACGAACCGCTGGAGCTGTAAGTACCTGCCATATACCGAACATCTAGTGTGCTGGCCTGTCTCAATCAGTAGAGCTCAACTGATCACTACACCAGGTAGCGGCAATAAAAACAGTACACTGATGTCACAACAACACCACCAATCCGGCAGAAACCTCCAACTCGCCTTCTTCCTCAACTTGGGCTTTACCGTTCTGGAATTCTTCGGCGGTTTGTACGTCAACAGCGTAGCCATTATCTCCGATGCTATACACGACTTGGGAGACAGCCTTTCGCTGGGGCTTTCGTGGTACCTTGACCGTAAGTCGAAGCAAGGCGCGAACCGCGCTTTCTCTTTCGGGTATGCCCGGTTTTCATTGCTTGGCGCGCTAATCAACTCCCTGGTGCTCATTTTGGGGTCTGTATTTGTCATCCGGGAAGCGGTGCAGCGCTTGTTTGAGCCCGAACTGTCCGATGCTACAGGGATGCTCATCTTTGCCCTGATCAGCGTGGCGGTGAATGGTTATGCTGCCTGGAAACTCAGTAGCGGTAAATCAATGAATTAGCGCGTGGTGTCCTGGCATTTGCTGGAAGATGTACTAGGGTGGGTTGCCGTTTTGGTCGTCGCCATTATCCTGCAATTTTATCAAACGCCCTATCTGGACCCGGCATTATCATTGTTCATCACTGCCTATATCCTTTGGAATGTCGTCCGCCGTCTGCGCGAGACCTTGATGCTGTTTTTGCAGGGCGCCCCCAAAGATATCAACCTGCAGTCGCTTCAGGGCCAACTGCTGTCCATCCCCAATGTCGCCTCCCTGCACCATACCCATATCTGGTCGCTCGACGGGGAGCAGCACGTCTTTACCACCCACGTCAAACTGGAGGAAATCCAGGGGCTAGCCACGCTGCTCCGCATCAAGCAGCAGATGAAAGCGGCTTTGAAACCCTACGGCTTTGCACACTACACCATTGAAGTGGAGCTGAGTGCGGAGGATTGCGGGCTGGGAGAGCATTAGGATGGTTGTCCGAAGAGGTGTTTTCAGGAGAGTTGAAAAGTTTGACTTTTTGCATTAAATTTGTGCAAAAAGTCAAACTTTATGCACAAAAGGCTGCTGTACAAAGCATTGGAGGACCATCTAAACCGCAAACTTATCACGGTGGTCACTGGCATGCGCCGGGTGGGAAAAACCACAGCAGTAAAGTACTTATTGGAAAAAGTGGCTCATGACAACAAAGCCTATATCGACTTTGAGAAGATAGAGCACCGGCATATATTCATGCAATCCAGCTACAAGGAAGTTCAGATTGAGTTGGAAATTATGGGCATTGATTTTAGTAAGCCAGCTCAGGGCAAGTATTTGAAAACGCTATTGCTGCCCAGCTCTTTCCACTAGGAGATTTGAGGTACTACCAGCGCAAGAGCGGACA
Organism: uncultured Phaeodactylibacter sp.; assembly: GCA_964575505.1. Classification (GTDB taxonomy): domain Bacteria; phylum Bacteroidota; class Bacteroidia; order Chitinophagales; family Saprospiraceae; genus Phaeodactylibacter. Next base: position 1,754 of record CAZNSK010000084.1, read on the forward strand.
GGAAATCGATTTCATTTTAAACGGAGAAAAAGCTTTCGACGCTAAAGAAACGCCTACGCCTTCTGACTACCAAACACTGGAAAAGCGTGCCCGGCAGTTGGAATTGCCCAGTTACGCCCTCATTGGTCGCTACCCGCCGCAAGGAGGGTTTACGGATTTTGTCTGGGGTGGAGTGGTTGGTTGAATAGTAATGCCGCCCTTTCTACTATCCCCGTACAAAAAGCCACCGCACACTCCGGTACAAACCAATCCCAATGTACCCCAATATCCCGGGCTTTTGCCGCTCCCGCAGGTTGATGGTAATCGTGGCGTAGGTGTCCAAATGATCGATGCGGTTCATCTTGCCCTTGAGCAAGTCGATGGTTTCGTTGAGGCGCTCCAGTTCTTTTTCCACTTTGAGGATTTCATCCACGGTGGCGGCCTGGTCAAGGAGATCGAGGTAACGGCCGCGTGCCTGTTGGGCATTGTCCAGCCGGATCTGGTAATCGAAGTAGGTTTCGGTGACGTCCTGCCCGCGTATGCTTTTACGGTCGAGGCGGCCAAGCTGACTAATCTCATCGATAGCAGCCTCCAGGGCTTCGCTTTCCACCCGGATGATGGACCGGTAGGTGCCGATTTCATTGACATACCCCCCGTAGCGTTTGGCAATCGCCTGAATGTACGAACTAGTGCGACTAGTCCGAAATAGCACAGCGTATTTCACGCTTGGGCGCCCTGGTTTTACTGGGTTTCTTCGGTTAGTCATTTCTGAAACACTCCACTAGTGCTGTCTGGCGTTTCGACGGTCAGTGTCAGGTTGGCATCGTACAGGATTTTGCGGTCGTCTTCCTGCTGAGGGCGGGCGATCATCGTATCGCTCATTTGGTAAGCCGCCTTCTGATAGGAACACGCGGTGCTCAGGGCGAGCAAAAGAACAAATGCATGGCGCAAGTAGGGCATAAAGCAGTGGTTTGATCTGCTTTAGTAACGCGAAATCAGGGCAACGGTGTACAGGGTATACCATATTCCTACTTCAACGCCCCCCAAAGCACCTCCACCGGGTGCAACGCCTCCCGCTTGGTCCCATCCTTGATTTGGTGGCGGCAGCTTGTGCCCGGCGCAGCGATAATGTGCTCCGTGGAAGCCTCCCGTACTGCGGGGAAGAGTACCTGTTCCCCAACCGTCATGCTCAGCTCGTAGTGTTCTTTTTCGTACCCAAAGGAACCGGCCATGCCACAGCAGCCGGAAGGGATGGTCTCCACCGTATAGTTGCGGGGCAGGTTGAGGATGAAGGCTGAGGGTTCGATACCAGCCAGTGCTTTTTGGTGGCAATGCCCGTGGAGTAGTACCTGCCGGGGCTCTGTGGTGAAAGCATTATCGTTCAAACGGCCGGCTTCCACTTCCCGCATCAGGAATTCTTCTACCATCAGGGCATTTTCGCTAAGGGCCTTTGCCGCTTCCTGTAGGTCTTTGCCTACCAGTTTGGGGTATTCGTCCCGGAAGCTGAGAATGGCCGAGGGCTCAATGCCGACCAAGGGCGAATTAGCATTGACTATATCCTTGAAAGCATTGACATTGGTAATTGCCAGCCGCCTGGCTTCGTCTAACAGCCCTTTGGACATGTGGGCCCGGCCGCTCTCTCCATGGTCTACACACTTCACCGCATAGCCCAACCGGCTAAGGAGCTCTACCGCTTTGATGCCGATAGAAGCATCGTTGTAATTGGTAAATTCATCAATGAACAGGTACACCTCTCCTAAAGCCTTGCCATTGGGCTGTAGTTTGTCCGCATTTCTGCGGGCCCACCGGCGCAAGGAGATGTTGTGGACAGTAGGCAGGCTACGGCCAGGTGCTACACCCAGCACACGCTTGGCCAAACCGCTGAGGGCAGGGTTGGTGAGTGCGAAGTTGCTAAGTGCAGGTACTCGGATAGCCAGGCTGTTGATGCGGCCGATGTTGGCAAAAGCCCGGGCGCGAAGGGGCACGCCGTTGGCTTTCTGATATTGGTAGAGGAATTCTGACTTTAGAGTCGTCATATCCACATTAGAGGGGCACTCTGCCGTGCAGCCCTTGCAAGCCAGGCAAAGGTCCATGGCCTCGTAGATTTCCGGGTGGTTGAAGGGGTTCTCATGCACGTTCATAGTAAGGAACTCCCGCAGGATGTTGGCCCGGCCCCGGGTGGTATCTTTCTCATCACGGGTAGCCCGGTAGCTGGGGCACATGGTGCCGCCGGAGAAGTTCAGCTTGCGGCAATCCCCGGAGCCGTTGCAGCGTTCAGCCGCCCGCAGTATGCCACCGGCTTCTGAAAAATCATACACGGTATCATGCACGGGCGTAGGCTGCTCCGCTTCGTATCGGAAACTGCTTTTCATCGGTGGGGCATCCACGATTTTACCGGGGTTAAAAATGCCTTTGGGGTCCCAGGATTGCTTGATTTGACGGAGATACTCGTAGTTGTACTCGCCGATCATGAGGGGGATGAACTCCGCGCGGACCCGGCCATCGCCGTGCTCGCCACTGAGGGAACCCTGGTATTTTTTGACCAGCTCGGCTACTGCTTTGGTGATCTCGTAGAAGAGGCGCTGCCCTTCTGCCTTTTTCAAATCGAGAATGGGGCGGAGGTGGAGCTCGCCGGCGCCGGCATGGGCGTAGTACACTGCTTGCTGGCCAAAATTAGCCATCAGCTGATCAAACTCTTTGATGTAGGCGGGCAGGTCTTTGATGTCAACAGCCGTATCCTCAATGCAGGCCACGGGCTTGGCATCCCCGGGAATATTGGCGAGCAAGCCCAGTCCGGCTTTACGCAGGGTCCAGACCTGCTTGGTTTTTGGCGCTTCCACAATAGGATAAGCATAGCCTAGCCCGGCTTCTTTCAGGGCATCTATCAGCGCTTTACCCTGATCCCGGGCTTCCTCGAAAGTATCGCCACGGAACTCTGTCATCAGGATACCCTCGGGGTCGCCTTCCACGAAAAAGCGGTTTTTCTTTTGCTCGATATTCTGCTTGGTCAGGTCAAGGATGATCTTGTCCATGAGTTCGCAGGCGGAAGGCTTAAAGGACATGGCGACCAGGACCGCTTCCAGCGATTCCGGTATGCTGCTGAAGTGGGCGCAAACTACTACTTCCTTAGGCTTAGGCAGCGGGTCCACATGTATCTTGATGGCGGTGGTAAACGCCAGGGTGCCTTCAGAGCCGCACAGCAGTTCACAAAAGTTGAAGGGCCGGCCAGCTTCGGCAAAAGGCTGCTGTTCGATGAGCAGGTCTACAGCATAGCCGGTGTTGCGGCGCTCAATGCTCGCCTTGGGGAAAGCTTCCCGTATGGCGGCCTGCCGTTCAGGGACAGAAAGGGTCTGATTCAAATGGCGGTAGATGTCGCCCTCCAGGCCCTTCTGTTCCAGCTTTTGACGAAAGCCTGCCTCGTTCAGATCATGAAATACAGCCGTGCTGCCATCACTGAGCACCACTTCGAGTTCCTGCACATGATCGCGGGTGGAGCCATACACGATGGAGGTTGTACCGCAGCTGTTGTTACCCACCATGCCGCCGATCATCGCCCGGTTGGCGGTAGAAGTATTGGGGCCAAAGAAGAAGCCGTAGTCTTTCAGGGCATGATTGAGCTCATCCCGGATAACGCCCGGCTCCACCTTCACCCAGCCTTCCTCGGCATTAATTTCGAGAATTCGGTTCATATGCTTGGACACATCTACGACGATGCCATCGCCCACGCACTGTCCGGCCAGAGAGGTGCCTGCTGCCCTGGGGATGAGGGCGACCTGCTGCTCGTTGGCAAACCGGACCAACTCCTGGATATCCTCTTTGTGCATTGGCAAGGCAACCGCCAGCGGGAGCTCCCGGTACACCGAGGCATCCGTGGCGTAGAGGTGCCGCATCATCTTATCGTAGTACAATTCACCGTCGAGCCGGGCTCGTAGTTGCTGCAGTTGCGCATTCATAATTCAGAATCGATTTGTGGACACAACAACACAGCTACCCGTTTGGATAGCTGTGTTGTGTCAGATTCAGGTTGAAATTAGCAACTTTTTTGTAAGCCCGCCGCTGGGTTACCAAATACCCGGAATGAGGCGGCTGGATTTTCGCTGGTAGGCGATGTATTTTTCGCCGAATTTGCCGATCAGCGCACGCTCTTCGGCAGTGATTCTCACATAGTAGGCGTAGGCCATGCAGCCGGCAGCAGCTAAGAGCCCCCACCAGGCTTCCAGCACGATGGCCCCACCGATGGCGGTAAACAAAGCGCCGGTGTAACTGGGGTGCCGGATGTACCGAAAAGGGCCGTGTTGTATGAGCTGGTGCTCATCCTGGATTTGCACAGTGGCGGTGAAGAAGCGCCCGAGGGTTTGGATAGCCCAAATGCGCAGCCCAGTGCCTAAAACAACGATGGTGCTGCCCAAAGCCAGCCATATGCTATGGTGCCGGTCAGGGTGAAAATAGCCCCATTCCACCACCGGGATGGCTATTGCTAAAACGGACAAAGAGAGGATGAGGAGCACGCTGTTTTGGTCTGACTGGCGGTCGCGTTCTGCTTCTTTGGCCTCGAAACCGGGCTGTGTCAGAAAAACGGCTACTGCCGCACTCATCAGAAAAAGTACTTTATAATGCAGCAGGAGCTCGGGGCGCAAGCACAACGGTAGTGCATAGGCTAAAATCAGAAAAAGCAGGGTGTTTTTTACCTTTCCCATTTGTAAAGCGTTTATTGAAGTGGATTTAAGCGGCTTCTTTTACCCTGCCCCATTCTTTGGTTTGTGGGTGAAGGGCCAGGCTGCCGTAGCATAGCTGTAGCTGGCCCATGGCCTGTATCTTGGTGGCCAAAGCCGGGCGGATATCGGGTATTTGCAAGCTCAGAATGCTGGCGGCCAGCCCATCGTACTGGTTTTTCCAGCCATCTATGATCTCCTGGAAGCCATAGCGCCGGTAGAGCGCGGCGTGACGGGGGTGGCAGGCAAGCATAATGCCGCTGTAACCGTGGTGGTACAGCATCCGGGCGATTGCTGCTTCTACGAAGAATTTTGTGAATCCGCCGGACCGGGCTTCGGGCGCGAAAACAAAGCGGCTGGCTTCAACAATGCCATTCTTTTCTGGGCGCAGCCTGTCCATGTGCTCGGCGATAGCCTGCTTTTCCTGGCAATGGCTGTAAAGTGGCAAACCCGGACCCTCCCGGGGGACCGGGCAGGGAAGGTTGTAGCGTCTGGCAAGGTCGGAAATCCAGTTGGCCATCGGGCTTTCGTGCTCTTGCACAAGCCGCAAATAACCAATGGGGCGAGCCCTCAGGAGGCCTTCCTGAAAGAGCCCTATGTGGTGGGCGTAACGGTCATAAACATCTAGCTCGAAACCGTGTTCATACTCGGTGACGAGGCTGGCGCACTGGCTTTCCAAATAGCCTCGGTAACGCAATCGGAATAAGGATTCCAATTCTTCAGCATTACGCGCAGGCCGGAAGGCCAGACGTTGGGGGGTAATACTCATGGCTAAGAATTTTTTAAATAAAAAATCTGTCAGTAAGCTGTAGAACTCTTAACCACGGGGTAGCCTGCATCAGCAGGCTGGATTTACCAACTTGTTTTGTATTGATGTGCCTATTTGCAGGGTGTAAGAAGCAGTGCCTGGCTCAAATCTTTTTGCACAATTTTGCCGGATTTCGTCAAAATATGCAACAGATCTGACAGGCTTATGGATTTGGAAGAAACAAATAAATGGGATTAGGGAGGCAAAAATACTATAGATCGGGCTTGAAGTCAAAAAAATAAGCCTGTTTTTAAAGTTTATTTACAAAATTAAAAGCCCCTTAGTGACAATTGTTTAAAGAAAAGCGGGATATCGAAAAATTATGGAAATTAAGTTTTTGAAACGGGAGGAAATAGATAAGGTAAAATGGAACAGCTGCGTTCATTACGCTACCAATGGCAATATCTTTGGTTACATGTGGTACCTTGACCATATCGCTAAAGACTGGGATGCTTTGGTAGAAGGCGACTACGAATCGGTTTTGCCCCTCGTGTGGCGCGCCGGGCGGCTGCGTGGGAAGGAACTGCATCAGCCGGCGTTGATCCGGGAGCTTGGCATATACTCTATACACGTGCTGTCGAAGCCTAGGATTAAGCGCTTCCTGAAGGCTATCCCTGACAGCTATCAGCATGTCGATATTGTCCTCAATGAGCAGAACCCCCCTCCTGCGGACAGTGATTTCATCATTCGGGAGTTTCAAAATTACCAGCTTTTTCTCAACCGGGACTACGAAGAAATTGCCAATGGCTACAGCCGCCAAATCCTGGAGGAATTACAACGCGCGGAGGACGCCGGACTGGTTTTGACCTCGAGCATGAAGCCAGAACAGATTGCTGCTTTTTATCAGGCTCACCGCCCTAAAAGGGACCAATCCGAGGAGGTCTTTCACGGCATGCAACGCGTGATGTACAACGCCCTGCACCGGGGTTGGGGGTTCGCTTCCACCGTCATTGATACCGATGCCCAGCCCCTTGCTGTCAACTTCTTTCTCTACAGCCATGGTAAAGTCGTAAGCTTTATGCCAGTGGAGTCTAAAGCCGGGCGCGAGTCCGGGGCCCTAACTCACCTGTTTAATGGGCTGATCCGGCAGCATGCGGGCCGCCCGGTCATTCTCGATTTCAATGTGGCGGAGCCTGATAGACGAGCGGAAGGTTTTGGCGCCAAGCCTAATCCTTTTTACAATCTGCAACTCAATCGGCGGCTCTTTAAATGGTTTTAGCGGGTGGCCAGGGGTTTACTGTTTGCAGAGGCCGCTCGTTTTTAAGGAGGGGCCAACAGGGCTGGATGATGTAGTTTTCATGTAATGCCCGGACAAGCCTGAGGAGTTGGCAACCATTTATTGGCGCTTTTGTAGTATATACGCACTGAGTGGAGGCGGGAGTCCCCCGTCTGCGCTTTGATCTCAAATACGGAATACGGTTGACAGACAGGATACACGTAGCAGTCATCGATGATGAAGTAACGCTTCATGAGCCCATGAAGATGCTCTTGGAGTATTCCCCGCATCATATTGTGGTCGACTTGCTTGTTGCCTCGGTGGAGGCCTTTTTCACCGAGCTCTATGACAGGCGATTGTCGCTGGACATTATATTGCTCGATTTGAATTTGGCTGGTCTGGAAAGCATTGCTTACCTGCCCAGAATCAAGCGGCTGACGGCGCCAGCTAAGGTCATCATGGTGACCGGGCACGACAGCCCCCAGCTGCTGGCAAAAGCGGTTGAGGTCGGTGCAGATGGTTATTTTGTCAAACGGGCTGACCCCAATCCGGATTTGTCAACGGTGGTAAAGCTAACTCACGAGGGGGGCGCTTTCCTGGAGCCCAGCATATCCGCCAGCCTCCTGCAGGCTTTTCAGAACCGCAAAGCGCCGCTCCGCCAGATCAACATTGGGCAGGTTTCAACGGCTTTAAATATCTTTTTCAGCAAACGGGAAGTAGAGGTGCTGGATGGCCTGCTGGCAGAGATGAGCTATCAGGAGGTAGCCGATCACAATCACATTTCAATCAATACGGTAAGGCACTATGTTAAGGAGTTGTACCAGAAGGTAGGCGTGAGCAGCCGCAAGGAGCTTATCGAGAAGTTGTTGTCGATTTAGCTGCCGCTGCCCGCAGTGGCAGCTGAATCGAAAACGTGCTGCCTGCCCCCTCCCGGCTTTCAACCGACAGCGTTCCCCCTTGCTGTTCTACGAGCTCTTTGGTAATGCTGAGGCCAAGCCCGGTGCCTACCTCTCCGGAGGTGCCCGTTTTGCTTTCCAACAGCCCGCCTGCGGAAAGCCGGTCTAAAATTTCCGGCGCCATCCCGGTCCCGTTGTCGCGCACTTCGAAGACCACCCGGGTGCCTTCCTGCCGGGTACAAAGCACGATAGTCCCGGCCTGGTCGGTAAATTTGATGGCATTGCGCAACAGGTTCTGCAGGCTTATCCGCATGGCGTTGGCATCGGCCTTCACTGCGGGCGTTTCCCCTAACTTCAATTGCAGCTCTATGCCCTTGCGCTCTGCAAGTGGGCGGTGTTCTTCAAGGATGCTCTTGATCAAGTCGTTGGGAGACAGGGTTACCAGATTAATAGGCATACGCCCACTGCGGACCATCGCCCACCGGGTGAGGGTTTCGATGATATTGTCCATGCGGGTGGCGGCCAGCCTGATATTCCGGCTGAGGGCTTCTACGCTTTGGTAATCGGCATCCGCCAGGGCACGCCTGATCTGCCGGGAAGCTCCGCCTACAAAAAACAGGTTGTTGCGCAGTTCGTGCCCGATGATGGACATCACCTTGTCTTTTCCTTTGTTGAGCCGCTCCAGCTCTTGGTTTTGTTTAAGGATTGTTTTTTGGTCGGCTTCAATCTTTTGGGTCCGGCGGGCTACTTCCGCTTTCAACTTCTGCTCTGAGTTTTTCAACTGGCGAAGCCTAAGCCGAAAAAGGGCAAAGCTGGTTGTGATCACAGCCGCAATGACGATGAACCAGAACCAGATCGTAGCGTAGTAGGGTTTTTTTACCACTATAGGTATACTCAGCTCCCTGGAGCCCGTTTGGTCAGGGGCTGCCCTACCCCTGACGCGGAGATTGTAACGGCCATAGGGCAGGCTGCTGATGACCAGATGGTTGCCGGTCATAGGTTGCCAGCTTTCATGCTGGTCATCAATCCGGTAGTCGTAGCGCTGCTGCTCCAGGGGCAGATAGCTGCCGAGGTGGAATCGAAAATGGCATGCCATATTTGAGGTAGGCGAGAGCTCTACGATTTTTCGCTCCTCCCAGAGCGGTGTTTGGTCCTGTAGAAGGCCTGTGCTGCGGTCAGGGGTGCCAAAGTATGCGATGTGGATAGGGGTGCGTGAAGATTTATTCAACCCGATGCTGTCCGGGTGGAAATGTATGGCTCCGGAGATGCCCCCAAACACGAAGCTGCTATCCTCCAATTGCAGGTGGGAGGTGTAATTGAATTCATTATCCGGCAAGCCATGCTGCCAGGTAAAATATCCGTATTCCTCAGAGTCAGGGGCCAGCCATACCAGCCCGTCGTTGGTGGTAAGCCAAAGATGGTCCTGCGCAGGGTAAATGGCATGAATAGCATCATTGGGCAGGCCGAAGGTGGCTTTATCGTAAATGGTGACCTCCTTTGCCCCGGGTTGCCATTTCCAGATTCCTTTCCCGTCGGTCGCGATCCAGCAGGTGTGCTCATCCACCCAACGGGTGTAATTGATGCTTACGTTCCTGCCAGACAGGTGCTGTTGTACTTCCCGGGTTTTTAAATCCAAGCTGTACAACCCTTGGTCCGTGCCTAGCCACAAAACGTTACCCTGAGGGCGGATGCTTCGGATAAGCGCGCTGTGGAGGCCATAGTTCTGGTTAATTTTTTCACAAAACGAGAAGTAAGGGGCTCCTGGCCGGTAATTTGCCAACCCCATTGACGTGCCTATCCAGACCAGCCCCTCCGCGTCTTGGTACAGCGCGGGGATAGTAAGGTGCTGATTAATTGGCTTTTGGGGCTCAATAAACTGTACAATCTGGCCATCGGGATTGAAAATCTTGAGCATTTTAGAATGGGAAGCGGCCAAAATCTGCCCCTCGCTGAGCCGGAGTGCGGATAGCCAGGCTTCGGTATAGTTGTCATTGAGCGTAAACTGCCGCTGCCTGCGCAGGTCGTAGCCATGGATGCCCGTATAAGCGGAGAGTATCAGGGTGTCTGGAGAGAGCTGCACCATAGACCGTAAACTATGCCGGCCTTGGGTGTAGAGATGCCGGAAAGGGTTTCTGGAGACTTTCAGGGCAAGTACTTCGGCGTACATGGTTGCGTAGGCTACCCCTTCCCGGTCGAAGTAAAGTTGGTTAGGCAGGTGGTTGGTTAGATAGCTATTCGCCTTTTCCAGATGTTCATTGAGGAAGGAGAATTGAGCGCCGTTCTTAGCATCCACGACCTGCCAATCTTCTGTGGACAGAATGTGCCAAAAGCCCGTTTTCTGGTACTGCACCATTTGAGCCGAGCGCAGGGAGACCTTAGCCCCGCTTTTGAGCAGAAGGTGGCTGCTCAGCCCTTTGCCCGGGTAAAGGAGTTGGAACCCCTTCTTTTGGGTACCTTCCAGGGCCGGTACCCAATTGTACAGCCCAATCACTCCTGGCCCAGCCCAGTACATCAGCATCGGGCTCTGGGGCATGGCGTAAGACTCCAGTACCTGGCCACTCTGGCTGATATGTTCCACACAGCCCGGCCGGCCGATCCAATACGTTCCGTCTTGAGCTGGCAGCACCGCATTAATGAGCGTGGTGTCATCACTGGCGATTGCCAGCTCAAACCGTTTGCCGTTGAAGTAGTACACCTTGCCCTGCCGGGTGCAAAGATAGACTGGAGAACCCGGGCCGCTCTCGCTGATCAGGTTGACTACCGCAGTGCTGGAAAACGGAGCGATATCCTGATAAACACTGTCGAAGGGAAAGGTGGCTTTTTGATCTGCGGAGGTTACGCGCAGCCTGAATTCATCGCCGAATAATTGCTGATTGCGCCGTACAGGCAGGTAGCTGCCCGCCCAGACATAACCGTCCGGGGCTTCCACGAGCATAGTATTCCAGTGATCCGCAGAAAGGGGGGCGGTTTGAGGGTAGGTTTTTGCCGTGAAACCATTGTAGCAGTTAAGGTAGTCTTCGGTAAACACCCAAAGGCGGCCATCCTTGCTGATGAGGCTGGTGTGAGGCGCATGGCCTGACAGGCCGTCCCGGTAACTGATGGAGCGGTAGCTGCTGATGAAGGAGGTAGCGCTGGGTTGGGCTGGGCAGCACATGGGCCAACTCAACAGAAAACCCAGGATCAATACTGGAGACCAGCTTGCTCTGCGAACATTAAAAGTTTTGGGTTCATTTGTTAAAGGCATAGCCAAGGATGCCTGCTTTAATCTACAAGCTGAGCAAATATAACAATTCTCGACCGATGTGGATTAATGCCCGCGTTTGTGTAGGTAAAACGCAATGCCCCCGCCCAGCATCATAAGGCAAAGCAGAAGGGGCCAATAAGCTTGAAGTTTGGCCAGCCCGCTGAGCAGTGGGCCGGAGAAAAAGAACCCCAGGTTGCCGACAATCAGGACCCAAAGCAAAGTACTGATAAAGCTAAATAGGGCAAAGCGGCGGGTAGAAATTTTGACAACGCCAAAAAGCGTTGGCAGTACAATGCGGAAGCCATACATGAAACGGTAGCCAAGCAGCAATAGTGTAGAACGTTGCTCCACCACACCTGCCATTTGCTCAAAGCGTGGCTTCAGTTTGGGGCGGCGCTCAATAGCCGCCTGGCCGCCCCGCTTGCCTGCGAGATAGAGGGACCAATCGACCGCTTGTGCCCCCAGAAAAACAGCCAGGAGCACGTAGTAGAAATCCAGGTAGCCCATCCGGGTGGCCTGCAGCGCAGTGACGAACGCCACCTCCCCTTCCAGCACGGCGCCGAGAAAAGCCCCTAAGTAACCCAACGATGAAATCCACTCTGCCATAACCGCAATTTGGAGTCTTCTTCTTAACCGGATGTTACGCCTGGGTTAAGAAATGATGATCAGGCGTTATTTTTCGACCGGCTCAATGTCAAAGCCTGCATCCTCCACCGCTTCAATAACATCATTCTCTTCAAATTGGTGCCCTTTGATGGTGAGGATTTTACTGGGGTTGCCGGTATCTACCGTCCACTCTTCTATGCCCTTGACCTCATTGAGGAAGCCCGTCACCGCTCTCACGCAGTTGCCGCAATTGATGGTCGTTTTGAATTGTTTGCTCTGCATAGCCTAAGGATTTCACAGTGTAACATCACGGCAGAATGCATAGTTGAACGAGGTGCCTTTTTTGGTTAAGGTGCTGATTTTATTTGCATTACCGCCCCCGGGCTCAATATATTTGTTACTTTGCCACTGAGACGAAGCGGCGTTATGAGCAACTCGAAACAACAACCTTACCAGATCTTGTTTGAAAAGGCGCGGGCCTACGAAGAAGCCGCTGACCCTTACAATGCGGTTAAGTTGTACAAACGCGTTATCAAAGATGCACCGCAGTGGGCACCGCCTTACCTGCGCCTGGGCCAGATTTACAAGTACCGGCGCGAATGGAAACCTGCGCTCTATTACAACAAAAAAGCCATTGCGCTTGACGCTGGCAATCAACAAGCTTGGTGGGATATGGGGCTCGCCGCTACTGCCATTGGCAAGCTTAGGCTGGCCAGAAACGTGTGGGAAAAGTTTGGGCACGGCCCTAAAGCAGGTGCGGTGCTGAAGCCCGCTTCCGTACGCCTTCAGTTCCAACGGCAGTTTGAAGTCTTGTGGGTGCAGCGCATCAGCCCCTGCCTCGGCCACATCCGCTCCGTCCCGCAGCCTGCTTCGGGCAGGCGTTACGGCGATTTAGTGCTTATTGATAACGTCGTCAGGGGCTATCATAGCAGCGGGGCGCACCGCCTGCCGATTTTTGACGAGCTGGGGCTTAAAAAATGTGCCCACTACGGGGCCTTTTCCTGCCGGTTGCTGGAAGCTGGCGAACAGGATATCAAACTGCTGCAGCAACTGTGCCTGGAGCAAAAGCTGGGCTTTGAGGTTTGGGGAAATGCGGCTCAGGCAGCAACGGTCCGTTCTTCCCAAGGCATGCCCGAATACTTTGCTTTTAATTTGACTTCCGTGCCGGAACTGCTCGTCGCTATCGCTGCCCGCCGTAAAGAGGATGCGAAAGAGGTTCTGAAAAGCTGGTCAGTCATCTCTTTGAAATCTTATTCCCATTTTCAGTCTCATCAAATTTGTTAATTCCTATTTTTACAACCCACCAAATGATTAAAAATGACTGAACAACAACGTAGCCGCCTGGAATCCATCATCGAAGAGGGCTATACCTTCGAACTAGGCCATTACATCAGCCGCGGTTTTGAGCTTTTCCAAAAGGGGGCTGGCAACTTTATTGGGTTTGCGTTTGTAGCAGGCATCATCCTTGTAATTGCCGGCCTCATACCCTTTATCGGGTCGTTGCTTTCCAACCTCATTTTGACGCCGGCCCTTTTTGTAGGCGGCTACCTGGCGGCACATAAGCTCAATCTGGGGGAGCGCCTGGAGTTCGGCACCTTCTTCAAAGGCTTTGATTTTATCGGCCCGCTGGCTACGGCTGCCCTGGTTACCAATCTAATCGTCCTGGTTTCCATGATCCCAATATTCATCGTTTGGTACAGCAGTGGTTTGATGACCTGGTTCTCCGAGCTGCTGGTCAACCCAATGGTCATTAATGAAACGCCGGAATTCCCCATTTGGTCGCTCGTATTGCTGGCCCCAACGGTTTACCTAAGTATTGCCTACGCCTGGGCCTACCACTTTATCGCGTTTTACGGCATGAACTTCTGGGAAGCTATGGAGTCGAGCCGCCGGTTAATCTCTAAGCAGTGGGGGATGTTTTTCCTGTTCTTCCTGGTTATGATGCTAATAGTAGTGGCTGGGTTCCTGCTGTTTTTCGTCGGAGCCTTAGTTGCCATACCGGTACTCATGTGTGCCAATTACGCTGCTTTTGCGGAGGTTACGGATTTGCTTAGGGAAGAAGCGCCGGATATTGCAGACCACCTTGTGGCCTGACCTTACACTACAGGCAGCAGAATCCCGGCTGCAAAAGCAGGGCATTCTGGTTTACATTCACAACTAAGCCGACTGTTCTCTGACTCCCGTACGTGCCATCCAGCTTGATAGGGGCTGCCGTTGAATAGCGGCTGCCATCAGGCTCGGAAACTGGTCGGGCGTACATGCAAAGCAAGGGATGCCTAATTGGGCAAACTGCTGGGCGATATCGCGGTTGAAAGACGGCGCGCCTTTGTCATTCAGCGCTAACAGGGTGATGAGCTGTGCGCCGGAGCTTTGGATCTGAGCAGCCCGGCGGATCAGGTCCTGTGGCCTGCCCCCTTCGTATAAGTCGCTAATCAGCACCATAATGGTATCTTCGGGCCGGCGTATAAAGGGCTGGGCATAGGCGACCGCCTTGGCAATATCAGTGCCTCCTCCCAGCTGGGTGGCAAACAACAGGTCTACGGGGTCTTGCAGGTATTCCGACAGGTCGGCGATGGCCGTATCAAATGCAATAAAACGAGTACTAAGCGCTGGGATGCCTGCCATGATGCAGCTAAGAATACCCGCATAGACAACAGAAGTGGCCATTGAGCCGCTTTGGTCAGCCAGGATAAGAATGTCCTTCAGGCGGGAGCGCTTGCGCCCGTAGCCAAAGAGCCGCTCCGGTATCACGGTTTGGTATTCCGGCTGGTAGTGTTTCAGGTTAGCGCGTAGGGTCCGGTTCCAGTTGATTTCATTAAGGCGGGGGCGGCGATTGGGCGTGGCCCGGTCGAGGCTGCCCCGGACAGCTTGCTGCAAGGGGTACCGCAGCCGCTTCTCCAGTTCTTTAACGATGCGGCTGATCACAAGCCGGGCGGAAGCCCGGGTTCGATCATTCATTTGCTTGCTCAGGCTGATCAGGGTGCCCACCAGTTCGACGTCCGGCTCTATGCTTTCCAGAAGTTCAGGCTCGAGCAGCATGCGCTCCAGGCCAAGGCGGTCCAATGCATCGCGTTGCAGCAATTGCACGACCGGTGCCGGGAAGTAGCGGCGGATGTCGCCCAACCACCGGTTTACATTGGGGGCGGAGCTGCCCAGCCCCCCTTTTCGGTCGCTATCGTACAGGGCTTCCAGCACCTTATCCATGCTGCGGGCAGCGCCCTGTAAGGGTACGGATTGGTCAGGGTCCGATTGGCGGCCAAGGATTAGTCGCCAGCGCTCTAATTTTGGTTCCTCTTCCAAGTTTTTTCCGAAAGTTACAGCTTTTCCTTTTTCTTTGCGGAGTCAAGCCGAACTCCGCCTTTCACCGAATGTTAAACCATTATGCTTGAGGCGACGGCAATGCAAACGGAAGCCTTCTATTTGTACCTGAATGACCCCGGCAACCCTAAGCCTATGATTATCATTATCCATGTCATGAAAAGCCAGTCGATAACTCTTTTTCCTGTACTTTCAGCACCTGTGTCCCTATGGAGCTGATCGATGTGCTCATACCTGTGGTGCTTGCCCTGACGATGTTTGGCGTAGGCACCTCTCTCGAACTCTCGGATTTTAAGGAAATTATCGCTAAGCCCAGGCTCGTGGCGCTGGGGCTGGGTCTGCAAATGCTGTTTTTGCCTGCCCTTGCCTTTGCGGCCGGCTTGCTGTTGCCAATTAGCAATGAATGGAAAATGGGGATTATCATTCTCTCCCTGTGCCCGGGTGGGGCTACATCCAATTTTATCTCCTACTTGCTGGAGCTTAAAACAGCACTCTCCATTTCGCTGACTTCTATCAACAGCATACTGATCTTATTTACGATCCCCCTGGGGGTCAACTTGGCTGCCCATCTGTTTTTGAATACCGAAGCCACGTTTTCGCTGTCGCTGGCAGAAACGACAGCGAATGTGGTTTTCATCGTGCTTATCCCCGTCGCCCTTGGCTTGCTTTTTCACCGGCGGTACCCGATGGTGTCGGAGCAGTTTAAGCAGCCCGTCAAAATCACGACTACACTGCTGCTGGCTTTGGTTTTTGCCATTAAATTCTTCAGCAATGACGAAACGGGCGGGAATCAGATATCAGGGTCAGATATTCTGGGGTTGGGGCCAATAATGCTAGGCTTCCACCTCATCAGCATGATTGGCAGTTTTGTACTGGCGAGCCGCCTCCGTTCCGCTTCTTATGACGCCATTACGATCGGAATAGAAGTAGGGCTGCAAAATACTACCCTTGCCCTTTTGGTGGCAAGCGTTATGTTGGGCAATGATAAAATGGCAGAGCCTACGCTGGTCTATGCTATCTTTTCCTTTTTTACCACGCTGGGCTTCGGCTACCTGGCCAAGCAGTGGGTCAACCGATAAAAAAAGCCCTCTGAGCAATCTCAGAAGGCTACAATTCTCCCAACACATTTTATTCTTATCCTGCTCTGGTAGGAGGGCAAAAGTACTTGGCTATCTCCGCTTAGGGCAAAGCAAGGAAACAACCGGATGCCCTGGTGAAGCCCTACCAAAAAGGCATTCACAAAAAAAGCAAAGCTTCCTAGCTTTTGGGCAACTTATGAATGTAAAAAACATGTGAGAATGGAGCGGGAGTAAAGGCTTGCAGCCGGGGCAACGGCGGAGACTCGGTTCCCATTCTGGGAAGGAAGGGTTGTGATGGGAAATTATGCTAAAAAATAATATTTTTTAATAATTGGTTATCAGCAGCTTGTGTTTTTTGGCGCAGCTTATGCAATTACCGTGGCAACGACAATAGCTATCAACGGATAGCAGCTTTCAGGTAAAAAAAGTATTTAGGACCATGGTGTGCAGATGGGCATAGTTGCAAGGGGGAATCGTTTAAAGCCTGTCTGCACCTATGGTTTTCCCATGAGGTTACAACGAATGCATGTGTGTTTAAAAAATGGGTTTTTAGGTGTTTTTAATGGGTTAGCCATCACCGCTTAATTTTTACGCTGGCAAGGGGGCATTGAGTTGCACCGGGCAGGCGTCACAGAGTATCTGGAGTTAAGAATATTTAAGCGGCTGTTTGTGCTAACCCTTTTTTATTTGAGCCCTTCGAGCTCCGCCCGGAGCATTGGGAATGCCGCGTGGGTGTCCTCCACCAATTGATTGACAAGCCCCTGAATTTCGGGCCCCCTTTCACCTGTTTTGGCCGCCTGTTCTATAGTCAGTGCAGTGTTTTGCTGGGCTTGCATGCCGAGCATCATATAATTGGGCTTGAGCTGATGCGCCATTTTGTAGACGGTTTCCCAATCCGACTGATTGGCGCCCGCGCTCAGCTTATCGATATTGGGCGGGGCCTCATCCAGGAAAGTCTCGATAATTTCCCGGATGAAATGGTTATCTCCTCCGCTAAATTCCCTGAGGTAGGCCAAGTCAATTTTTACGGTACGGGCCGGCTGTTTTTCGGAATGGCTCATGGTATCTCGATTTTAGTTTTTGTGTAAATTCAGGCCAAGGCTCTGGCTCAGCAGTACTTGTGCCTCCATCTCAATAAGGTGTTACAGCGTATAGGGTATGGCAAACTGTTTGAAAAGCTGGGCAGCCCTCGGGTACTGCATGTAAAGCAGCCCGACTGGGAAGAGCATAAGTAAGCACATAATCTTTCGTCAGAACCCGCAGGCAGAACGCCGTAAATGAGGTGGTTGTCTGATGGGCCAGCGCACTCAAAAGAAAGCAGGCATTTTCCGCCGCATCCAGCAACGAAACGATGGCAAAGGAGCGCTCAAATAACTGCTCTGATTCTTCTTGGGCTATTTGGTGCATATTTGGCTTTTTTGCCGGCGCTCACCTTTTATTCAGCGGCGCTTACATTCTCTTTTTCTTCTTTGAGCATTCGGTAAATGGTGGATTTGCCAATATCCAATTTTTCGGCTACTTGCAAAACATCATTATCGTACTTTTTCAGGAAGTGGTATATAATACGCCGTTTGTATTCCTCCAGGGTTAGCTCCTCCGTAAGGAATACATCCTCTTTGCGGATGCTCCGGAATTGGATGTCATCAGCCTTAATACCCTCCTCCTCATCGGCCATGACTGCTGCCAGCTCAATGACTGCTCTCAGCTCTCTTACGTTGCCGGGGAAGCTGTACCCCAGCAGCTTGCTTTTGGCGCCTTTGGCCAGTTGCAGGCTGGGCAGGTGGTTTTGTTGCTGAAAGGCCTTGAGGAAGGCATTGGCCAGCAAGAGCACGTCATTGCCACGTTCCCGAAGGGGCGGCAATTCAATGGTAAGGCCCAGCAGGCGGTAGTAAAGGTCTTCCCTAAAACGGCCGGCCTTAACTTCTTCGGCCAAATCTTTGTGGGTAGCAATGATGATGCGGGCATCAAAGGGGATGGGCTCTTCCCCCCCAACCCGGACAACCTCCCGTTCCTGAATAGCACGCAGCAACTTGGCTTGCAGGCTGAGGTCCACTTCCCCGATTTCATCCAAAAACAGCGTGCCTTTATCGGAAAGCTCAAACTGCCCCTTCTTGCGGGCTGTGGCCCCGGTAAAAGCGCCTTTTTCGTATCCGAACAGCTCGCTTTCCAGCAGGTCTTTGGGGATGGCGCCCATATTGACGGCTACAAAGCTGCCTTCCCGCCGGATTGAGTTGTAATGAATACTCTTGGCAACGATCTCTTTGCCGGTGCCTGTTTCGCCGTGGATGGAGACTGTAATATTGGTCCGTACTGCTTTCTCCATCAACCGGAATACCCGCTGCATGGCCGGGCTGGCCCCAATAACGGATTTGCTGAACTCGTACTTAGCCGCCACTTCCTGTCGGAGTTGATTGACCTCCTCTTCCAGGTCCAGCTTTTGTTTGAGCTGACGGATGTCGTTTTCCAGGCGGGCGCGGAAATCTTCGCTCTTGGTGATGTAATCATAGGCGCCATCGTTGCGGATGAGCTTGACGGCGGTCTCCACGTCTTGTTGGCCGGAAAGGATGACGACGTTGATTTGCTCGTCGTAGGCTTTAATCCGCTCCAGTATCTCTTCTCCCGTCATATCCGGGAGGGAGTAGTCTAAAGAAATCAGATGGGGTTTGAGGCTAAGGCGCCTGAGGCAGGCGGCACCGGTGGAAAAAGTATGGACTTCGTGGTCCGGGTTTAGCTCCAGAAAATACCGGATCATCCGAAGGTAGATAGGGTCGTCCTCAACTACAAAGATTCTGAATACTGTATCCATGGAAATATCGCAACTCTTAACGCTAGGTAATATAGGGCAAACTGCTGAAGGCGGGGCAGGGAAGCTGAAATCAACCCATCAGAATCTGGCCGCTTTTCAAAGCTTGCTGAGTTCTACGGTCAATGGGGGCGTGTGTTCCAGGCGGTGAATACAGCCAATTAGCGCTTAGGATATTGTTAGGTGCTCCAAGATAGCGGTAATGGGTTGCAATTCCTAGCATTTTGAAGATAAAGGCGATTGGGGGTGCCCGAAAATCATTTTTGGCATGGTTGTTGGAATGTATTGGACGAAGGCAAAAATCTATCTTCCTTCTGCCAGGGGCCCACCCCCCTCCCTGCAAATCCCATAGCCCGGAAGGGCCAATAAATCATTAACCGATTGATTGCAAGCCGGCCATGCGTACCGGCCTTGCCTGTAAACCGTATTGTAAAAATCAAATAACCATGCACAACTTACTTAACCTTCGGACAAAGCAGTACCCCGCCGGGCACGCCCGGCCCTGTGGCCTGCTTCTTGCAGCTATACTGTTCGCCATAAGCCCGGTGTGGGCGTTTCAAATGCCAAATTGTACGGCTCCTGCGCTATATCCGGTGCAGTACAATTGCGATGGGTCCGTTACCTTGAGTTGGGCCCCCACGCCGGATGCAGTGGAGTTTACAGCTGACGTAATGAATAATGGGAACCCCATCATTGATGTGGTCAACACCACGGATACTACAGTTACAATTGTGCCCGGTTCGCTTACGCCTGATTCAGATTACACCTACGCTGTAACGGCCAACTGTGGAGGCAGCCTTGCCGCCTCCAGCCAGGGCCTGATTGATGGCAGTTTAATACAGCACCAGTTGCCCTCCCTTTTGGTAGCTAATGTGACGAATGCCTCCTGCCCGAGCTCTGCCGACGGCAGTGTCCAGGTGCTGGTTAGCGATGCCGGTTGCGGAGCTATGTATGCAGTCACCGTGAACGGCAGTACGCAATCTGCCCAGGGCGGGAGTGCTATTACCTTTAATAATCTGGAGGTGGGAAGTTACACAGCCTCTATCACCCTGAGCGATGCTGGCAGCTGCAACCTCACTGGCAGCTGTGTGGACGGCATCAGCGCCCCCTTTAGCGTGTCGTCGGCAGATATCGCCTCCCCGAGCCTGGAGGTCACTTCAAATATTGGAATAACGCCCCCCACCAATCAGACCATCATTCCTCCGGAAGGGTCGTGCGGATACCAATTCTTGTGGTTTGTCACAGCGGGCGATAACTGCAATGCGCCTGTAGTAGAAGCCGAGATCAATACTTTTTCCAATAACACCTCTGTTTTCCCGGGCGGCAGCCTCAATCTGATCAACACAGGGGATGCTTATGTCTTAGAAGGGTTCGCGGCTATCGGGACAAATGTGCTGAGGCTGACTGCAACGGATGGCGATGGCAATTCAACCACTGCTGAATTCGAAATCGAGGTAGTGGATAACCGCCCGCCTGTATTCCAGGGGCCTGGCGATATCGTGGTGGAAACACCTTCCTGCAATGACGAAGTACCCGTCAATTGGATGGTGACGGCTAACGACGGATGTGATTTTGATGCGGATGTTACACAAACCCAGGGCCCGGCTTCCGGTTCTTACCTTACACCCGGTACTTATACTATTGGCTACGAGGCAGCTGACGACTATGGCAACACCTCCACCTACAGCTTTGAAGTCACTGTGGAGCAAGGTGCAAGCCCGGCCCCGATTGTGGACGTGAGCGGCAACACCCAGTACACAGTTGCTGCCTGTGAAAGCGATGCTTTTATCAGCTTTTCCGGCAGTATCCTGGACTGCAACATAACACCGTCTACCAATGTCCAACCCGATATTTCGGTGACAGGCGCACCGCTTGGCGTAGGCTACACCAATGTGCAAAACGGCTTTGCCTACTTCGAGCTTTCTGGGTTCCTGGAGCCGGGCGTATACGGCCTCAACGTAGCCTACCAGGATGTGGAGGTCAGCAATGTGCTGATCGAAGTCGTCCAGAATCAGGATAGCCCTGCCGCCGTTGTCATCCCGGGCAACCTGACGTACGCCTTGCCCTACTGCCAAGACTCCCTGCTCATTAACCTGCAGGTGCAGGTGTCAGACGATTGCGATGAGGTGACCGATGGGCAAAATTTATCCACAACCCTTGATGGCGTGGAATTAGCCTTTGATGAAGACTTGTCGGAAGAGGGCACCTACGTATACCCCATCCTGCTGACACCTGGCTTGGACAGCGCTGATTTAGTAGCCGTTTATACAGATGGCAGCGGGAATGTCACCGAACGAAATGCACAGCTGAGCGTTGCGCATACCGAAGATGAAACGCCTCCGGTGCTGGTTTACCCAAATCAGCCCCTGCAGGTGCACCTCAATGCTTGCGAAAGCAGCGTTACCGAAGTCTGCTTCCAGGCCAAAGCAGTGGATGATTGCACCAATCAGCTGGACCCGATCCTGCAGCTCGTGGGCGATAACGGCGGCTTGTTCCCTGTAACCCATACCAATGGCCATACCTACTGCGCAACATTGGCCCCCGGTGCTTACACCGTCAACCTAACGGCATCAGACGAGGCGGGCAATACGGCTTTAGCGTCTTTTGCTATAGGCATTACGCAGGATACCGCAGAGCTGGTCAACCTGGCGTGCAATGATCAAATCAATGTGGTCACCAACAACGATTGCGCCCGGGAAATATTCGCCGACATGCTGCTGGAGGGCAACTTTGGCTGCCTGACAGACGCGGATTTCGATATTTCAATTGAAGACGACATGCCGGGTAACGGGCATATCCTGGATGGGCACGGCCTGTTTACCTACGAAGTGCACCTGGCTGATGGCGTAGAGGTTGGAGATGGGTTTATTCCCTGCTGGGGCTACGTCAAGGGTATTGACAATAAAGCCCCTATCCTAGCCGCCCCCGCCGATACGGATGAAGCTATAATTTCTACGGATGGCTTTACCTTGGAAAGCGCGGTGGCAGATACCTTACCAAGCCTTAATGCCGCAACGTATATTTGCCTTTCCGGCCTAAGCAATAATGGCACGCGATACTATGACCTGCAAACGGTGGAGGTTGATGCGGATGGCTTTTATACCTTCCTGGTCAATACTGAATTTACGGATGGGGCAGCAGTAGCTGCATTATTTGATGGTGCCTACGCGCCCGGCAACCCTTGTTTCAATATCGTTACGGAGGGCAGCGGCCTGCAAGGGGCTAATGGCTCGGGTATCCCTTACCTGGCTTTTAATGTCTACCTTAATGCTGGCCATTCCTATACCTTGCTTACGACTACGGAGGATGCGGGAGCAACCGGTGCATTTACCTACATCATCCTGCCCGATGGGCAAGGGCAGGTTGGGCAGAATGATACGACCTACAACGCGGCTATGGCAGAGACCGTTACTTTTAGCCCCTTCGCTCAGTCGCCGGTCACGTTCAGCCAGCCTCTGTTTTGTGAAGACCTGGACTCGCTGCTGAACAACCCCAACAGCCTGGCTCTTACCGGAGCGCCTATGGTGGAGGACAATTGCGGCGACTACCAGATTACCTTTGAGGATACGTATACCCAAACCGGAGAGTGTGGCGACATCATCATCACACGGGCCTTCACGGTTACGGATGCTGCCGGCAACAGCTCGACGACCAGTCAGCAGATAACCCTGCGGCGGCCAGATAGCCAGCATGGTGTCCACTTGCCCCCCAACAATCTGCCCCTCGACTGTGAAACGACTTACGAGACTTTACCAAATGGGTACCCTTCGCCCACAGTAACGGGTTACCCCTACATCAAAAGTGCATTTGGGGTGTACGAACTGGACTATGCGTTCTGCAATATTGCAGCCACTTATCAGGATGGTGCTCAGATTAGCCTCTGCCCGGGGTCCTACAAATTTGCCCGTACCTGGCAGGTCTTTGACTGGTGCGACATGAGTACGTTCTATACTTATCAGCAATGGATCAAGGTGGGTGACTTTTCTGATCCCGTCGTAACCGCACCGGACATTGACTACGATGGAGACGGCGAAATTGATATGCCTGTCTTCTCCAACAGCCCCTTCAGCTGTGAAGCGGCCTTTGAGGCCCCATTGCCCGTAGTGGTGGAATCCTGCTCTGATTACGAAGTACATACGGCTATTTTGACGGAGGAGGCCGACAGCCTATTTGACAACAACGGGCAGTTTGTCGGCATAGAGCTGGACACCATCCTACTGCGCAACTTGCCTTGGAATGCTGCTAGCCGGGTCGTTTCGGGGCTACCGGTAGGCATGCACCTGTTCCGATACCGCGTGACTGACGGCTGTGGCAATCAGGCAACCCGCTACTTCCCCTTCGAGGTGGAGGATAATGTTGCCCCAACTGCAGTGTGCGACCAAAATACAGTGATTTCGATTGGAGGGCAGGACTACGGCCGGCTTTATGCAGAGGATGTCAACAACGGCTCCTGGGACAACTGCGGTGTGGCCAACCTGGCGATACGGCGCAACGGCTTTGACCCGGAGAACGGCACCTGCGGCAATGAGTTTTCCAACTTCGGGCCCTACGTAGATTTCTTCTGCTGCGATGCCGGGGAGCCGGTGACTGTTGAGCTGAGGGTGGTAGATATCTACGGCAACCACAACGCCTGCATGGTGCAGGTCGTGCCGGAAGAGCAATCGGCACCAGAATGTATTGCGCCCGATGACGTGACCATTGACTGCACTGATCTGCCGTTTGGGTTCGATCCGGAAAATACAGCCACACTGGAGCAATTGTTTGGCAACGCCACAGCGACGGACAACTGCGGGGCGACTACGGAAGCGCTGCTGCCTATTGTCAATATGAACTGCAATGCCGGCACTATTCTGCGCCGTTTCCGCGCTACGGATGGCTATGGCAATACTAGCGGTGGCAATTGCGAGCAGTTGGTCACTATTGAGCAAGTACATAATTACGAAATCCGCTTCCCAGCTGACAACGCCGCAGTCTGTGGCACTACTCTTGCCGATACGGTCACTTACAACGCTGCCGGCTGCGATATGATTGCCGTGAATTTCGAAGACGAGATTTTTGAGCCTACCAATGGCGAATGCTACAAAATCTACCGTACCTGGCGGGTGATGAACTGGTGCCAATACGATGGGGAAAGCGACCCCTTTGTGGTAAGCCGCGACCCCGACTGCGATACCGAGAACGGTGAAGAGGCCGTGTATGTCCTGCACCGCCCCGATGGGTTTACGTACATCGACCGGGACAACGACGAGACAGAGCCCAACAATAACCCGTTGGCCAGCGAAAACCTCTGCCAGGGCTTTGATGACTATTGGCAGCGGGCAGACTACGCTGGAGGTTTCTACGAATATACGCAAGTCATCTCCGTATTTGACGAAGCGGCGCCTACGATCAATTTTGCCCCTGCTTCTCCCTTCTGTAGCCTGGATAACGAAACTTGCGCAGGCGAAGTAGCCTATGGCTTCAGTGTAGCGGATGACTGCGCCAATGGCACGGCTACCAATAGCACGCTGGAGGTACGGGTTTGGCTCGACGCCGGAAACGATGGTACCCTGGACACAGAGTTGACCTTGACCAATGCCCTGACGAGCAACTTCCCGGATTATCAGATTGCCGGAGACTACCCCATTGGCAGCCACCGGTTTGAAGTGCAGGTCAGCGATGGCTGCGGCAATAGCACAGTGGCTTCCCTGCCGTTCGAAGTTGTCGACTGCGCTGCTCCTGCTTTGTCCTGCCTCAACGGCCTGGCGGTGGAGCTCAGCCCCCACGATTCTGATGGGGATGGCCTCTCAGACGGTGGCATTGGAGATGTCTGGGCAGATGACTTTGCAATTGGCGACCTGACGGATTGCTCCGGAGAAGTCACCTATTCCATCAACCGGTTCGGTGATGCCCCCAATGTAGACAGCACAGGCATCTACTTTAATTGCGCGGATACCGGGCAGGTAGTCGTGGAAGTGCATGCCTGGGACCCTGCCGGGAACCGCAGCACTTGCGAGACGTTCCTTTTCGTTCAGGATAACGATAATGTCTGTGGCGGCATGCAGCCAACGGCAGCAGCGGCAGGCAGCATCGAGACCGCTGCCGGCACTACCGTTGAGGAAGTAGAGATCAACCTCAGCGGGCAGGGCGGTGGCTGGCTGGTCACCGGTGCAGATGGTTCTTACTCGTTTGAAGGCTTAATGCCCGGCCAGGATTATACCATCACGCCTAACCGGGATGGTGATGATCTCAACGGGGTTTCAACCTTTGACCTGTTGCTAATCAACAAGCATATCCTGGGAATTGAGCCTTTCAGTAACCCGTACCAAATCATAGCCGCTGACGTCAATAACTCTGGCACTGTATCTACGCTTGACATGATTGTGTTGCGCAAATTGATCCTGGGCGATGATGTGGAGCTGGAGCACAGCAATAGCTGGCGCTTTGTGGAAGCGGATTACCTCTTCCCCAACCCCTCTGATCCCTGGGCTGAACAATTCCCGGAAGTTTACAACATCAACGATATTCCGGAGAGTGGCATCGGCAATGCAGACTTTGTCGCTATCAAAGTGGGGGATGTCAGCGGGGATGCCCAAGCCAATAATTTGCTGGGGCTCGATGAGCGCAACTTCGATGGGACGTTTAGCCTCAACTTGGAGGATCAACTGATGGAGGAAAATGGAGAGTATACCCTTCATTTTACCTCTGAAGATATCCCTTTCATTGATGGGTATCAGGGCACCTTGGTATTTGATGAACTGAAAGCTCAAATACTGGATGTCGTTCCGGGCCGGCTGGCACCCAAGCACATCGGTACGGCCTTTACGAGCCACGGAATGGTCACCCTGAGCTGGAATAAATCAAATGACCCGGCCTTAGACCATATTGAGGCGGATGAAGTATTGTTCTCTGTGGTCTTGCGCTCCAAGGCAGGCCAGTACCTGAGCGATGTGCTGCGGGCTAATTCTCGCATCACCATAGCGGAGGCTTACAACCGCTCCGGGGGGCTCTACGCCTTTGAGCTGGACTTCTACGGAGCGCATCACAACCCCAACAGCGGGCAGTTCGAGCTCTATCAAAACCGGCCAAACCCCTTCCGGGAGTCGACGATTATTGGCTTTGAACTTCCGGAGCCCGGCCCGGTGGAGCTCATCATTAGCGATATCGCAGGGCGGGTAGTCCGGGTCATTGAGCGGGAAGGCCACCGTGGCTACAACGCTGTGTCAATTGACCATGAAGGCTTGCCCGAGGGTGTCCTTCAGTATAGCCTGCGGGCGGGGTCCCACGCAGCCACTAAACGAATGATGGTGCTGGGGAACTAAAATATCTTTATAGTGTTTCACGATGATGCTGGGCGGCCTGTAGGTGCGCCTGGCTTTTTTTGCAGCAAGCGCCCTGTTTTTTCCAGAGGCCCGCAAATATAAAGGGGTAGCCAACCGGCTACCCCTTGTTATTTTTTTAAGGGCGGTGAGTTGCCTGGAAATGATCAGCCCGCAGGCACAAACTTCGG
>CAZNSK010000085.1:0-27507 GCA_964575505.1 uncultured Phaeodactylibacter sp.
TTAGCGTGCAAAAGAACGAGTCTAAATCGGTAAGTTATTGTTGCGCGACCCCTTACTTCCAATCGGAGGCTGGCGGGCAATTGGATGCCGTTGTACATTCGGGCTTGCTGCTGAATGGCCAGGGACGCTACTCCTTTAGCAACCCATCCGATTGGTAAACTTGGATGGACTTTTTGATGAGGCTGCTAAGGCTTGACCTCATTTCCTCATCCATTCTCTTGATGTGGAAACAGGACTTCCCCTTTAGGGCTTTCTTTAGTTGTTCCGGCAGTTTGCCCAACTGATCTCTATGAGTGTACAGCGGAAAGAAGTAAAACCGGACATCTTTGGCTTTGGGGACTACCGAAGAAAAGTAGACCCCTTCCACCTTCTTTTTGCCCTGCATAGTGGGCAGGGTCCCTGAAACTTCAAAATTCTCGTAAGCATCGGAAGTGATTTTTAAAGGCCCAAGATGGGCTTTGAGCAAATCAATGATTTCATTCCGGATTTCATCTACGTCTTTAGTCATAATAGTCGTTTTTGGATTTTGAGGGTAGCCTGCCATCGCCTAACGGGCGGGCAGTGGGGGTGGCCGGCGCCGGTTGAGGGGCACGGTTACCCCCAGGCCAATAGTGGGTGCTCCCAGCCCGTTGAGGTCTAACTTAGGCTTGAGCTCCATTCCAATATCATCGTTGACATCAAATCCTTTGAGGTGGGCATCCACATAAGCCTCCAGGGTTTGCAGGGTGTAAACCAAAAACATCCCCACATACGCCAGCTGCGTATTTTTGTCGAATTCGTCCCGGAGCGACCGCAGGGCCCGGACGTTGTCGATAGAGGTCCCCGAAAATTCATGAGGCAGGGAGTCCCGCTTAAGTTCAAGTGCATCCCTCAGGCGGCGGAAGTTGCGCTGCTGGTAGTCAATGGTGAAGCCCATGCCAACCACTGCGCCGTAGACCAGTGGGAGCTTCCACCAGCGTTTATTGTAAATTTGGCCTCCGCCCGGAATGGCCAGAGAAAGAATGGCAGCCTTTTTCGGAGAGGGGTAGTCGCGCGTAAACCAATTTTTCTTTTTTGGGGCAGCTACGGAGGTATCCACCGAGAGCGTATCCGCCGGAGGGTTTTGCTGTAGCGTATCCGGAGTAACCTGAGCCATCAGGGTATGGGCTGAGATCGTCAGCAGAAGTACCCGTAGAATAATCATAATCTGCTTCATATGCAGTGGGTGTTTCGGGGAGTTATAAACTGTAGAAAATCCAGGAAAAACAGGGTTCCCAGATGCTCACAGGGCCGTGATTTTGGATCAGCCGTACCATTGGACCGAGCTGCAGGCGTTTAAGCCTTGGCACCATCGAGTGCCTAAGCATAAAAAAGCATCAAGTGAGTTAGGCACTTTTTTAAAACGCTGCTGCGCTCCATTTGTCGGCCGGGCTGGGGGGCTTTAGTCTTTTGTTGACATTTTCAGATTTGGATATCCAGTTGTTCCAGCATCTGGTTGAGCTCTTCCACTGTGCTGAAGGGGAGCACGATTTGGCCCTTTCCCGCTTCGGCATCTTTAAGCTTGAGGTCGACGCGTTTGGAGCCTACCTTTGCCCGGAATTCATTGAGGATGCGCTGGTAAGCATCCGGCAGGGGCGGCTTTTTTTTGCGCTGCTTGCTGTAGGCGCGCACCAATTGTTCCGTTTTACGCACGTTGAGCTGGCCTTCCAGCACTTGGTCCAGGACTTCCTTCTGAATCAATTTGTCTGGGATGCCCGCCAGGGCGCGGCCGTGGCCCATGCTGATCTTGCCCGATTTCAGCGCCTGCATGACCTCCAGGTGCACATCGAGCAGGCGCAGGTAGTTGGTGATGGTTTCCCGCTTTTTGCCCACCCGTTGCCCCAGCTCCTGGTGCGACAGCTTGAACTCTTCGATCAGGCGGTGGTAGGAGAACGCAATCTCCATAGGGTTGAGGTTTTCCCGCTGGATATTTTCCACAAGCGCCATTTCCGTCATCTCCTGGTCGCTGGCAATGCGGATGTAAGCTGGTATTTCTGACAGCGCTGCCAACTGTGCGGCCCGCCAGCGCCGTTCACCGGAGATGATTTGGTATTCTTGTTCGTTGAACCGGCGTACGGTAATGGGCTGAATCAGCCCGTAAGTCTTCAGGGAGTCCGCCAGCTCCTGTAGGGAATCTTCTTCGAACTCTTTGCGCGGCTGGTCGGGGTTGGGGGCAATTTGCGCTACTGGTATCATCGCAACGGTATTGGCAAGCTCGCGGCTGACCCCCTCAGGGTCGTTTTTAATATCCTCTTCGGTGATGTTGAAGTAGGACAGCCGGCCACCGCTGCTCGTATTTTTGCCCGCTACGCTGCGCAGGGAGCTCCTCAAGTCGTCGGCACTGGTTTTTTTCTTCTTGCTTATGCGCTTCGCCATGGTTGATTGGTTTTGGGCTGCTGGGCCTAGTCGATCTGCATGCTAGGAACTGATTCGATGCGGTCGTTATTGTTTTTCAGGAACTCTTTGGCCAGGTTCAGAAAATTAATACTGCCCCGGCTGCCTGCGTTGAGCATGACCACCGGCATGTGCAGGTTGGGGGCCTCACCGATTTTGGAGTTGCGGTGGATGATGGTATCGAAGACCTCCTCCTCAAACATGAGTTTCACCTCTTCTACTACGATATTGGCGAGGCGTAGGCGAGTGTCGTACATCGACAGTAGTATACCTTCAATTTCCAAGTTGGGGTTAATCTTCTTCTGCACCAGGTCGATGGTATCCCGCAGCTTGGAAAGCCCTTCCAGGGCGAAAAACTCGCACTGCACCGGGATGAGTATGGAATCGGCGGCCGTAAGCGCATTGACAGTGATCAGGCCCAGGGAAGGCAGGCAGTCGATGAAAATGTAGTCGTAGTCGTCCTTAACCTGATTGACGACCTCCTGCATCAGGAATTCCCGTTTCATCTGGCTAACCAGTTCGATTTCGGCGCCGACCAGGTCGATAGTGGAAGGGATAACGTGCAGGTTGGGCGTATCCGTTTCGTAAATAGCTTCCAGGGTTTCCAACCCACCAACCAGGCAGTCGTAAATGGTGGTTTCGATATCTTCAGGCATTACACCGACGCCGGAAGAAGCGTTGGCCTGGGGGTCGGCATCAATCAGCAGCACCTTTTTGTCGAGGATGGCCAGGCTGGCAGCTAGATTAATGGCGGTAGTCGTTTTTCCGACGCCCCCTTTCTGATTGGCTATAGCAATGACTTTTCCCATAATCCTATTTGTGTTGTATCCCTGCCGGCTTTTGCCCGGGAAGCTAAAAAATGAAGGGTGAAGTACACTTAAGTGTTCCGGGCCGGCAAAATGAAAGGGCAGCAATGTGCGCATTGCCCTGCCCGAGCGCCATTCGGAGCCGCTTGCTCCTTGGAGGGAGCGTTCAGCAAATATAAATTTGCTGTGTTCAGGCCCGCAGAAACCCACAGGCAGAGATAATCCGATAGGTGCTGATTACTTTTTGACTACCTGGCCGGAAGAACAGTTATGTACTTCACCCTGCTGTTGCGATACCCTATTTACAAGGCATCATAGATCAAGGCTTTCGCCGATTGGGAGCAAAATTAACGCTTTTCCTTTATCTTCAAAAGCTTTTTGGGCTGCCTTGTGGTCAATTTCAATATAACCGAAGGTATCGTAGTGGCATCCGACCACCCGGTCGCAGTTGAGGTAATCGCAGGCAATCAGGGCATCTTCGTAGCCCATCGTGAAGTTGTCGCCTACAGGTAAAATGGCTATATCCAGCTCGGGGCAGGTCAACGGGATCAGCCGCATATCCATGGTCAGAGCGGTGTCGCCGGCGAAGTAAAGGCAGCCTTCGTCATTCCAGATGACAAAGCCACCCGGGTTGCCCCCGTAGGTGCCGTCCGGCAGCACACTGGAATGAATGGCGTTGACGTATTTGACAATTCCGAAATCAAATTTTGACTTGCCGCCGTGGTTCATCGGGTGCCCCTCCAGGCCCTTTTCCCCGTACCAGCTGACGATTTCAAAGTTGGAAATGATTGTCGCTCCCGTCCGCCTGGCAATAGGCTCCACATCCACAACGTGGTCCTGATGACCGTGGGATACCAGGATATAGTCTGCTTTGAGGGCATCCACATCGACTTGAGATGCCAGTTCATTGGGAGAAATAAAAGGGTCGAACAAGACATGGCTTCCCTTCGTCTCCAGTCCAAAGGCTGAGTGCCCGTAGTAGGTCAATTTCACAGTTATTTCGGTTTTGGTTTTGGCAATTTCCAGGGGTGCAGGCCTTCCGGCAGGCGGGCGCCAAATGGGATCAACCCAGGCCAAAAGGCCATCCATCCTTCAACGCCATTTGCCCCTGCTTCTGAAATATAGGAAAAATGCCCAGAATCGGAAAGGCGTAAACAATTTTACCTTGCCAACTGTGTTGTAATGCTGTACGCTGATATCAATAAATCCCGAGCAGGGGCTTTACAATTCATTTATGATCACTGTAATTTCTGGTACGAACAGAAAGGATAGCGAATGCCTTAAGTTCGCCACGTTATACTACGAGGTTTTAAAGGAAGCTACCGACGAGACCGTCAAACTGCTGGCGCTTGAGCATATCCCCCACGATTGGTTTCACGAGGGCATGTACGGCAAACAAGCCCCTTCGCTCACTGCCTTGCAAGATGAATATATTTTGCCCGCCGATAAAATGGTATTCGTTACACCGGAGTATAACGGCAGCTTCCCGGGGGCGGTCAAGCTGTTTATCGACGCATGCTCGGTACGGGAATACAGCCGCAATTTTCAGGATAAGAAAGGTGCCTTGGTGGGCGTCGCCTCCGGCCGGGCGGGCAATTTGCGGGGCATGGAGCACCTTACCGGCGTGCTCAACTACCTCGGCATGACGGTGATGCCGGACAAACTGCCCATTTCAAGCATCTCAAAGCTCAAGAATGGCAGCGGCCAGATTTCTGACCCTGCCACTCTGGAGGCCATGCAAAAACATGCCCGGGCCTTCATTGCCTACTAGCTGAGCATTGGTGGATGGAGCCGCAAAGCGCTTGACCCTCGTAAGCCCAATATTTTTGAGGCTGCCACAGGCAAAAAAGCGGGAAATATCTCGGTCCAGCCGCACCAGTGCCGAAGGCATGGCTATACGGTACACTAGAAGCTTACCATGACAGGCAGCCGGGCCTGTGCGCCCTTGCTTTCCACCATTTGTTTCACCAGCTCGTAGTGTTTGTAGTGTTCCCCCAGCTCGTGCTTCAGCAGTGCCCGGGTGCGCACGTTCTCTTCACCCAGCCATTGTTCCAGGATCATCTGTATAGGGTCTTTCACTTTCGGGTAACTGGTCGTGCGGTAGGCTTCCAGCTCGGCAAGAGCGGCGGCCGACTGCAGGGCCCGGTCCAGGCCACCCAGGTCATCCACCAATCCAACCCTAAGGCCCGCGTTGCCGGTCCAGACCCGCCCCTGGGCGATGGCATGGACGGAATCTCTGGGCATATTCCGGCCTTCGCTCACCCGGGCCAGGAAGGTCTCATACATACTGTCGGTCCGCATCTGCAGCAGCCGGGCCCCCTGAGGCGACATAGGGTAGACCGGGGAAATGCCCAGCGAAAAGTCGCCGGTTTTTACCGTATCGAAGTGGATGCCCAGCTTTTCGTTCATCAATTCGCTGGCATCCGGGATAATAGAAAATACGCCAATGGAGCCAGTCAGGGTATTGGGCTCTGCAAAGATGGAGTCGGCAGCCGCTGAGATATAGTAGCCTCCGGAGGCAGCGTAATCGCCCATAGAGACGACCACGGGCTTGCCTGCCTGCTGCGCGAGTTTAACCTCCTTCCAGATATTTTCCGAGGCCATCGCGCTGCCACCGGGCGAATTGACGCGCAGGACAATTGCTTTGATGCGGTCGCTGCGCCGGGCTTCTTTGATGTACTTTACATACTGCTCGTCTCCGATGCTGCCCGGTGTGCCCTTGCCATCTACAATAGCGCCTTCGGCGTAGATGACGGCAATTTTGTCTTTAATGCTGTAGTCTTTGTCAGCTGGGTTGGCTTTGGCATAGGTGCTCAGACTGACTGTTTCGATCTCTTCGTCTTCCTCCAGGCCCATTTTTTCCCGTAGGAGGCTTAGGACGGTATCGCGGTGGCCTACCGCATCCACGAGGCGGGCAGCCTGTGCGGCATTGGGGTCGATGCCCGTGTAGTCATTCGCCAGTTGGCGTAGCTGATCGGTGGAAATACCCCGCGCATCACTTAGGTCTGCCAGGAATTCGTTGTAGATATCATCCAGGTAGGTCCGGATCTGAGCGCGGTTTTCATCGCTCAGTTCGTTCAGGCGGTAGGGCTCGGTGGCACCTTTGAACTTGCCGGCGTAGTAGACCTGCATATTCACCCCAATCCGGTCCAGCATATCCTTAAAGAAGGGGATTTGAGTAGAGAAGCCGCGGAAATCAACGATACCGAGGGGGTTGAGATAAACTTCGTCGGCTGCTGCCGCCAGGTAGTACCCGCTTTGGGTATAGAAATCCCCGTAGGCAATGACAAATTTTCCGGAGTCTTTAAAGGCCTGCAGCGCATCGTGCAGTACTGCGCTCGTAGCGATGCCCGCGTTGGCCAACTGCTCCGGTTCCAGCAAAATACCTTTGATGTCATCATCTTCGGCAGCCCGTTCCAGGGCATCTACGATGGCCGACAAACCCAGGGTGCTTTCGTTTTCAAAAGCAAAGGGGTCGATTTCCAGATTGTTGGTCTGTTCAGGTATCGGCTGGTCCAGGGTGAGGTGGAGCACGGAGTTGGCTTTGACGTCTTTGACCTGATCAGCAGCGCTGATGGCCTGGCCAATGGCGATTGCGCCAATGCCGATGAGCAAACAAAACCCTATAAACAGCCCCAGGCAAGAGGCCAGCAAAAACTTCAAAAATTGTCCCATGAAATATTCTTGTGATCATTTATGGTTGTTCAACAACCCAATTTGCAGGATTGTGTTATCGCTGCCGGCTCAAATTTAACCTTCGGGCGGCGCCCGGCACGAATTTTTAGATAAATAAGACGAAAAAATAGAGCAAAGGGTTCAGAAAGAAGCCAGGGGCGGCCTAAATCACTTGGTGCCCCTGCCAGCGAAAAGTCTTCAATGACCAAACATTCGTGCCAATATCCAAGCAGATTGAATTGTCAAAATGGAAACGCAATCTGTATTAAAGGCGGCATTACGCTCCGATTGTGCCCCAAACACATTATTTTTGAGCACCTAAATACCGTGCCGGGCTAATAAAAGATGGCTACGGTTACAGAGCGACCGGCGTTTAGGCCCTTTGTGCAGAGGACGAAATAGTCGGCTCCTCGCATCAATCTGGCGCTGACCACCCTAACTTAACCCGAATTACCCGATGGGCTGCCCCGGATGGCAGCAAAAATTATCATCAGCATGGCTATGAGGAACATGATCTTTCGCATTTATACAATCGGGCTGCTTACCGCTGCTGTGGCGCCCCTTCTGAACGCACAGGATATGGAAGTGGTCAATGGCCCGCCCTTCACCCCCGAAAACCTGATTTCCAATGTTTTCCTGGGCGAAGGGGTGGAAGTCTTGGAGGTCACTTTTACCGGCAACAATCAGTCCGTTGGCTTTTTCAATCAGGCAGAGGACGAGGTGGGCATCAACCGCGGCATCGTCATGTCGACCGGCCGGGCCACCTCTAATGGTGGTATTGGTGTCGATCAGACTGGCAATGAGCAATCCAGCTCCACTATGGGCACGGCTATTGCGGATCCGGATTTGCTTGCCATCACGAACGGCGTGGAGGTGAACGATATGGTGCGCTACAGCATCACTTTTGTCCCCATATCTGATACCCTCCGCTTTAATTACGTTTTTGGCTCGGAAGAGTACCCGGAGTACGTTTGCTCCAGCTTCAACGATGTGTTTGGGTTCTTCATAAGTGGCCCTGGCATCAGTGGCCCTTACTCGAATGATGCGGAGAATATTGCCCTCATCCCCGGCACCAACTTGCCGGTAACGATCAATAACCTTAATCCCGGGCAGGTTGGGGCAAACGGCGACGCCATCAATTGCCAGGCTCCGAATGGCAGCCTGGACTATTCGGCCTTTTATAACGACAACAACAATTCCAGCAACCAGCCCGTCTACGATGGCTTCACGAGCGTACTGACTGCGGAGGCCGTGGTGGAGCCCTGTAGCACGTATACCATTAAGCTGGTAATTGCTGATGTCAGCGACGGTTTGTTCGACTCCGGAGTCTTCCTGGAAGCCAAAAGTTTTGGCACGGGTTCCCTGAATGTAGAAGCCACGACGGTCAGCCTCGATGGGTCGGTGGCAGAAGGCTGTGCTGAAGGCGTGCTGGCGTTTAGCCTACCGGGTCCGGTGGAGAGCGATTACCCCATTGATTACCAAATCCTGGGCACTGCCGAAAACGGCGTGGATTATGAATTTATCCCCCCGGATTTGGTCATCCCGGCGGGTGACAGCGTGGTCGAAATCCCCATCATTGCTTTCGAAGATGGAATTGACGAAGGAGAAGAAACGATCCTTATCGATGTTCAGCGCGACCCCTGCAACCGCGATACCATCCCCATTCTGATCCGGGAAAACCCTTTGGTGCCCGCTGACCTGGGCCCGGATGTGGAAATTTGCCAGTTCGACTCCGTCCAGCTAATGGGGGAGTTGCCGGTGCCACTGCCTCCTCCGCCTTCCTTTAGGAATGACGCGCCGGTCAATATCCCTGCAAACCCCGCCAATGTTTCGCTTTTTTCGCCC
The DNA here is from genome assembly GCA_964575505.1 of uncultured Phaeodactylibacter sp. Lineage (GTDB taxonomy): Bacteria > Bacteroidota > Bacteroidia > Chitinophagales > Saprospiraceae > Phaeodactylibacter. Next base: position 8,739 of record CAZNSK010000085.1, read on the forward strand.
GTAGAGGTGCTGGGGGTGATCCCCCCTACGCTTGGGCCGGGCGTTATACAGTCCGTCTGCATCGATAGCTTTGACCACCGGTGGATCGACGACATGGACCTCTTTCTGATTGGCCCCGATGATCAGTTTATGGAACTGACCACCGATAACGGCGGGGATGGCGGTAACGCCCTTGGGCAGGATTTTTTCATCAATACCTGCTTTACGCCAGAAGCCGTTACCAACATCAACACGGTTGCCCCTGCCGATGCGCCCTTTACCGGCAACTGGGCACCGGAAGGCTTATGGACGGACCTTTACGGGCCAGACCGAAGTACCAATGGCACCTGGCAGCTGCTTCTAATCGACGATACCCCCAGCCTGGGCGGGACACTGCATAGTTGGACCATCACGTTCAACCCGGTTTATGAAATCACCTACGACTGGGCCCCGGCTGCCGGGCTTAGCTGTACAGACTGCCCCAACCCGGTAGCTACGCCCGATACCACGACCACTTATATCCTGAATGCCGTAGATTCTTACGGTTGCAGTACTACCGATACCGTTACCGTCACCGTCCTGTACGGGCCGGATGCGCCGGAGCTTAGCTGTGCCAATGTTACGGGCAGCAGCATCACCGTCAGTTGGGGGCCGGATATGGAAGCTGACAGTTTTCAGGTTAATGTGGATAGTACCGGTTGGGTGGCGGCAAACGGCGTGAATCAGCACACGGTCAGCAACCTGCCTTTCCTGACCGCTGTTACGGTGCAGGTACGTGGGGTAGGGGACTGCCCGGGGCCGGTAAGCGAAATCACCTGCGAAACCCTGGATTGCGTACCCCCCATCCTTAATCTGGCCAGTGTGTCAGAACCAAGTTGTAATGGCGGTGCCGATGGCAGCCTTAGCGTAGGGGCCAGCGGGACGGTCCCGCCCTATACTTATGCTCTGGGGGGCTTGGAAAATACTACTGGCGTTTTTGACAGTCTATCAGCCGGTTCCTATACCGTGGCCGTTGTTGACGATACCGGTTGTGGAGCTACCCTGACGGTAGACCTGGAAGAACCTGCCCCTCTGGATGCTGATACCCTGGTCACTCCGGTGAGTTGCGCCGGCGCGGCGGATGGAGCTGCCACCCTCGCTATTCAGGGCGGCAGCGGCCCCTATGCCTTTGACTGGGGGCCTTTGGGAACCGACTCTTTGCAGACCGGCCTAACCGGCGGCGATTACCCACTGGAAGTCACCGACGGCGGTGGGTGTGTTTCCAACTATGTGCTCACCGTGGCAGAGCCCGACAGCCTGGCCGCAGTAGCCAACCTGACAAATGTTGCCTGCGGTGGCGTGCCGACGGGGCAAATCAACCTGGCGGTACAAGGTGGGGCCGCCCCTTACCAGATAACCTACAGCGGTGGGCTGATGCCTGGCATCGACAGCTCAGCGGTTGACAGCATTGCTGCGGGCACTTATCTGGCCACCGTTGAAGACGCCAATGGCTGCCTGGTTGAGGTCCCCTTTGAGATTACATCACCCCCCCCTCTGGATATTCAGTTTGCAGCTACTGACGCCCTTTGTGCCGACAGCCTGAGTGGGCAGGCGGCTGTAATTCCCGGGGGCGGGGTGGGCAACTACCTTTACGAATGGCAACAGGACGGGGCCGAAATAAGTACAGATTCCGTGCTCAATAATATTCAGGCCGGTACCTACGTCCTGGAGCTGACCGATGCCAATGCCTGCCGGATAACAGATTCCATTGTCATCAATGAGCCAGAGGGCATTGCGGTGGACCTGGTGAGCCAGCCTACGAGCTGTGCCGGCTTGCAAGATGGTGGCGTAACGGTTATGGTAAATGGGGGTACTGGTGCTTACACTTACAATTGGAGTGATATTGGCTTAGGCCCCGAAAATAGGGATGACCTGGGCGGCGGGGCCTACAGCCTCACCGTTACGGATGAAAATAACTGCCAGCAGGTGCAGGACTTTGCAGTGGAGGCCCCGGCAGCGCTGGCTTTATCACTGACGGCTGAGCCCGTGCTTTGCAACGGCACTGAAAGCGGCACCGCCACCGTAGTGCCGGAAGGCGGCACGGCGCCCTATACCTATACCTGGGCAGATGGCCAGTCGGATTCCATCGCCACTGCCCTCCCGCCCGGTATTACAAGCGTGCAGGTAACGGATGCGAACGGGTGCACAGGTGCCGATAGTATTGAAGTGCCGGATGCTCCCGCTCTTGAATTGACGCTTCAGCCTACTCCGCCCCTTTGTTTTGACGGGTCGGATGGCAGTATCTCCGCCGAAGCAAGCGGAGGAGCAGGAGGATATACTTTTGATTGGAGTGATCAGCAGTCGGGCCCTTCCGTCAGTGGCCTGGCTGCCGGTTCCTACAGCCTTACGCTCACTGATGCGAATGGCTGTACGCTAGCTGACACCATAGCTTTGCAACAGCCAACGGCCCTGGCTACTTCTACTATCTCCGATACCGCTTCCTGCCTGCCAGAGCCCGACGGCTCGGCCACCGTCACCGTTAGTGGCGGAACGCCAGCGTATACTTACAACTGGAGTGATGGGCAAACCCTAGCCAATGCTCAGGGGCTGGAGGAAGGGTTCTACACCGTTACGGTCTCCGATGCCAATGGCTGTAGCACTGTTGATACGGCGCTGGTGGATGCCGTGCCCGGCCTGGAAATTACGCCTACGGCTTTCCCGGCAAGTTGCTTTGGGGCTACCAACGGCAGCCTCAGTGTAGAGGTAGCTGGCGGAGATGGCGATTACACCTTCACCTGGTCAGCCGGTTTACCCTCCCAACCGGACGTGGAAAACCTAAGCGCCGGCACCTACGGGCTTACGGTATCCGATGGGTTGGGCTGTACTGCTACCGCCAATCTCGCGGTCGGACAGCCTTCCGCTATTGCCATCACGGAAGCGGTGTCAATGGTTAGCTGTGCCGGGGGGGACGACGGGGGGGTAGCTTTGTCAATTACCGGCGGCACGCCGCCCTACAGTGTAAGCTGGAGTAATGGCGAAACCGGGCCTGGCCTGGAGGGCCTGAGCCTTGGTACTTATCAGGCCACGGTCGTCGACGCTAATAACTGTACGGCTACGATTGAGGTGGCGGTTGAAGAGGCTAGCCCAATTGCCGTGGCGGTGACGACTGAGCCGGTGCTTTGCTTTGGAGATCAGACTGGGGCCGCGCAGGTAGCCGTAAGCGGCGGGTTGCCTCCCTATGCCTACGACTGGTCTAATGGTGCCGCTACCGCCGGCATTGAGGACGCAGCGGCAGGCATGTACACGGTCTCCATAACGGATGCCGCCGGCTGTGAGGTAGAAGAAACCCTGATGATCACGCAGCCAGATACCGCCCTGGCCGTCACTGCCGAAGCCCTGGACGTCAGTTGTTTCGGAGACGAGGACGGGCGTATCGACCTCAATGTAACGGGGGGGACGCCCACTTACCGGTACTCCATCGACGGCGGGGCTTTCTTTTCCGGAAGCTCTACCTTTATTGGCTTGGAGCCGGGCACCTACGATTTACAGGTGAGAGATGCCAACGGCTGCCTGTTCTTCGGCGAACCGGTTGTTGTCGGTGAGCCTGACCCCATAGAGGTCAGCCTTGGGAGTACCCGGGCCATCAACTTTCAGGATACCATCCAGGTTATTCCCGAAATCACCGGTGGGGTGGAGCCCTTCGGCTATGAATGGTTCCCCAAGGATTCTACCGTGCTCAGCTGCTACCGCTGCAGCGCGCCCCTGGCAACGGTTGACTTCCAGCAGAGTATACGGGTAATTGTCACCGATATAACCGGTTGCACAGGGGAAGCGGTATTTACGCTGTACGCCAAGAAAGACCGCCCGGTATTTGTGCCTACGGGCTTTACGCCGAATGGCGACAGCCGCAATGACTTGCTTACGGTGCTTGCGCGGGAAGGCCTGGAAGCTGACATTCGCACCTTCCGCATCTTCGACCGTTGGGGAGAGGTGGTTTACGAAACCAATGATATCAGCCCCAATGAGATGACGGCGGGTTGGGACGGGACCTTCCGGGGCGAACCCATGCAGCCGGGGGTTTACCTCTGGTTTATTGAGCTGGAATATACCGACGGCCTGACGGAAACCTTTAAAGGGCAGACGACTTTAATTCGATAAAAGAACAACTATGACTCGATTGCTCCTTTTTTTGATGGCTTTATCAGCCGCCTTTTGTTCAAAAAACCCGGGAGAGGGTACAGCCGGTGCAGCGTCGGAAAGCACGGCGGACCAGCCTGGTTACGCCATTGCCATACACGGTGGAGCGGGGACTATCCTTGCGGAAAATATGAGCGAGGCGCAGGCTGCCGAGTACCGGGCTGCCCTTAACCGTGCCCTGGACATTGGAGAGGAAGTGCTAAAAGCCGGGGGCTCTAGCCGGGATGCGGTAGAGCAAACCATAATTTACCTGGAGAATTCACCTTTGTTCAATGCAGGCAAAGGTGCGGTGTTTACCAGCGATGGGCGCAATGAACTCGACGCCTCAATCATGGACGGGGCCAGCCGTAATGCCGGGGCAGTGGGCGGGCTGCACCACATCAAAAATCCCATCCGGGCGGCGCGGGCTGTGCTGGAGTCCTCCCGCCACGTGTTGCTTACGGGGGCCGGGGCAGAGCAATTTGCAGTAGCCCAGGGGCTCGATACCGTCCCTGCTGACTACTTCTACGTCCAAAGCCGGTGGGATGCCCTGCAACGGGCCCGGGCGGCGGAGTCGAAAGCCACCGGGGCGCTGCTGCCAGCGGATTACAAATTTGGCACCGTAGGGTGCGTTGCGCTGGACCAGTCCGGCAATATTACTGCTGGTACTTCTACCGGCGGCATGACCAATAAACGGTACGGGCGTTTCGGAGATGTGCCCGTCATCGGAGCAGGTACTTACGCAGATAATGCGACCTGCGGGGTGTCTTGCACCGGGCATGGCGAATATTTCATCCGCTACGCGGTTGCCCATGACCTGACCGCTCAGATGGCATATAAGGGCTGGCCGTTGGAAAAGGCGGCCCATCATATCATTCACGAAAAGCTTAAAGCGGCCGGCGGGAGCGGCGGCCTGATTGCTGTAGATAAGCATGGCGAGATTACCATGCCCTTCAACACACCTGGCATGTACCGGGGGTACGCCCGCCCGGGAGAGCGCAAAGTGGCGCTGTTTAGCGAAGAGGCGGAAGGGCAGCGTTAAAATGCCAGCATTTTCCGGACTTCTTTGGCATCCGCCGGCTGATCAAGCAATTCTACCTCCAATGTCGTTGGCTTGCCCGGTTTTTGGTTGATGCGCCGCAACTGCTCCGGCCGCAGTACTGCAATTTTCTGGTCGGGCGTAACCATCCAAATCAGGTTGTCCGCGCTGTCGTTCAGCCCTTTGATCACATCACTTCCCGAGTAGAACTGGTACACCGTATTCTTGCTTTTATCCACCAGGTAGAGCTTTTCCTCGGGGTAGGTGTTGCCGTATTGATCCTTATACTTGGCTTGCAGCGGCCGGGATTGCACCGGGATAGGGCGGGCACAATTCCAGACCCCTAATTTATCGGCTTTGAATTGATTGATCACCTTGCGGCGTACCAGGTAGCGGCCGGCTTCTTCCTGTGGGGCTACGTCCACTTCGGCATCATAGGCTGCCAGAGCGGCTTGCTTTTTGCGGCCGGCCTGTTCGTTGATGGCCTCCCGCTCTTCCCGCAGCCGGGCTTCCCTTGCGGCCATGGCTTCCCGATAGGCGGTTAATTCAGCGGCGTAGCGGTCAAGGGCGTCCTGGTAGTCTTGCCCCAGCATGACCGGGCTCACAATAAGCGTGACCTGGTTCTGGGGGTGGATGAGGGTCAGTTCGTAATCCCGGTTGTTAATTGGCCGGATGCGGACGGATTCCCAAGCTACGCTAAAAGCCCGTTCGTCGTAAGCTGGGCTGTCTTCCGAGATTTGCCAGATGACATTATTGTACATCCGTTGGAGCTGCGCCAGCTCATCCTGTACCTGCCCGTTCTCGGTGTCTTCCACCTCTACGGAGCCATCCAGGAAGTTGAGCTCGAGGGTCGGCCGGTTGCCATCGGCCTGTACAGGGCGGAGGGGCTTGACGGGCATGGGGATACTGCTTTCCAGGGCGCTCAGGCTTTTTTCCTGATCTGTTTCGATGGCTTGCAATTGTAGCAGCAGTGCCGCTTTTTCATCCCGCAGCGGGTCATCCTGCAGCACCGTTTGGTTTTCGAGGAACTGAAGCCGGTCGATGTCCTGGTAACGCCATTGGTTACCCACGGTGTCCAAATAGTACACATGGTAGGCCGGAGGGCTGTTCAGCCGGTCTGCCCGGATAAATATTTCCGAGGCCAGCTCTATATCAATCTTTTTGCCAGTGGCCAGTTGCACCCGGCGTCCATTTTGCTCAGCGTACAGCTCAATCATGCCCGCCGATTCCAACTGGAAAGCCTGCCCGGCGGAATCGTACCGCAGGGGCATGCCCGAAGTGAAGAAATCCACATAGTCGTGCATTTCCCGGTAAAAGACATCGACCTCGCCGCCGATCAGCCGGCCGTAGTCATCGGCAAAAGCAGCGGCGGGCACTACTAGTTTGGAGCCGCTCGGGTACTCGTATACGCCGCCCTTCGCCGTATTGACGCGAAAGTTGGCGAAAGTCGGTACAGCCAGGCCTTCTACCGGCGGGTCAACGAAAGGCTGCTCCGCCAGAAAGGCTTCATTGGAAAGGGTAGGCGCCGGCTCCCCCAAATTGAGGGCAGCCCGGATGCCAAGCAGCAGCAGCGCAGCGGCCGCAACGGCTGAAACACCTCGGAAGGCCAGGCGCACGGCCTTAGACCGGCGGGACCGGCGGCCTTCCGCCTCGTACCGCTGCAGCAGCCCTTCGAAATCGCGGTGCTGCCGGATTTCGTCGGAAGCGGGCTGCTCCGGGTTAAATTTAAAATTGTAGTTTTTACTCATGGTTGCTGGTTTTGCGCCCCACGAATCCGGGGGGCTCCAACAGTTGCACCGAGTCGCCGCGACAGCGGTTGCGAACTACCTGACCGCTTTTCAGGCTCGGTGCACTTGCTGGTGCTGAGCCTGGCAGGATCGGGGAATTCATGCACCTGCTTGATCCGCAGGTGCCGGTGGTCAACCCAAATTTTTCTTTATGCGGTTCAGGATACGGAAGGTTTTTACTTTGGCGTAGTTTTCCGTAATCCCTAATATATCTCCAATCTCTTTGTACGGGCGCTCTTCAAAAAAGCGCAATTCAATGATCTGAAGGTCTTCTTCCTTGAGTTGGTCTAATGCCTCCACCATAATGGGCAGGAGGTCCTCCTCGAGGGGTTGCTGGACTTCTTCAGCCAAGTGCGAAAGGGGGGCATCTTCCAGGGTAACGACCCGTTTTTTGTTGGCTTTCCGAAAGTGCTGGGCAATCTCGTTGCTCGCAATGCGGTACAGCCAAGCCGAGAACGGCACCCCTTTGTACGCATACCGGTTGATTTGCTGCAGGGCTTTCAGGAATACCTGCGAGCAAAGGTCGGCGGTAAGGGCTTCGTCGGCGGTGCGGCGGAAGATGTAGCGAAAGATGGGTTCGTGGTAGCGCTCGTACAACGGCCGGAACAAAGCAGGGTCCTGCTGAGCCGCTTGCACTTCAAGCCACTCCTGCTGCATTTCCGCCTCTGAGACCGTCCGTTTCGGGGCGCTCATAAGATTGGTTTTTGCAAAAGAACGGCTTAATTGCAAATTCGAAAGCATCTAACGCATATTTTTTCCGCTGGCTGACGCCCCTGCGGGCACCTGAGCCGCTACTTTGTGTTTTCGGGATTCAAAAAAGCCCCGGGGCATCCAAATAATTAGGAACATCGGAAAAACGTGTTCCTCAATTTTGATTCTTTGATTTCATAATGCGGGAGAATGAATTGGTTACAGCGCCCCGGAAACTTTATGGTTTTGATTCTTAAAGCATGAATGACGTACCTTTGAGCAAAAGGAGGTGCGGCCAAAGAATATCTCTGTTTACTGTTAGGTCAAGATCAACTGACGGCGTCTGATCAGCCACTATTGCAGGTTTCAACCGGCCCACCATCACCGGCGCCATCGTTTTAACAAATCAGGGCGGAGCAAGCCCGGAAGGCTTGTTGGCCGGGGCTTGTCAGCTTGGTTGGGAGCTTTGATCCTGATGAGGTGAATGAGGTGTTCTGACGAGGGGCACCTGCCGGGCTCATCCACACCTCCACCAAACTTCGTACCTTGTCCATATGAAGACAGCCTTACTCACACTGCTCTGCCTGGGGGCGGGCCTGCTGCCCGCATTGGCTCAGGAGGACACTTCACAGCAAGCCGGTTCCCGTTTGGTGGCCCTGCCCATCGTCTTCCTGACCCCGGAAACAAGCTGGGGCTTTGGAGCTGCGGGTATCTATACCTTTCGGCTACCGGGAGAATCTCCCGGCAGCCGGCCCTCGCAGGTACAGTTGGGCGGGGCCTACACTTTGGAAAACCAGATATTGTCTTACCTGCCCTTTCAGGTCTTCGCGCAGGAGGAAGCCTATAACATCTACGGTGAATTAGGCTATTACCGGTACACTTACTTTTACTACGGTATTGGCAATGGGTATGAAGATTACGAGGGGGAGTTATTCGACCTGAGTTTCCCCAGGGTCCGCCTCAATGCCGCCCGCAAGTTTTGGGGGGACTGGTACGCCGGCTTCCGCTATTGGCTGGATGATATGCAGGTGGGCGGCCTGGAGCCGGGCGGATTGCTGAATGGGCAAGAGGCGGTCGGCCAGTCAGGTGGGCTGCTCTCGGCGGCAGGTGGTTTTTTGCTGCTGGACCAGCGCAACAACGTTTTTTACCCTACGGCCGGCCATTATTTTGAACTTGGTGCGATCAACAGCGGTTCCCGAACCGGAAGCCGGTTTAATTTTACCAAATTCGCTTTAGATGCCCGCAAATACTGGGCCACAAGCAAGGATGCCGTCTTTGCTCTCAATGCTTATCTGGAGTTCAATACCGGGGCGCCTCCTTTCACCCATTTAGCCCTCATGGGCGGCACCCGGCGGATGCGGGGCTACTACGAAGGGCGCTACCGGGACCGGCAGATGTTGATTTTGCAAGGCGGTTACCGCTTCCCCCTATTCTGGCGGCTTAAGGGCGCCGTTTTTGGAGGGCTGGGTAATGTGGCGGGCGAGGTATCTGCCTTTCAACTGCAGAACACCCGCTGGACAGCCGGGCTGGGGCTGCGGTTTTTGCTGCTGGAAGCAGAGCGGGTGCACGTGCGGCTAGACTATGGCTTTACGGTGGGGAGCAGCGGCTTTTACCTAACGGTCGGGGAGGCCTTTTGAGCAATAAGAATATGACAGTAAGCATTATAATACCCACGCTGAATGAAGCGGAGGAGATCGGTAAAGTTGTCCGCCATTTGCATGAAAATGCGGATCAGCGCCTGGTAGACCTTTTGGTAGTGGATGCCGGCAGTACAGATGGGACCGTCGATATTGCCACTGCCGCCGGGGCAACGGTACTGCCATCGCCGAAGAAAGGGCGGTCGCGGCAGATGAACTACGGTGTCAGCCAAACCTCAGGGAGCGTGCTTTACTTTGTGCACGCCGATACCCGCCCGCCCGCTTCCTATCTTGATGATATTGAAGGCAGCCTGGGGGAAGGTTTTCCTATGGGGTCTTACCAATCGGTTTACGATACGGACCACCCCCTGCTCCGTATCAACGCCTACTTCACCCGGTATGATTTCCTGTGGTGCCGGGGCGGCGATCAGTCTATTTATGTAGAGCGGCCGGTCTTCGAGTCCCTGGGCGGGTTCCGGCCGGATTACAAGATTATGGAGGAGTACGATTTTATTCAGCGGGCCCGCGAAAAGCATGCGTTCAAAATTTTTGACAAGCCTACTTTAATCTCGGCGCGCAAGTACCGGGAGAACAGCTATATGCGCGTGCAATTGGCCAATCTGATCGTTTTCAATATGTACCGCCTGGGCTTTTCTCAGGACCGCCTGGCCAATACCTACTGCAGGCTGTTGAAATATCGTTAACTTTGCTGCACTTGATCACCAATGAGGAGAATTGATGTTGTACTCGTTTGTGCGGCCTATCGCTCGCCTTGGCCTGTTGGCTTTGTATCGTAAGATATACCTCGTCCACGCCGAGCGCCTGCCCAGGAATAAACCGGTCTTTCTCGCTACCAACCACCCTACTGCCTTTCTGGAGCCCTGCCTGATGGCTTGTTTCCTGGACCGCCCGCTGTACTTTATGGTCCGGGGCAACCTTTTCCAGAAAAAGGTCTACGATGCCCTGCTGAGAAGCCTGAACATGCTGCCGATATTCCGCCGCAAGGACGGAGGCTACAGCAAGGTCAAAAGCAATTACGATACCTTTCAGGCGGTTTTTAAAGCGCTGCGGGACAACCGGACTGTGATGATTCTCATCGAGGGGAGCACTATACAAGTCAAACGGTTGCGCCCGCTTAAAAAAGGCACCGCACGGATGGCGTTTGGCGCGATTGAGGCCTACGACCTGGAGGAGGTTTACATTGTGCCGGCGGGCGTTAACTTTACCTATGCGGAACGCCCCCGGTCGGAAGTGATGATAGAAATAGGCGAGCCTGTCCTTGCCAGAGACTACCTGGAAGCGTATCTGGACAATGCCAATAAATCCATATTGGAACTGACCAATGCGGTCAAGCCTAAATTGGAGGACTGCCTGGTCAACATCCCAAACCCCGAAAACGAAGCCTTGGTGGAAGGCTTGCTGCAAATGCACCGCAGTACCTTTGATGAGCCGCTTTTCCCGGTCTTTTCCCATGACCCCGCCCGGCTGGACATGGAGAAGGGCGTGGCCAAAACGGTAGCCGAGGCCCCGGCTGCCCGGGTGCAGCAGCTACAGCAGGACGTAGAGGACTACTTCGAGCACCTTGGGCAGTTTGGGTTGGAGGATGAGGCCCTGTTCCGGGACCCGCCGCCTGCCTGGCCCCTTTGGCTGGGCTTCCCTCTTTTCGCCATTGGCTATCTTTTTAATGCACCCCTGGCCTGGATCGGGAAGTATGTTTCCGATACCCGGGTCAAAACGCATGAATTCTTCATGCCGGTGCGCTGGGCAGTAACGCTGGGGGTTTACCTTGTGCTCTTCATTGGGGTATTGGCCACTGCGCTGGCCACCACTTCCTGGTGGCTTATTCTGCTTTACGCGGGGTTGTTACTAAGTGGTTACTTCGCGCTATACTACCAGGAATACCGGGCTGCCTGGCAGCAGGCCAAACGAGTCCGTATAATCCCCGAGCGGCAACTGTCGGCGCTGCGGGAGCGGCGGCGGAAGGTAATGGCCGCCTACCAGTCGTTGCAGCCAGATATGGAGAAAGCCGGTTAGGCTATAAAAAAAGGCATGCTCCGGTGGTCCGGAACATGCCTTTAGCGTTTAACTAATTTTTAGAGAGGCGGGTAAATAGGTTCTTTTAGAACTGGTGGCTAATGCCTACGCTTACCGAAACACCTGGATTCACCCGGTTGAAGACCTGCGGCTCCGCCTCGAAGGACTGGTAGAAGCTCTCCATCTCGTCATTCAGAATATTGTTGACGCCAAAGTCAAGGGTGGTATTCTGCGCTTCGCCCAGCTTTTTGTTGAAGCTGAAGTTCAGGCTGTGGAAGGGCTGGAAGTAGATGTCCGGGTATAAGCCCGAGCCTACGATCTGCAGCGTCTCTCCCTTTACGTTGTAAAATAAGCCCGCTTCGATGCCGTTATCGCGGTTGCTGTACGTCAAGCCGGCATTGATCACGTAAGGGGCTTGCCCTGCCATCTGACGGGTGTTTTCTATGGTTTCTCCGGACCGCTCGAAGTTTTTGCGCGCGTTAAATTCCGTGTCGGTCATATCAATTTGTGATTCAACAACAGTGACGTTACCGCTGGCAGAAAAATTACTAAGGGCCGGGGTGATAAAGGATAGCGTCTTGCGGAACTCCAGCTCAATACCGTACAACTCACCATCACCGACATTTCGGGGTTGGAACTCGGTACTTGTTGCCTGTTCCGGAATACGGACGAGCTCAATGGGTTGGTCAAAGCGCTTGTAGAAACCGCTGACGGACAGTAGCTGCCCTCGTTCCATAAAGAGCTCCCACCGGAGGTCTAAATTATCGATTCGGGTTTCTACCAAATTGCCATTCCAGCCGGAGTATTCGAAGAGCGACCCGTTGAAGATACGGTTGGTTACCGGATCGAGGATTTGCGCGAAGGATAACTCCTTAAAGGAAGGCCGGGCAATGGTGCGGGAGTAACCGCCCCGCAGGTTTTGTTCTTCGCCCAGTGCGTAAATCAAATTGACAGAAGGGAAGAAGTCCAGGGCATCCAGCACTTTCTCATTGTCGAGGTTATTGCCTCCAGGGTCACCACTGGCCCAGCGTTGATCGCGGCCGGTGTGGCGCTGTACGTAGTTCTCTGCCCGCACTCCTACGATGGTCTTCAGGCTTGGCAACAGGTCGGCTTCGTTGGAAACGTAGAAGGCCGTATTGCTGACCGTCGAGTTGTACTCGTTAGGGTTAGGCGTGTTGTTGCCCGACTGGTAATAGGCATTCCCTTCCGGGTAGATGTTTTCTTTAGTGAGGATCGCGTTAGGATCCAGATCTGGAAAAGAAGAGGAGCCCCCAAAGAACTGTAGGTCGAAGAACAAAATCTCGTAATCCCGCTCTTTATACGTTTGTCTTGCTCCGAACTTCAGCTTCGCAGATGCGCCGTTGAAGGTGTAGTTTTTGGTAATATCAATTTTGCCTACGGCGTTGACTTCGCTCAGGTCACGCCAAATACGGCTGGGGTTGCCGCCCGCACCTGCGGAAAAGAGCGTATCGGTCGGTGTCAGGGTGAAAGCGGTCTTGCGGATGTCCGGGTCGTAGGAAGTGGATAGAGTGGGAGAAAGCCTCCAGTCGACTTCCCATCCGCTTTCGCCAAGCACGTGTGTACCATTGAGCAGTACGTTGGTCAGGGAGCGCTGATTGTACTCCAGGTTATCGGCAAGAGCCAGATAGCCGGACTGGCCAACTGCACCACCATCGTTATCAATAAAGAATTGCCCGGCGCGCGTCTCTCCGTTTTGGAGGCGCATGACAGTCAGGCGGTATTTGTTCAGCTTGTTTTTGTAGGCAATGCCAGCCAGGGCTCCGATCAGACGGTTCTGCTCGCCCAGTTCGCCCGCTTGCGTAGTGGAATACCGCAGTTCGTTCCGGTCAGCTTCCGCAAACCGCTGATACTCTCCGTAGAAGACATCGTCGTAGTAGGTGTAGTCATTTTTGTAGGAGAGGGCGAAAAAGTAGCCGATTGAGGGGCCATTTTCCCTTCCTTTAAGTTGGATTTGGTTCCCAAGCGTGATGCCGGCGCTGTAGTTCAGAAAACTGCGCGTCCGCTCCGCGCCCAGCGTTGGAGAAAACTGCTGCACGAAATCCGAAACCTCATCCGGCGCAGCGTTTAACGGGGTCGGAAAAGTGGAGGTGGGCTGATCGGCCCCATCGGGCAGCGCCCGCGTTCCATCATCGAGCCCGAGAAAGTCTGTGCCTCCTCCTTGATAGGACAAAAAGTTATCGGTAAGATTCATCTGAGGGTTGTAGCCCAGGCTCACCGAGGCCGCAACAATTTTTTCTTCCGGGAAGTCTTTGGTTTCGATGTTCAAAAGGCCACCGGTGAAGCTGGCGGGCATGTCAGCGGTAAAGTTTTTGCTGACCACCAGGTTGTCGATAAGGTTGGTGGGGAAGATATCCATTTGGATGGTGTTCCGGTCAGGGTCCAGCCCGGGGATATCCACACCGTTCAGGGTCGTTTTGGAGTAGCGGTCGCCCAGCCCGCGGACGTACACGTACTTGCCCCCTTCAATGGAGACGCCCGTGACGCGCTTTGCGGCTTCCACGGCAGTGGCATCACCAGTCAGCTGCATGCGGGCAGAAGAGATGCCATCAAGCATGGCGGGGGCCTTCTTCTTAATCGTCATCAAAGCAGCTTCCGTCGTACGAATCGCCTTACCGGTGACGACTACTTCCTGAAGTTGCTGGGTGTCATCGCCCAGCCGGATTTCGCCCAGTACATTAACGTCGCCGGCAACGACTTCCACCTCGGAGATCGTTAGGGTCTGAAAGCCAATGTAGGAAATCTGTACAGAATAAGTGCCCGGCGCGATTTCAATAGAAAACTTGCCGTCCAGATCCGTAACGGTACCGCGGTCGGTATCCTGCACCAGTACATTGGCCCCGATAACGGTGAAGCCACTCTCATCTTCAATAACGGTGCCCCGTATGATGCCGTTTTGTGCTGTTGCAAACAGTGCGGGGAGTAGAAATAGGATAGTTAAAAGCTGCCTCATGTGCTTAATTGATTTAGGCAAATTAAAAGGGAAAGATTCACTGACCTTCCGGCCAGTGAATCTTTTCAAGGGTCATTTATCAAAAATATACGTTGTTAAATGGATATGCTGACCTTCGGCTTAGAGACCGTCCAGTCCGCCTACGCTTGCTGCCCAGGTCCAGCCAAGGCCAGATTTGTCAGCTACAGGAGAACCGCCGGCAGTAACACCCGCCGGGACATCTCCGTTCACGTGGTCAGCAAGCTCCGCTTCCGGAACATCAAACTGAATACCTGTGAACGTCACCCCGGCTGCAGTGACCCGGTTGATGCGCTGCCCGGTCACGATACCGGTGAAGTAGATGTTTTCAAGGTCGACGATAGAGTTTTCATCAACGTTAATCAAATCTTCAGCAACCCGGTCATCAGAAGAAGATACAATCGTACCGTTACGGATTGTGTGGCCTGCCTCGAAGGTGCCTTCCGGACCGTCCAGCTCAAAGCAGTGGCCAGTAGGGGTTACAACGAAGAAGTTATCCAGGGTACCCGCCCAGGACTGATCGGTATCAATACCGTCGTCGCCGACATTCCAAGCTACAACATCGTTGACATTTACGGTACCACCAAACCATTCTATACCGTCGTCCTGATTCGCTACGACCTCTATGTTGTTTATAATAGTTGGTTCACCAATACCGCCTAGTGTCAGGCCATTGATCTCGTTACCAGCACCGATATTAGCGCCACCGTGGCGAATAGAGATGTACCGGATTACACCGGAATTATCTGCGTTGTCGCTGCCGCCGTAAAGACCATTGGGGTCAGAAGTTGGAATACCTTCGATTTGCGTTTCGTTAACATCTCCATTATCATTGGATGCGGAGATGACTGCATTGCCCAGTACGATTACACCACCCCACAAACCGTTGATGTCCGGATCGAGGTTCGGGCTCGCGTAGTTGCCAGCGGCAATGTCCTCACCAGTGAGCTCATCCGCTACGGAGGTGAAAACGATAGGCAGCGTTTCTGTTCCCTCGGCGATAAGCGTTCCGTTGCGGGCTACCAGTAGTGCTGTTGCATTAGGTCCTGTGCCGGCTTCGCCTTTGATGACGGTACCTGGCTGAATAGTCAGGGTAGCACCAGCTTCAACGGTGATACGGCCACCAAGAACGTAAGTCTTGTCAGAAGTCCACTCCGTATCAGAAGTGATGTTCTCCCGCAGAATGATGGTGTTTTCATCCTGGTTGATGCTGATTACTGCGGTGGCGTCATCCGACTGACCTTCCTCGTCCGTGACCGTCAGGGTAATGGAAGCCGCGCCGGCAGTTGTGCCTGCATCGTAGTTGATGGTAACAGAGTTGCCGGTTACGTCGCCGGAGGGATTGGTTACCGTAACACCAGAGCCAGCTGCGCTGTAAGTAGCGCTCAGCTCAGAGTCTACGGATACGTTGAAGGTGACAGAAAGGCCAGCTTCGCCATTGGCAACCGACTGAACGTCAGAAGGAGCGGTCACATTCGGTGCCTGGAACGGGGTGTTGTCATCGTCGTCGCCACAAGCCGTTAAGGCCAACGCGAACACGACACCAAGCATTGCTAACAGTCTAAGATTCATAAACTTAGTTTTTGATTTAGTGTAATTTTACGCAAATGTCGGTTCTAGTTGATAACCCAAGATTAAACCAGTGTTAATTAATGGTTAACTTGCGAAAGGGCAGCTTCGGGGACAGGGCCGGAACAGTGGCCTTCGCATATCTTTATCTATAAGGAACGGCAGGCGAACTTATCACAAACTTAACCTTGAATTAACATAGCCCCCCGGGGGAGTTCCTACATTTGTTGCCGAATTTCAATACAACTACGTATGGACCCCTCTTTGATCTTTATGTGGGCAGGCTTCATTCTGGCCGGTTACTCGGTCGTCGGCAACGACAGCCTTCAGACCCTCGGTACTTTTCTTTCTTCCAATGAGGAGCGACCCTGGTTTGTCCTGTGGCTTTTTGCCGGCAGCATCCTATCAGCAACCTTAATATATGGCTGGGCAACCCACGGCGGGGATGTATCCTACGGCCGCCTGGAGAAATACCCGATCCCCGACCCTTTTAACTGGTACTATCTGCTGCCGCCTTTGGTGCTCATGTCTCTTACCCGTACCGGCATACCGGTAAGCACCTCCTTTATGGTCCTGACGTTCTTTAACGAGAAGAACTTGCTGAGCATGACGGTAAAGTCGGTGTCAGGTTACGTAGTGGCCTTCACCGCAGCTATACTTATATATGTGTTGATCACTAATGTGCTGGAGCGCCGGTTTATTGAAAATCGCCTTACCGACGAGGCCCGCCGTATTTGGGTGCCTGTACAATGGCTTTCCACCGGCTTTTTATGGTCGCAGTGGCTGATTCAGGACTTCGCTAATATCTATGTTTACCTGCCCCGGTCTGCGAGTGGAACAACTTTGACCATCTCGTTGGTTATCCTGCTTGCTCTGCTGGCTTATATATTCTACATCAAGGGCGGGAAGATTCAGCAAATCGTTAAAGTCAAGACGAACACGGTGGATATCCGGTCCGCCACGATTATTGATGCGACCTATGGTATGGTGCTGTTATTTTTCAAGGAGCTGAGCAATATCCCGATGAGCACGACCTGGGTGTTCATTGGCCTGCTGGCCGGCCGCGAGATTGCTCTGCGGTACCGGTTGGACCAGCAATTTTCGCGTCGGGTGTTCCGGATGATTCTGTCAGATTTAGGCAAGGTCTTTTTCGGCCTCGTGGTCAGCATCGTACTGGTATTCCTCATCAAATACCTGGCTGCTTAAATACGCGGCAGCGATAGTTGCAAACTCCCCAATCGTCTGTATATTTGCCAAGGCATGGATAAAGGACGCGTCATCATCGGCCGAAAGCGCTTTGCGCTTACTATTGAGCGGCTCTGTCAGCAACTGATAGAGCAGCACAGCAACTTTGAGCGCACTTGCCTGATTGGCATACAGCCCAGGGGCGTTTTTTTAAGCGAGCGCCTCCATCAACGCCTGCAGCAACTAACCGGGCTGCCCGCTATCGAGCATGGCAAACTGGATATTACCTTTTACCGCGATGACTTCCGCACCCGCCAGAAACCCCTCTCGGCCAGCCGTACCGAATTGGAATTTCTGGTAGAAGGCAAGCGGGTGGTGCTGATCGACGACGTCCTTTATACCGGGCGGACAGTGCAGGCAGCGCTGACTGCCCTCAACCATTACGGCCGGCCCGAAAAGGTGGAGCTCCTGACTCTGGTAGACCGCCGCTTTAACCGGCACCTGCCCATTCAAAGCGATTACGTTGGCCTGACCGTGGATGCGGTAGACCGCGCTTTTGTACGGGTGGAATGGCAGGGGCAACAAGCGGAAGACCGGGTGTTGATTTTTGCCGATAAAAGCGAGGCAGGGGAATAGCCCGGAACGGCGCGCAGGCTTTCAGATGAAAACACAAATCGCCAAACGGCGCATAATCTACAGGAATGGCTACGGTACAGCAACTGAGCACCAAGCATGTATTGGGGATCAAATACCTCACCGCAGAGGATATACAGCTCATCTTTGAGACTGCGGAGAGCTTTAAGGAAGTCATCAACCGGCCCATCAAGAAAGTGCCCTCCCTGCGCGATGTGACCGTTGCCAATCTTTTCTTTGAAAACTCCACGCGTACCCGCATTTCTTTCGAGTTGGCTGAAAAACGGTTATCTGCTGATGTGGTCAACTTTTCTGCCTCTTCCTCCTCTGTCAAGAAAGGAGAAACCCTGCTCGATACGGTCAACAATATCCTGGCGATGAAGGTAGATATGGTCGTCATGCGGCACCCCGCTCCGGGGGCGCACCACTTCCTTTCCCGCCATATCGATGCCAATATCATTAACGCTGGCGACGGCACCCACGAGCATCCCACGCAAGCCTTGCTTGATGCCTTCTCCATGCGGGAAAAAGTGGGAGACCTGGCCGGCAAAAACGTGGTTATCTTTGGGGATATCCTCCACTCCCGGGTTGCCCTGAGCAACATCTTCTGCCTGACCAAGCTGGGAGCTAATGTCCGGGTATGCGGGCCGCCTACCCTTATACCCAAGCATATACATACCCTTGGCGTAGAGGTCACCTACAATATTTGGGAAGCCCTCAAATGGTGCGATATCGCCAACATCCTGCGCATTCAGCTGGAGCGGCAGGATATCAAGTACTTCCCTTCCCTGCGGGAATACAGCCAATACTTCGGGATCAACAAAACCCTGTTGGACAGCCTCGATAAACCCATTGTCATCATGCACCCCGGCCCAATCAACCGGGGCGTTGAAATCTCAAGCGACGTGGCAGACTCGGGCCATTCCATCATTCTTCAGCAGGTAGAGAATGGCGTAGCTGTGCGCATGGCGGTGCTGTATCTGCTGGCAGCTACCCGCTAGGCGGATCATTTGATCGCACCTTCACCCACGTTGTTGCCTACCTGTAAGGTATTTACGGCTCAATCCCTTAG
>CAZNSK010000086.1:0-26860 GCA_964575505.1 uncultured Phaeodactylibacter sp.
CCTGGTTTTACTGGGTTTCTTCGGTTAGTCATTTCTGAAACACTCCACTAGTTGCACAAGGAGCCTACGGTGAGGTTTTAAATACTGTAGCAGATAAGCAAAACCTAAAGGTTTGTCTTTTTGCTCTTCTTCTTGATAGAACTGGCCTCCGGGAGATAGCAGCAAGCATATCCCTTTTTGACCATCCGCTAACCAACCTGCTTTAAATTCATCAACTGGGAGTTTAAACTTTCCTGCCCCTGGGTCTGCTATCCAAACATACTTTTTATTGGCTTTGTAAACCACTATAAAATGGTTTTGATTCCAATGGGCAATAACTGGCATAGGAGCAACCAAAAGCGAGGGAGCTTCCATTTGGAGCGGAAAAAGGTATTTTGACCGCCATAGGTTGAAAACCTATTTTTTCAGCAGCTTCACTAATACCCTTGAGGCTTACCCCTTCACGGTCGATATAGGAAATATCTCTAAGGTATTGAAGGGTATAGGACCTGCCATAGTGTTTTGCGACCATGCGCAGGCAGCTTGGACCGCAATCCATAGCATCAAGCTGTTTGTAGAATGGGAATGTTTTCATAGGGGCATACAGGTTTAGGCAAACTACAGCTTGCCATCTAGAAGCCTGTCGGAGAGGCTGTTAGAAATAGCGCGAACCAATAAAAACCATAAAAGAGCCAGCTTCGGCGTCCAAATTTAATTTGGGTGGAACGGGGGAGGGGTGTAGAGAGATGTTTTCATAGGGCCTTTTGCATTGGTTGTATAAATCTAAATCAATTCAATTACCAAACATAAGCAAATCCGGCTACACCTACAATGCCAATCTGAAATATTAACACTTTCCCAATGTCCTACCTCGTCAGGCTCACGCCACCGCCCAATCCACAATCCCCTTCTCTGCCGTGGAAAAACTGGTCCCCACGCAGATTTTCTCCTTCGGGCTGTCCGCATAGGCCGACAGGTAGCCTTTGTCGCGGATCTGCTGCAGGGCTTCCGCTACTGGGCGGTCGAGCTTGAATTCGAAGGCGTAGAGGTAGTCGGCAGTTTCCACCAGGGCATCGCAGCGGCCGCGGGCGGTGTGGACTTCGGAGCGGACGTACACGCCCAGCAACCGGAAAATCAGGTGGATGAGCGCGTGGTAAAAGTGCTCGTTCTCTTTTTGCCAGTGCTCGTAAGGGATTTCGGCGAAAGCCGCATTGAGGATGGCTACCACCGTGTCCAAATCCCGACGGCGCAGGGCTTGCAAAATATTGACTACCCTTGGAAGCGCGCCCTGTGGCGGGTAGTCCATGTATTCACTCATAAGCAATTGCTCCAGGGAAGAACTGACTTCCCAGTTGGGATAATCAAGGGTATAGAACGGCCTTTTAGCGTGGATACGCAAGGGGCAGAACCAACCAAATTCATGCTTTCGTCGAATCCTCCCCCTGCTTAGTCCAACCAACCGCTGCCAAATGATATATGGTTGCTATCATTGCAACCAGAACAAAACCCATGCAATGGAACTGACCATAGAACACCTAAGTAAAACTTACCCTAACGGCACACAAGCCCTGAAAGGCGTGAGTTTTTCCATCCCTAAAGGCATGTTTGGGCTCCTGGGCCCGAATGGTGCCGGCAAGTCCACCCTCATGCGCATCATCGCGACCCTACAGGATGCAGACGAAGGCAGCGTCCGGCTGGGCGACCTCGACATTCTCAAAGACAAACAGGCCACCCGCCAGATACTGGGCTACCTGCCGCAGGAATTCGGGGTGTACCCCAAAGTATCGGCAACGGCTATGCTCGACCACATTGCCATGCTGAAAGGCGCACAAAACAAAGGCGAGCGCAAAGAGCTGATCGAAGCCCTGCTCCACCGGGTCAACCTCTACGAGCACCGCAAAAAGGCCGTGAGCAGCTACTCCGGCGGTATGCGGCAGCGCTTCGGTATTGCCCAGTGCCTCATTGGCAGCCCGCAGCTGATTATTGTGGATGAGCCTACCGCCGGGCTCGACCCCGGGGAGCGCAACCGGTTCTGCAACCTGCTTTCCGAAATAGGGGAGAACGTCATCGTTATCCTCTCCACCCACATCGTGCAGGACGTCAAAGAGCTGTGCACCAATATGGCGATCATCAATGAAGGGCATCTCCTGTTCACCGGGGCACCGGATGCCGCCCTGTCAGAAATGAGTGGGAAAGTCTGGGAAAAATCGGTCAGCAAAGCAGAACTGGAGCACTACAAGGCCGAGCATCAGGTCATCTCGTCCAAACTCGTGGCCGGGCAGCCCCTCATCCACGTGTACAGCGAGGCGGCCCCGGGCGATGGCTTCGAGGCGGCTGACCCCAGCCTGGAAGACGTCTTTTTTGGAAAAATCTTTGGTGTCAACTAAAACCCCGACCCTATGCTTACCAATATGCTACAATTTGAGCTTCGCTACTGGCTGAAGCGGCCGATGGTTTGGGTATTTTTGCTGCTGAACACCCTGCTTGTCTTCTTCGCAGTTACGAGCGACAACGTCACCATCGGGCAGTCCTACGGCAGCGTGCATAAGAATGCGCCCTTTGTGCTGCAGGGCATGTACGGCAATATGTCCATCATCATGCTGCTGATGGCCACCGCTTTCCTACAGGGCGCGGCTCTGCGTGACTTCAACAACAACACCCATCAGATCATCTTTTCCACGCCTTTGCGCAAGTTCCCCTACCTGATGGGGCGCTACCTGGGCGCTTGCATCATCGCACTAATCCCCCTGCTGGGCGTGACCCTGGCTGGCATCCTGGGCAGCTTTGCGCCCTGGGTGGCCCCCGAACAGCTTGGGCCTCTGAACCTGAGCGGCGACCTCTGGGGCATGCTGCTTTTCGGCATCCCCAACACCCTGCTCATCGGGGCGATTATCTTTGGCATTGCCACGCTGACCCGGAGCACCATCGGCTCCTTTATCGGAGCACTGGGGGTACTGGTTGGGTATGGCATCGCGGTCTCGCAAACCTCCGATCTTGACAGCGAATACATTGCCATGCTTGTAGATCCCTTCGGGCTGAGTACCTTTCAAATCATAACGAAATACTGGACAGTAGCCGAAAAGAACACCATGGCCCTGGGCGCTCACCCCTTGATGCTGCTCAACCGGGCTATATGGCTGGGCGCGGGCGCACTAATTTGGTTCCTGACTTACACCCGCTTCTCCTTTACGCTGCGCAACAAGAAAAAGAAAAAGCAGGCGGATACCACAGAGGAAACGCCCTCTACTACATCGGTAGCGCTTCCAAAAGTGACCCTACAGCAGGGCTTTGGGGTGCACTTCCGTCAAATGCTGAGCCAGGCCCGCCTCGACTTCATGGGTGTGATCAAAGGGGCGCCTTTCCTGGTGATCCTGTTGTTGGGTATTCTGAATATGGCACCGGGTATCGCCTCTGTTAATGGCGGGTATGGGCTGGACCTCTACCCGGTTACCTACCGCATCATCGGCAACATCCGGGGCTCCATGTATTTGTCGGTTATTGCCATCCTGGTTTTCTACTCCGGCGCACTGATCTGGAAGGAGCGGGATGCCAAGGCGGATGAAATCTACGGCAGCCTGCCTTACCCGAACTGGGTGCCGGTGATTTCCAAGATCCTGTCTATGACGGGCATTATAGTGGCCCTGCAGCTGATTTCAATCCTTACGGGAGTGGTTGCACAGACCATCAAGGGTTATACCAACTACGAATTGGGGGTATACTTCAAAGAGCTGATGGTACTGGACCTGCTCGGCTTCTTCTTTTTAGCAGCACTGTCTATGCTTTTCCATACGCTGATCAACAATAAGTACCTGGCGTACTTTGCAGTGGTCGCTTTTCTGATTGTGAATGCCTTCATCTGGCTGCCACTGGACGTTTTCAGCAATATGCTCAGCTTTGGTGCTACACCCAACTACACGTACTCCGACATGAATGGTTTTGGCCCTTTTATTGCCGGATTGACCTGGTTCAATGTATACTGGTTCCTGTTCAGCCTGCTGCTGCTTGGCGGGACGGTCTTCTTCTGGGTACGAGGCAAGGATACGGTTTGGAAAAATCGCCGGCAGGCTGCTGCTGCGGGCTTGCGCCAAAGCCGGTGGCCGATGATTGGCTTACTCGGGCTTTGGGTGCTCACTGCAGGCTTTGTGTTCTATAATACCCAAATGCTGAACGATTACGATACCCCGAAGGCATCCAGAAAACTTAGTGCCGCCTACGAAAAGACCTTTTCCTACCTGGAAAAACAGCCACAGCCGCACATCGTGGATGCGAAGTACGAGATCGACCTCTATCCCGAAGACCGCGACCTGGACGTGAAAGCACAGCTGCTACTCACCAACAACTCCGGCCAGCCGATTGACACGATGGTCGTGAACCTCATTGATGACTTTGAAACCGAAATTACCGTTGAAGGGGCCCGGCTCGTGCGGGAGGAAGCCGATTTCCAAATGCAGTTCTATGCCTTTGAGCCTGCCCTGCAACCCGGCGACACCATCGGTATGCAGTACACTGGCAAGATCGACCACCGGGGCTTTGAGAATGAAGTCAGCAATACCTCCATCGTGCCGAACGGTTCCTTTTTCAACAATACCGACATCACCCCCAGCTTTGGTTATCAAAAGAGCCGGGAAATTTCGCAAAAGCGGTACCGCAAAAAGTACGGGCTGCCGGAGCAGGAAGCCATGCCACCTCTGCAGCGCGAGTGCACCGATGCCTACGTCTGCCGCCACCACTACCTCGGGCTTCATGCCGATTGGGTAACCGCTGAAACGACCATTAGCACCGCCAAGGGGCAGACGGCTGTTGCACCGGGCTCCTTGATACGTCAGTGGGAAGAGGGCGACCGGGCTTACTTCCATTACCAACTCGACCACCCGTCCATGAATTTCTACTCCTTCATTTCTGCGGACTACGAAGTGGAACGGGAAAAGTGGAATGACGTGGACGTGGAAGTTTACTATCAGGAAGGGCACGAGTACAATGTGGAGAACATGACCAGCAGTATCCGCAACTCCCTGGCGTATTATTCTAAAAACTTCTCGCCCTACCGACACAAGCAGGCCCGGATCATTGAGTTCCCGCGCTATGCCAGTTTTGCGCAAGCCTTTCCCGGCACCATGCCGTACTCTGAGGGCATTGGCTTCATTTCTGAAATTGAAGAAGACCAGAAAGATGTGGACATGGTCTACTACGTGGTGGCGCATGAGATGGCGCACCAATGGTGGGCGCATCAGGTCATCGGTTCAGGCATGCAGGGCGCTACTTTGCTTTCTGAAACCCTCGCGCAGTACTCCGCCCTGATGGTGATGGAGGAAACCTATGGGCAGGAGCGTATCCACAAATTCCTGAAGTACGAGGTGGATAGCTACCTGCGGGGCCGTGGCCGGGAAACCGAACGGGAAAAGCCCCTGCTTGAAGTGTATGCCAGCCAGGGCTACATCCACTACCGTAAGGGCAGTGCGGTGATGTACTATCTGAAGGAAATGATCGGGGAAGACCGGGTGAATGCGGCCCTGCGCAGCGTCATCGACTCCTTTGCCTACCGGCAGCCACCTTATCCGAATGCCCATCATCTGGTGGATGCTTTCAAAGCACAAACTCCAGACTCCCTGCAATACCTGATCACGGATATGTTCGAGACCATTATTCTGTTTGACAACCGGGTGCAGGACCCTACTTACCGGGAGCTGGACAATGGGAAGTACGAGGTTAACTTCACGGCTTATGCCACCAAGTTACGGGCGGACTCCCTGGGCACAGAAACGGAAATCCCCATTCGCGACTATATAGACGTAGCCGTATTTGCTGAACCTGAAGACGACGAGGAGCGCGGCAAAGTGCTGCATCAGGAGCGCCTGCTGATACAGCAAATGGAAACGCCTGTCAAAATCGTGGTGGATGAACGGCCCTATGAGGCGGGCTTCGACCCCAACTACTACTTCATCGACCGGATGCCGGATGATAACGTGCAGCGGGTGAAGCTCGAATAGATAACGATTCGTCCACAGATTACATCAGGAGCGGCACCCGGTAAGGGGCAGCCGCTCTTGTTTGTTGACAGGGGGAATAATTGACCCGCGCAAACTCAAACCGCTGCTGGCCCGCAGACGGAGACTGCTTCCGCCAGTTCAGCAGCTTTTCGTATGCTACTTTTCAGCAAATTACAATGAGCTATTTACTTTATCATTGTTTTCCTGTATATTTGCACCACCGCGCTCTAAGCCTATTTTCCTGATATCAATACTTCTTTTTACCTGCTTGCCCTGCTTAATAGCTATTGATCGTGCTATGCGGAATATCCTGTATAGCTATTGGGAAAGGAACAAATACGGATGATAACACTACTATTGCCTTTATTCACCGGAATGGCACTGGCACTGTCTGCGCAAATCCCATGTAACGGTGAATTCCTGCTCTCCGGGAACGCCGTACCGCAGGGAGACTGTATCGCATTAACGGAAAACAGCGTTTTTCAGCAGGGATGCGCCTGGCTCAACACACCTGTAGATTTTAGCCAGCCCTTCACGCATGATATGCAGGCCAATTTCGGAACAGTCGATGGCAGTGGCGCAGACGGTATCTGCCTAATTTACCAGACCGCAGGCTCCAATATCTGCGGAGGCTCGGGCAGCGGTATGGGTGCCCAGGGCATTCCCAACTCCTTCATCATTGAATTCGACACCTGGGATAATGGCGGTTTGCAATCTGACATTCCGGAAGACCACACTGCAATTGCTATCAATGGCGACCTCAACAACCAACTGAACGGCCCCATTGCACTACCGAATATAGAAGACGGCACCAACCATACCATTACCTTTTCCTGGATGCCAGGCAGCAATCAGTACAGCGTTGCTTTCGACGGCACGGTCGTCATGAGCGGCGTATTCGATATTGTCACTCAATGCTTCCAGGGCAACCCGCTGGCTTACTGGGGATACACCGCTTCAACGGGCTCTGCCTTCAACCGGCATACGGTTTGCCCGATTCTCCCACCAGAAATACCCGTAGATGCGGGCCCTGACCAGACCGTTTTTTGCCTGGATGCCCAGGTTACGCTTGATGGCAGCAATACTGCGGCGGGGGCCTTCACTTATTCCTGGTCCTCGCCCACTGGTGGTCAAATCCTATCAGGCAGTAACACCCTTACCCCAACCGTACAGGGCCCCGGCAACTATGTCCTTACGCTATTCAACCCTGATGGCGGCTGCGAAGAAACGGATACGGTTGCCGTGAACTACACGCCACTGGCAGCCAACATCAATGCGCCTGGCGTTGCGCCCTGCAGCGGCGGGCAGGTGACCCTGAGTGGCGCAGGCTCCTCCCAGGGCAGCCATATTTCCTACTTATGGGAAACTCCGGATGGTGCGCTGTTGACTGACCCTACTGCTGTATCCGTGCAAGCCGGGGCCCCCGGCACTTACCGCTTATGGGTCACCTACGATGACGGGCAAACAAGCTGTATGGCTCAGGCTAGTGTTGACCTCCAACCCTATTCCCCCCCGCCGCCTTCTACTTTGCCGGGCGGAAACCTCAACTGCAACCAACCGGTGCTTACCATCACAGGGCTAGATGCTTTTGCAGGCCCCGCCTACACCTATCAGTGGGAAACCACGGAGGGCACCATCCTGAGCGGTGCCCAAACCCTGGAGCCCCAGGTCAGCACAGCAGGAGCGTATACCCTTAATCTGCTCAACACTACCACCAATTGCGCCTCTACTATTATCGTAAACGTCGGTTCTGATATCGATCCACCCGCTGCAACCGCAACCGCCTCCGGGCCCCTCGGCTGCCATACGGAACAAGTCACCCTTTCTGGCCTGGGCTCCGCAGCCGGCCCCAACATCAGTTACAGCTGGCAAACGCAGGAAGGCTACATCCTCTCCGGTGCCAATAGCCTTATTGCTACCGTGGATGAACCCGGAGACTACACACTCCTGGTGACCAATCAAGAAAATGGCTGCTTCAACTTCGCTGAAGTGACAGTTGAGCAGGGGGCACTCTCCCCTACCCTTAGCATTGCTGAACCAGATACCTTAAACTGTGGCCTTAACTCAACGCCCCTTCTTTCTACAGTGGTGCCGGCCTCCGCCCACTACAGCTATCAGTGGTCTACAACGAATGGCTCCCTACTTGGCGGCGTAAGCCAGCCGGATGTAGAGGCGGGTGCTCCGGGCCTTTACCGGCTTACGGTCCGGGATACCCTCACGGGTTGTTTGGCTGCCGATTCTGTTGCGGTTATGCAGCAAATCAGTACGCCAGTCGCGGCTGCCGGGCCGGACCGCTTGCTGGACTGCGGTATGACTCAAGTCAGCCTCGATGGCACTGCCACTACCCCGGCTGCCAGCCAAGTCACCCAATGGTCTACTCCTGATGGCCAACTGATAACGGAGGGAGAGGCCCTTGCGCCCATTGCTACAGCGCCCGGCCTGTACGTACTGACAGTAACCGACACCATTACCCACTGCACAGCCAGCGATACGGTAGCGGTTACCAGCAACATCAACTTGCCTGCAACCGGCATCACTGCGCCCGACACCCTGGATTGCAATACCGGTACGGTCAACCTGGAGAGCAACCTGCAACCCTCTGGCCAAACCTACACCCTTAAGTGGAAAAGCCCGGACGGGCATTCGATTGCCAACGCCACCAGCCCGGTAGCCTCAGTTAGCCAGCCGGGCTGGTACTTCCTGGAAGTCAGCAACCCGGAAGGTACTTGTACGCTCCTGGACTCCACCTGGGTGGAAAGGGATACGGCAGCCCCCCTGGCAGCCATCGCCCCGCCCAACGTCCTCACCTGCAAGGATACCCTGGCCCTGCTCGATGGCAGCGCATCTACCGGCGCACCTAATCTCGCTTTTCAATGGGCGCATCTCAATGATGGTTTTATCGATACGGCTAATGAACCGACCTATACAGCCCAAAGCGCCGGCACTTACACCCTTCTGGTCTCCAATCTGGACAATGGATGTACTGCTGCCGATACAGTAACGGTAAATCAGAATACTGTAAAGCCGACCGTTGCCATCAGCCCACCCGACACGCTGACCTGCACCCGCCCCTCCATTACGATCGACGGCAGCGGCAGCAGCCAATCTTCCAGCCTCCAATTCCTGTGGCAATCCGATAGTGGCGGGCTGGCGGCCGGAACCAGCACGCCCACACCCCAAGTGACGGCCCCGGGGACTTACACCCTGACTATTACAGACCTTTCAAATGGGTGTGTCAGCTTTGACAGCGTACAGGTCATGCAAGATACCCTAGCCCCTGCCGTGGCTATCCTGCCGCCCCCCACGCTAAACTGCCGCGATACGGTAGTCTCCATTCAGGCCAACGTAGCCGCCGGCCAACCGGTATTGGAGTGGTCTACTGCGGATGGGCACCTGGCCGATGGCCAAAGTAGCGCAGCGCCCACAGTAGATGCCCCCGGCTCGTACATCCTTCAGGTCACAGATATAAAGAATGGGTGCACCGCTACCGCAACAGCCGCCGTGGCCCAGGATACCACAGCCCCAACCGCAGCCATTGCCCCGGCCGGGAGCCTCACCTGCGACCAGCCGCAGCAGCAATTGGACGGCACGCCCTCCGACTTGCCCGCCGAGTGGGCCGCGGAGTGGCAGGGGCCAGCCGGCCAATTGCCAGCTAACAGCCTACAAACCCTCACCAGCCAACCTGGCCTGTACACCCTGCGCATCACCAACCAACGGAACTTCTGCTCCGATACCGCTTCCATTCAGCTGCAGCAGAACGCCACACCGCCCAGCCTGCAAATGCTGGCCCCGGATACGCTTAATTGCACGGTTAGCACCGTCGCCCTTTCGGCAGCGGTGGATACCAACCTGTCGCTGGCCTACCAATGGGCAGCGCTCGAAGGGGAACTGCTGACCGCTCCCAACGCCCCGGTTGCCCAGACCAGCCAGGCCGGGACCTATCAGCTTACGGTAGAAAATGAAGCCAACGGCTGCCAGCGCACCAAGACGATTACCGTCCAGCAAGATACCGTGGCACCTATGGTTGCCGCACTCTCCCCCACCCTACTAACCTGCACCCAGCCTGCCGCCTGGCTGGACGCCGCAGCCGCCCCTTCTGCAAATTGGGCCTATGAATGGGCAGTGGATGCAACCGGCAGCGCCATTCTATCCGATAGCAGCGCGCTGCTGGTATCAGCTGCCGGGACTTACGAAGTAACCGTTACGGACCCGGGCAATGCATGCACCGCCTTTGCCACTTATCCCGTTGCTATTGACACCTTACCGCCTGAGGCGACGATCCCCGAGCCTGCTGTCCTGAATTGCCAGGTTGATACAGTAATGCTGAGCAGCAGCGGCTATGACCCGGAGGCACCGCTTACTTTCTCCTGGGCTACGCAAAACGGCCTGCTGCTAGGCAGTACCGATGGCCCGCAGGCTGCGGCAACGGCTCCAGGCTTATATACATTAACCGTGAGCGATTCCGAAAACGGATGTGCCAATACCTACAGCGTTTCCGTATCTCAGGATACAGTGGCTCCGCTAGCCGCTATTGCCCCCCCGGATGCGATTGACTGCCAGCGCCCTTCCGTGCAGCTTTCGGCAGCGGGCAGCAGCACCGGCCTTACCTTTGCGTATACCTGGTCAACGCCTTCGGGAGCATTTCTGAGCGGGTTAGATGGCCTACAGCCTACTGTGTCCGCCGCCGGCCAGTACACCCTGCAGGTTGCAGATACTACCAACCACTGTGTGGCTACCGCTACAGCAATCGTAGTCGCAGATACCACCGCCCCGGCCGTTGCCATTGCCCCGGCTGAAAAGCTGAATTGCGACCGGCCAACGGTAACCCTAGGTGCCGTAGTTTCCATGGCAGCGGAAGCCTTTGCGATCAGATGGGAAGGCCCGCCAGAAGGCTTGTTATCCGGAGCAGAAAGCCTTTCCCCGACCGTAGGCGAGCCAGGGCAGTATGTTTTGCAGGTTACTAATCTGGAAAACGGCTGTGAAGCGGCGCAAGCCGTGACCGTAGAGCAGGATACCGCAGCCCCCGTTGCCAGCGCCGGTGCGGACTTCACCATGCCCTGCTTCCCCGAGCCACAGTGGCTCGATGGCACCGGCTCTTCCGAGGGGCCCCACATCGCCTATCAGTGGCTTACCGACGACGGGGTGATCGCAATGGGCGGCCGTACCCGGGCTCCGGCTATAGATGCACCGGGGACCTACACGCTGCTTGTCCGCAATCTGGAAAACGGCTGTTCGTCCCGCGACAGCGTAGCCGTCAGCCAGGACCAACCCCAGGCTTTGGCCACAGCTTTGGCACCAGCTTGTCACGGGGAGACGGGCCAGATACGTTTTGATACCATCATCGGCGGCAGTGCCCCCTTTGTTTACTCCATTGATGGCGGCGCTTCCTACTGGGGCACCGACCGGTTTGATGGCTTACCGCCCGGGCAGTACGCCTTAGCGGTGCAAGATATCAACGGTTGCGAAGACCATCTTGAGCTCCGGATCGAACAGCCGGACGCTCTGGCCCTGCAGCTTCCGGGAGAAGAAGTGACGCTCCAATTTGGCGAAAGCCTGGACTTGAATTTACAATCCAACTATCCACTGCAGAATTTAGCCGAGATTGCATGGTCAGGCCAACCCGGACTCAGCTGTTATGATTGCCTGGCCCCGACGGCGACACCTTCCATCACTACAGCATATACGGTCAGGGCTTCCAATGACAGGGGGTGCCAGGCCCAGGCCCGGATACGAGTGGTAGTCGACCGGACCGCCCCGGTCTACATTCCCGATGCCTTCTCGCCGAACGGGGATGGCCGTAATGACTACTTTACCGTTTTCGCCCGGCCGGAAGCCGTTCGCCAAGTCCGTTCAATGGCCATATACGACCGTTGGGGCAACGTCCTGTTTAGCCAGAAGGACTTTGCGCCGAATACTCCTGAGGCCGGTTGGGATGGCAACGCCCGGGATACGCCGGCCAACACAGGCCTTTTCGCTTATGTGGTGGAGATAGAGTACACGGACGGGCGTACCGAGCTATATAAGGGCGATTTTCAGCTGCTGCGGTAACGGGGCAAGCCCCTTTGCCATTCCCGATGCTGCCTCTAAACCAAAGCATTGCAATGGATTCCATGAAGCCATAGCTTGCTTTATTTAATCATTTGCGTATTTTTAGGACTCATCGAAAGGAAAATCCAGTGCCTTGCGCCAGCGGCATAGCCGGCGCTAAACTTAATTCTCATGCTTGTTTCGCACTTTCTTTTCCTTTCGATCCTGCTTGCCCGTCTTTGTGTCCTGAATATTCCTTTCACCGGCACGGTCCACTTTGTTGATGCGGATGCCGCTGGCAACAACAACGGGACTTCCTGGGCTCATGCCTTCCAAAGGCTGGACGCGGCCATCCTGGCTGCTAACCCCGGCGATACCCTCTGGATAGCCGAGGGCAGCTATCGCCCCACTCAAAGTGATGACCGGTCCGTTAGCTTCCGTATTCAAAAGCCACTGGCGCTCTACGGTGGCTTTCAGGGCACCGAGGCCAGCCTGCAGGAAAGAGACCCTGCCAGCTTTATTACCCGCTTCTTCAGGCCCCCATGCCTAACCAGACCGGGCTGAGTTTTTTCCATTACACTTTTCCGGGCGCTCCCAATTCCGACCTTTTATCCGATCAAATCCTGGTTGGTGGGCCTGATGCGGACAGAGGCAATATAATAGCCCACAGCACGGCTTCAGCCATTTACCTGGAAGACGATGGTGTGCGGGTCAGCATGAGGCGCAATACCTATTTTTGCAACGGAAGCAGCATCAGCTTTTTTGAGGGCCCCAATTTCCAGAAAGCGCCGCCCCTGATACAAAAAGCTGACATTTTTCAAATTTCGGGTACGGCTGAAGCCGGAGATACTGTGGAAATCATCATGAACGACACCCTGTCCTGCCCAACGCCTGCTGCCTGCCAGGGCCGGATTTTTTTGGGGGAAGTAGTGGCAGACGATGCAGGGGCCTGGTCACTTGAGGCCTTCCCCTTCCCTCTGCTTGGCGGAGAGCAAGTTACGGCTATCGCGACCAACAGTCATCCTGTAAGCTCCCCTTTCGCCCACTGCGCCACCGTGGTTTGCCCGGAGCAGTACGCTACCTTTTCGGCAACGCGCTGTGCCAACGACAGCCTGTTGGTCCACGATCAGGTCTTTACCGTAGACCATCCCTCCGGAGAGGTGGTCTTAGTAGACAGCAGTTCCATCGGTTGCGATTCCATCGTCTCCGTAACAGTCCATTTTCTTCCACTGCCTACAGGTAGTTTTGCCGGCACCTACTGCTCAAATGAAACCCTCACCATCGGCGGCCAAACCTTTGACGCCAATCAACCGGAAGGTACCGCCCTTATACCCGGTGCCGCTGCGAATGGCTGTGATTCTCTAGTAGACGTAGCCCTGACTTTCCTTCAGGCGCCCGTAACGCCCATTGAAGCTACCCTTTGCGAAGGAGACAGCCTAGCGTTTTGCGGCACCCTCATTACCGCTCCCGGCACTTACTTCTGTGAGCTCGCTTCAGCTCAGGGCTGCGACTCCACGGTTTTGCTCAATGTGCAGGAGGCCCTCCCATCCGTTGCCTTTCTGGATACCGTACTTTGCTCGGGGCAAACGCTGGAAATCGCAGGCAATAGTTTCAGCCAGGCCGGGCCATACGAAGTGTTGCTGCAATCCGCTGAGGGTTGCGACAGCCAGTTGCAAATTGAATTGGCTTACGCTGCAACAGCGCCCCCCGGCTTCGAGGCCGTACCGGATTTTGGCGGGGGCACCGGGCGTATTTCCACTACACTTGGGGACAGTACGCTGCGCTTCAGCTGGGCGGATGGCGCAACAACACTGGAACGCTCCGGACTGGATAGCGGCACTTACCTGCTCCTTTTGGAGAACAGCCGGGGCTGCATTTCGGAATGGCCGGTTGAAGTGCCGGGCGGTACTTTTAAACTGGCTATGCCCAACACCTTTACGCCGAACGGAGACGGGCAGAATGATACTTTTGCCCCACTCGTGAATACCGATCAGTACCAGGTTTTGCAATTCCATATCTACAACCGTTGGGGGCAGTTGGTATTTCGGGCTTCCGAGAGCGTAACCGCCTGGGATGGCCGTTTCAACTCAACGCCTCAACCTGCCGAGGTATACTATTACCAATTGCTGATTTCACCCGGCAACGGGCGCCCCATCACTGTACACGGTGATGTCACCCTCATCCGCTGATCCTCACCCATCGCGGTTTTTCAATTTATTTTTCCTTACATTTGAATGGCGGGCACAATGCCCTGGCTCCGATTGCGGAGTTGGGGCATTGCCAGCCTAAATGGACTTTATACAAACACCAAAGCCCTGCATGCGGTACAGCCCTGAGGAAATAAAAGGATTCGAGAGCCAACTCGAACTGCTGACGCGGAAGCTAAAATTCATGCAAAGTGAGCTTAGCCGTACGGTAGATGCCAATGCCAAGTTTGCCATTACAGAAGAAATCACGCAGATTGAGGGGCAGATTGCCGATCTAAAGTCTAAGCTCAGCGCTGCCCACGGCCTACCCATAGCCGACCATCGGGAGCGGCTGGCCGAAGCTATCCGCCAACTCCACATGAATGAGGATGAAGAAATAGGGCTTTTGCACCTCGTCAATTGCGACCGCCACCAAATGGTCGACAAATTCTGGGGCGCATTTGATACCAAAGAGAAGGAACATTTCCAGTTTTACTTCATCACCGGCTGCCCTACGCAAATGCCGCCCAGCTTTGCCGAGCGCATGGTATACGAATTGTTGCTGGAGGAACTGGATGGAGAAAGCGACGCCCTCCACATGCTCACGCACGAAGACAGCGGGCGCCTTCGAATTCAGGATCTCCCCCTTGGCCGCAACACGCAAAAGAGCCAGCAGCGCTTTAAAGCTTATGTACAGGAGCGGTTCCGGTTTGCCGATACGCAATCCTTCGATGCCTTTATTGAAACTGGCGTGCCCAACCTGCCCTACGACTATGTAGCGGTGGTGTTCGACCTGCACGAGCGCAAGTGGAGCCCTTTCCTCCCTGCGTACCTGCAGTGGATGATCGAGACTTTCAAGAGCCCGCACGACCGGGTGCCTAAATTCCTTTTCTTTTTCGTCTTTTACGTAGAACATCAACACCTTGGCGGGCTCAACAGCCGGCAGAAGGAGATCATCTCGGCACTTGGCGAGCTGTCGGTCAGGCATGAGACCACGCTCCTCACCCCTTTGCTGCCTGTGGAAGACGGCGACCTGAAAGCCTGGCTCATGGATTTGGGCGAACGCAATCCCAATCAGGTACAACTCGTAGTCGATGCCATGGTGGCAGGGTTGCGGGAGGAGGATCAACTGCTGTTTCGCGATAAGCAGCTACTCAATATGAAAGACATTGAAGAGCTTCAGGCTCTCATTTATCAAATTGCAAATGAATAGGCTATGAGCTTCCATATTTACAGCGCGAACGGGCAGCGTGAACTGCCCCCGATTACGCTGAACGAACGGATCAATGACCCGGCATTGTATTTACCACCCCCGGGCCTGGTAAGCGCCGTCAACGTCGCCCTCAACCTGGGCCTGCCCTTGCTGCTTACCGGCGAGCCGGGCACCGGCAAAACGCAGCTGGTCTACCACATCGCCCACTATTTTTCCCTGGGCGAAGTCTTGGTATTCAATGCGCAGACGACTTCGAGCGCCAAGAACCTGTTCTACCGCTACGATGCCCTGGGCCATTTCCAGCATAGCCAGACTCAGGCTGAAGCCCTAAGCCCGGAGGAGATCGAAAAGCGTTACGTCCGCTATCAGGCGCTTGGTGCTGCTATCCGGAGCGATCAGCGGCGGGTCGTGTTAATTGATGAAGTCGATAAAGCGCCACGCGACCTGCCCAACGATATCCTAGCAGCACTGGAGCGCCTGGAGTTCGATGTGCCGGAAATTGACAAAAGCTACAGTACCCGCAAGACCAACCGCCCGGTCATCATAATGACTTCCAATTCGGAAAAGAACCTGCCGGAGCCCTTTCTCAGGCGGGTAGCCTACTACCATATCGATTTCCCTACTGCGGAAGCGCTGCTGAGTATCCTGCAACGCAAGGTAGAGGGGTTTGATGGCGATGAGGGAGCGGCCCGCCTGCGGCAAATTATACAGCACTTTGAGCACATCCGGTCTCGTACAACCGTGAAGCTCCGCAAAGACCCGGCTACCGCTGAATTGATACAGTGGGCGGCTTTGCTCCAAAAGCTTGAGTTTGAAGCAGACAAGCTGAATGCCCTGGGGGAGCTTTCCGAGCAAGCCAAAGCCGACCTTAAGCTATCCTACTGTGTGCTGGCTAAAAACAAAGACGACCTCGACCAACTGCACCAATTGATTGATAAGGCATAATGATGGAAAAGGGCTTCACATACCGACTCGTCGCCGATTTGATACGTACGCTGGAAACAGAAGGGTATCAAATGGGCACTGGCCAGTACCTCCGGGTACAGCAACTGCTGCGGCAATTGCCCGATGGCCTGGATGCAGAACAATTGATGTATGCCCTCGCCCCCCTCTTTGTGCGCACGCCCCAGCAGCAAGATCAGTTCTACCGGCTATTTCGGCAAAGCCAGGCCAGGACGAGCCGCTACTTCGACAGCCTGCAAGCGCCCAGCCGGCCAGCTGATGGGACGGCGCATCGAAAGCCCCGCCGGTTGCGTTGGTTGATTGGGCTGCTCCTCTTTCTGCTGATTGTACCTCCCCTTGTTGTCCTGGGCCTGCGGTACTGGCAAGAAAGCCAACATCCGGTAGAGGTGATCTTTTCCGTGACCGCAGGGCGCTCCCAGGAAGCTTGTGTACCCAGCGAAGTGCAGGCGGTACGGCTCGGCGGCATAGACACCTACGAAGTCCTTGAGAGCGGGAAAGAAGAGCTAGGCAGCTTTCTGCTAAATGGCAACTGCATTAGTTATATTGCTAAAGATTCTGTCATGGGGCAGGATTCTATTGTCGTCCGGTACGAAAACACCTGGAACACCCTGGTGGTCAATTTCCGCCCGGTTATTGAAGCCTCCAATTTGCCATCCAAGACCGCTCCAGTGGGCCCCACTGTACCGGCGTTGCCCCCAACCGCCAACGATGGTGCTCCGGAGGCTGCCTTGGCCGACCTTTCGCTCCCCTACCAACACGACTTATTCGCCTTTGCCACAGCCTCCCCCACCTGGTTGCAGCAGCAGCTCGCCAGGTACGAAAAGCTGCTGCGCGCCGGCGGCTATATCCTGGCCTACGCCTTACTAATCGCCCTACTGGTTTATCGGCTCAGGCAGCGGCAAGGCCAGGTCGTCAGCAAGGGCAGCGACAAACCACCCTACACTTGGCACATCCGTATCCCGGAAGTCGAGCACCTTCAGTTTGGCCCCGCCTTTCAACGGCTGCTCAACCGGCTCAGGCAGCGCACACAAGGGGGTGTTTACCAACTGGATGTGCCCGCCACCATCCAATCGACGATTCAAAAGGCCGGGATGGCCGATTTCCAGTACCGGCAACAGACCCGCCCCCCGGAGTACCTGCTGCTCATTGACCAACAATCGGTGCGCAACCACCGCGCCCGGCTGTTTGACTACATTTTCCGGGCGTTCCGGGCGAATGAAGTCCTCGCCGAGCGGTTCTTCTTTGATGGGGACCCAAGGGTGTGTTACAATGGGCGGTATCCGGATGGCATTGCTTTATCTGACCTACAGCAGCAATATGGGCAGGCTCGCCTGTTCGTCATCAGCCAAGGGCAATCCTTGCTCAACAAAATGACCGGCCGGCTATCGCGGTGGGCCTCTATCCTGGAAGGCTGGAAGAGCCGGGCCCTGTTCACGCCTAAGCCGCACGACACCTGGGGGCGAAGGGAACGACGGCTTGGCCAGCTCTTTACGGTACTGCCGCTGGAGCTCGAAAGCCTTGAAGTCCTGCTGGAAGCACTGGAAAATGACGAAACACCAACTACCGCAACCTGGTTAAGCCGCCTGTCAGGCCAGCTCCGCCCTGGCATACGGCTTGACGGCCCGCTGATAAGCAGCCTGGAAGCCCACTACAGCAAGCCTATGCTGCAATGGATTGCTGCCTGTGCGCTGTTCCCTACTCTGCATTGGCACCTGACACTCTATTTCGGCCGTTTTTTGTCAACGCCCCAGCAACCGCTGATGACTTACGAAGCCGTGCAGGAACTCTGCCGCCTGCCGTGGTTTACCAATGGCAATATCCCTGACAACGCCCGTTACCAGCTCACCGAATGGCTGGAGGCCGATGACCCCGCCCTGGCCAAGCGGCTGCGCGGCGCACTAAACGAGGTGTTGCGCAAC
The DNA here is from genome assembly GCA_964575505.1 of uncultured Phaeodactylibacter sp. Classification (GTDB taxonomy): domain Bacteria; phylum Bacteroidota; class Bacteroidia; order Chitinophagales; family Saprospiraceae; genus Phaeodactylibacter. The sequence goes on from CAZNSK010000086.1 coordinate 18,275, forward strand.
TACGCCCCGCCGGAAGACAGCGCTGCTTACGAAAACTATCAGCTGCATGCTGCCATCAACGAATACTTGTCTTTGGGGCGCTCCGCCCGCCGCGATCAATTGGGGGAAGAGATTGCCGCCCTCATGCAGGCCGGCAACAGCCTGGATGAAGTCGCAGCTGCCCACCTACAGGAACGGCAAAGCAGCTGGGCCGACCGGCTGCCCAATCAGTGGAGGGACAGGCTCTTTTGGCAGGGGTTGCCGGCGCTCGGCTTGAAACACTTCTGGCGGGAAATGCGGTGGTTTGGCCCGGCTTTGCTTTTTGTAGCAGCCCTGGCCAACATCCCCTGGAACTTTCGCCTTAGCGACTGCGAGGGGGCACTGGTATCTTTGCAAGTACAAAAGTCCACTGATTTCATCTGCCTCAACCAGCGAGCAGCCTGGCAACTGTACCTGGAAGATTACGCTAAAGAGCATATTTTGGCGGCTGAGCAGCCATCCGATGCCCTGCCTGTAGTAAGCCGGGCATTGGGGGCCAGCCGGGGGCTAAGTGCCTTTCAGATCAAACGAGAGGAGGGTACGAACCAAGGCCTGGCCTGGAATTGGTATTTACCAGAACGCGGCGAATCACTTGAGGCCGACTGGGGCCGGCTCGCTACCTTTGAGGATGCTCTCTTGCTATCCATCCGCCCTGCTACCGGCAGGGACACACTAGACAGCGAAGTCCGGGCCAACCTGGCGGTCGCTCTTTACAATAAAGGAGCCGCACTGGCGCGGGAAAGCCAGGGCGCTGCCGACAGCCTGAGCTACCGGGCGCAAGCCTGCACGTACTTCGCCGCAGCTGTCGCTATTGATAGTGCCCACCTCAATACCCGGCAGCTCCGGGACTGGTGCGGGGATGAACCTGCCCTGAACCCGAAATGCGTTACCCTGACCCAGGATGCTACACTCCGGTCCCAGCCCATTACCGACAGCAAGTGGCGGGCCATCAATGCGCAGGCCCAGGCCGGGCAGGCTGACACCGAGCTGGATGCCAACTGGGCGTTATTCCCTGTATTTAAAGACGACCGCGTGCAGTTGCTGGAAACCCAGGAAAATGGCTACTGGGCAGTCGTAAATGGGGTTCCGGGTTACCTATTCCGAAAAACCGGCCCGGAAAATGAACACTTTGTGCCTTGCGAAAAGCAGTTCGAGTACGTCAGAGGCCGGGTAGTAGGCGGAGCAGCACCCCGGCGGGGGCTGAGCGGAGCAACCGTCACAATGGATTCCTACTCCACTGTAACAAATGGGGAGGGGCAGTATGTACTGGAAATCCCCCGCTCCCGGGCCCAAGCCTCCCAAACGCTGAAACTGACTTTCCAGCACCCCTACTACGAGGAAAGAACCCTGGAGTTCCCGACCACAAGCCCACCCGATGTTACCTTACAGCCGCTTTCTAAAGTGACCTCTGAGGGCAGCTACCCCCTGGAGCTCTACGTGGAGAACCTGTCTACCGGCGCAGCGGTGCCCGATGCAGAAGTATTTCGGCTATCGACTCGGGCACTGTTGGGGTTAACTAATGCCTCAGGCAGGCTGACCCAGCTCCTGCCTCAGCAGAAAGCGGACGGCCTAGCGCTGGAAATCCGAAAAGCAGGCTTTGAACCGGCAGAATCCTTTGTGAGCAGCAAGGCGCTGGCCTCCGGGCAACAGCAGGTTGTCGCGCTGCGGCCGCTGGGCAACCCCCAACAGCAACTGCCCATCACCAAGGCGGGAGATAGCCAAACCAACACGGCTTCGGCCGGCTACACCTGGTTACTCTATAACAATGCCAGTGGCTATTCACCCTTATTTGATGACAAACGAACGACGCTCAATGGGTATGACCTAACCAATGAGCTCATTGCCCGCATTGCGAGCGGACTGGAAAGAGCGGGCATCAGCTGCGCAGTCATTAAACAGGCACCAACACCGGAAGACCTTAACCGCATCCGCTATAGCCTGCCGGGCCCCAAAATACTGCTGGCCTTTTCCTTCCGTGAGAGGGAGCAAACTCAGAAGTGGGGGGATGGGGCTGAGGGTATCTCCGCGGCTGCCCTGGCCGGAAGCAATCGCCTCAGTGAGCGGATGGCTGCCATTCTCCTGGAAAGCGCTATGCGGAACACCAACCTGAAGAATGCCGGCCTGCGGCAATGGGAGCGCAAGGATGACCTTCCCTTTGCTTTCCAGCCAGCGCCCTACTCGCAGGCTATCCTATACAACGGGGACCTGAGCAGCCGGGCAGACGCAAGCCTGTTGATACAGCCGGGAGTACGGGATGATTTAGCCGATGCTTACCTGAAAGCCATTTATAAGATAGAGGCTCAAGGCCTCCCCCGCACCCCCGCTCCGCTGATGAATAAAGCGGGAGATGCAGACGGCGATGGCATCAACAACGGAAGTGACCGGTGCCCTTTCGAACCGGGCATGGGCACGGCCGATGGCTGCCCGCTGCCCCCTGGTACACTACGGGATATCACCACGCTGGCCAATCAAGCACCGAAGACCTGGAGCGCGCGGGAGCGTATTGAGCAGAGCTACGCCAAAACGGGCACTGCATTTGCAGATATTGGCGTGCGGGGCCGCTACGCCATTCTGAAGCCACTGATTAACCCTGCCGTGCTGGAGCGCATCGTCGGAGAACCGGTATTTTTGAAAGGGCCCCACAGTGGCGCAGATATCAACTACGATTCGGAGAATAGCTTCGGGCACTACAATCCCGAATTCCTGAGGGCGCTAAACGCCAGCTTAAGTGCACTCACCAAAATGGAGGCCCTGGTAGAGGAGTTGCAGCCTTTATACGACCGGGAGTTCAAGCGAGTGATGCGCGGCTTTTTTGAAACCTATGAATCCGCTACCAACCGGCCCCGCCTGACCAAAATGTTTACAGATATACTCAGCAAGCCGGCGGGCAAAGGGGAAAGGGGGCGTGAAATCAATCAGTTTTTTATAGCGCAATTTACCAACCTGCCCGGTGGGATGGAAGGGCTGGAGCAGATGATGGCGGCACGTTTTTGGGTGCGGCGCTCCGTAGATGGCACCGCCGATGAATTTTATCAGTTGATGCTGCTAACGTTGCAAACCTTTGACCCGGAATACCTCTACAGCAAAACCAACTAGTGGAGTGTTTCAGAAATGACTAACCGAAGAAACCCAGTAAAACCAGGGCGCCCAAGCGTGAAATACGCTGTGCTATTTCGGACTAGTCGCACTAGTGCGACTAGTCCGAATTAATTGCTAGTCTCTTTGCCCCTGTAGCCGCTGCTATTGCTGCACTTTAAATGGTCAAACATTTCGGTCTAGTCGTACCCCTGTGCCTGCAGGTGGAAAAGTTCAGCGTACTTCCCGTCTCTTTCGATCAGCTCTTCGTGGCTGCCCAGTTCCAGCAATTGCCCGTGCTCCAAGAACAGGATACGGTCGGCCATGCGAACCGTAGAAAATCGGTGGGAAATGATGACAGCCGCTTTACCTTCAATCAGCTCCGAAAAGCGCTGAAAAACTTCGTGCTCTGCCCGGGCATCGAGCGCGGCGGTGGGCTCATCCAGGATAAGAAGCTGCGCCTCCCGCATGTAGGCACGGGCCAGAGCAATTTTTTGCCACTGCCCCCCGCTCAGGTCGACCCCTTTTTCAAACCGGCGGCCCAGGATTTGGTCGTAGCGCTCAGGGAGCGTATCCACCACTGTATCGGCCAGGCTTTTTTGGGCAGCCGATTCTATGGCCAGGCTGTCCTCCAGTGCGCCTATATTCCCAATAGCAATATTCTCCCCGGCCTTCAGTTGAAAGCGGATATAATCCTGGAAAATAATGCCAATATTGTTGCGCAGGCTCTTCAGGTCGTAGGCTTTTAAGTCTACCCCATCGATTAGTATGCGGCCCTCGGTGGGCTCGTAAAGGCGAGCCAACAGCTTGACCAAGGTTGTTTTTCCAGCGCCATTCTCACCGACTAAAGCCAGCTTCTCACCTGGTTTCAGCTCAAAGGAAAGGTTACGGATAGCCCAGTGCTCGCTATTCGGATATTTGAAGCTGACGTTTTCAAAGACAAACCCCCGCTGCACGGCGGAAGGAAAGGGCTGACTGCCTGGCTGGGAAAAAATGTTGGGCTGTATCTCAAAGAACTCAAACAGATCCTGCAAGTAGAGCGCCCCTTCCGTAATTTTGGAAAACCGGTTCATAATGCCCTGCAGGCGGTTGCGCATGCGGTCAAAGGAGCCGGCCAGGAAGGTAAGCGTACCAACAGTGATGATGCCGCTTACCGCCTGCGTAATGATAAAGACATAGGCCCCATAGTACGATAGCGTGCCGATGGCTGACAGGGCGCTGCCCCAGGCCGCCCGGCGCACCGCAATTTTCCGGTTGGCCCGGTAGTAGCGGTCCGAAAGGTCGGCAAAACGGGTGGTGATGAAGCCAGACAGGTTAAAGATTTTGACTTCCTTGGCCATTTGGTCGCTGGCACCGATATAGCGGAGGTAGTCCAGTTCACGGCGTTCCGGAGTCCAGTTTCGGGTCAGGGAGTAAGTGCGGTGGTTGAAATGGGTTTCCCCCAGAAAGGAGGGGATCACGGCGACCACCAGTATGAGAATCAGCCAGGCATTGAAGGCGATGAGGCCGCCGGCCAGGAAAAGCACCGTGACGATATCCTGCATTTGGGTCAGCACCTGCGACATCAGGATGGTACGGCCGGTAGTTTGCCGCCGGGCGCGCTCCAGCTTATCGTAAAACTCAGCATGTTCAAATTGGTAGAGGTCGAGGCGGGCAGCGTGTTCGATAAGCTTGACCGAAGTCCGGTTAGCAAACAGATCACCGAGCAGGCTGTCAAGCAGGGTGATGCCGCGGTTCATCAGGTCGGAAAGAATGGCCAGTGCAAATTCCAGCCCCACCATAGTCCAAAGATAAGCCGTATCCGTACTTTCGCCATCGATGAGCAACAGAATGGAATCGATTATTTCTTTGCCGACGTAGAGCACGAGTAAGGGCACGGCTGACTTCAGCAGCCGCAGGAAAGCATTAGCCGTCGCCATATAGGGGTTCGCCTTCCAAATTAGCCGGAAGAAGCGGGGCAAATTGCGCAAGGCAGCGAACTGCTCGCGCAAGCTTTGTTTTTTTTCTTGCGCCATATTTGTATGAACCCCCGACACCTTTATTAGTTGTAAGCCCATAAACGAACCCATCAACCATCATGCCGAAAGCACTTGAGGAACTCGAACAACTGGCCCGTCTGCTCCAGTTGGAGAAAGAAGAAGACCTGGAGCAGTTTAAGTCCAGGATACAGCGGCTGCCCCTGACGGAGCGGCGCGACAACGGCTACGCCTGGTATCCGGTGCAGGTTGCCAAAACCGGCTACACCTACGGCGAGCGCGCCTATGTCATCATCGAAAGAGAGGTGCCGGAAGATACGCCCCACCACTTCCGCGCAGGCATGGTGGTCAACCTGTTTACACAGCAGGCCGGTGCGCAGAAACCGGAACGGAGCGGGGTGGTCAATTTCGTGAGCAAAAACCGCATGCAAATCATCCTGAATAGCAAGGACCTGCCCGATTGGCTTGGCATGGGGCTCATTGGGGCCGACCTCCTGTTCGATGACCGTACCTACCAGGAGATGGAGAAAGCGCTCAAAACCGTGCAGGAAGCGAAAAAGGGCCGCTTGCCGGAACTCCGCAACATCCTGCTTGGGCAACAGCCACCCCGCTTTGCCCCCGTTCATCAGCCCTTCGCCCACCCCCGCCTGAACGATTCGCAAAACGAGGCCATCAGCCGCATCCTCGCGGCCCAGGATGTAGCTGTAGTGCATGGCCCGCCCGGTACCGGGAAGACCACCACCCTGGTGCAAGCTGTCAGGCGCCTTTCCGAACAGGAGCACAACATTCTGGTCACCGCCCCAAGCAATACAGCCGTAGATTTGCTGGTAGAACGCATCGCCGCTGAAGGGCTCAGCATCACCCGCATCGGCAATATTTCAAGGGTAGATGAAACCGTCATCCGGCATACGCTGGAGATGAAGCTAGCGGACCACCCCGAATCCAAAAACATAAAGAAGGTCAAAATACAGGCTGCAGAGGCCCGCCGCAATGCCCGGAAGTACAAACGCCGCTTTGGCCCGGAGGAACGGGCGGAACGGCACCGGCTCTACCAGGAAGCCCGGGAGTTATCTGCCTGGGCCCGGCAGCTGGAAGACCGCCTGATCGAGCAAATCCTGGATGGCGCCCAGGTTATTGCAGCTACCTTGGTCGGCACCTCTAATGACGTTCTTAGCAACCGGAAATTCCGAACTGTATTCATCGACGAGGCAGCACAGGCACTGGAGCCGGCAACCTGGATCCCCATTGTCCGTACCTCCCGGGTCATTTTCATGGGCGACCCTTTCCAATTGCCGCCCACCGTCAAATCACTGAAAGCTGGGCGGGAGGGGCTAAGTACGACCTTAATTGAGAAGCTGCTGAAGCGCCTGCCGGAGGTCAGCCTGCTTGATGTGCAGTACCGGATGAACGCCCATATTATGGCATTTTCCAACCGCGTATTCTACCAGGAGCGGCTAAAAGCAGCACCCGAGGTTGAAAACCACCGGATCCGCACCTCCGCCAACCACCCGCTGGTATTTATAGATACTGCAGGTTGTGGATTTGAGGAAAAGGTGCACCCTAAGTACAAGAGCCGGTACAACCCAGAAGAATTCCTGATCCTGCGGGAGCATTTGTATCAGTTAAAAGCTGCTTTTCCGCCGGAAGCTCTGCCGGGCATTGCGATTATCTCCCCCTACCGGGAGCAGGTCGTCCACATCGAACAAGTGATTGAGGAAGACCCGCTTCTGTCGGGCTTGCCCCTTACGGTCAATACCATAGACGGATTTCAGGGTCAGGAGCGGGATGTGGTTTACATTTCACTGGTGCGGTCGAATGCCAAAGGGGAAATTGGTTTTCTAAAAGACTACCGCCGTATGAATGTGGCGATGACTCGTGCCCGCATGCAGCTCATCATGACCGGTGATAGTGCGACCATAGGGAATGATGCCTTTTACAGCGATTTTCTAACTTACTGTGAGCAGAATGGGCAATATCAGACCGCCTGGGAGTACATGAGAACGGCGGAGTGATCTTCAGGGAACGGTAGGTTTTTTCGAGAGAACGGTACTAAAAATGAAAAAAACGGTGTTTTTCTGTCATATCCGCTTGCTAAAGATAATAAAAAAATGCATATTTGCGTATATAATATGCGCATAAAACTATCGGTTTTAACAAGCGTGTACTCATTTTCATACTCTCTTTGAGAGTGCTATCTGAAACATACTATACACAAGACTTACTATGAGAAAAGCAGAAGTGAGCGTCAACAATGAGCGCTTGCAAGTATCCGCTGAGGTACTTCGAGCCATTGCTCATCCGTTACGCATGAAAATCCTGGAATTCATTGACCGCAACAGCGAGATCAATGTCAACAAGATTTACAATACGTTAGGGCTGGAGCAGTCTATTACTTCACAGCACCTCCGTATTTTGCGCCTTGCAGGATTGGTTGATACAGAGCGGGATGGCAAGTACATCCATTATAGCATCAGCTACGACAAGGTAGGCAACACAGTAGATGCCGTGCAGCGGTTTTTGGAAAAATCCAAAAAGCTGCAGAAGTAACACTTGATTGAATCCAGGTTTACTGTCGAAAGACAAAATGGGGTAATGTGGCATCTCACATTGCCCCGTTTTTTTGTGCCTGCGGGCCATCAGCCTGTGGGGGCAATTTGTGCCCGCCCTCCTCTTCTGCGGGCGTATCCTCCTCCGGTTTAACGGTGGCTTCAGCATTAGCCGCTTGCTGGTCAGTCATTTCCTGGAAAAAGCTGCGCTGGAAAATCAGGATATTGATAACGCCCAAGGTGATGGCTGTATCCGCGATATTGAATACAGGCTTAAAAAACATCACGCGCTCGCCGCCCCAAAACGGCACCCAGTCTGGCAGCACAGTATTGACCAGCGGGAAGTAAAGCATATCGACCACCTTTCCGTGCAGGAAGCCTGCGTAACCGCCGCCTTCCGGGAAAAGCATCGCCACACCGCCGTGAAAGTGGGAGGCGGAAAAGATCAACCCGTAAAAAGCACTATCTATAATGTTGCCCAGTGCACCGGCCAGGATAAGGGCAAAACTAACCATCAGGCCAAGGGAGGCGCCAGACTCAAGGAGCAGCTTTAAGTAGTATACCAGAAAGGCCACGGCCAAAATCCGGAAAAGGCTTAGCGCAAGCTTACCGTACTCGCCGCCCAGCGACAAGCCAAACGCCATGCCATTATTTTCTACAAAGTGGATACGCGCCCATTCCAGCCCCAGGATGCCAAACTCCTGACCGTACTCCATATGGGTTTTAATCCAAATTTTCAGCGCTTGATCAATAACCAAGACCAAAAGGACAACCAGCGTGATTACGAGTGATTTTTTCAAGATAGAACTCTTTTGAAAGGTAGTGCTCGCGCAAAATATCGGCTTTAATAACGCCAATGGCGAAACTTAGGTTTAGAACGAGCTGTAACTAAATCGAAGTGCCTTGCCGGCAAAGAAAAAGCCCTCCGTTGTTGCGACAACAAGGGAGGGCTTGAAAAGCGAGTTAAGCTC
>CAZNSK010000087.1:0-26036 GCA_964575505.1 uncultured Phaeodactylibacter sp.
AAATTATTTTAAACAGAATGAGGTGAAAACAAAATTTGTGCTCCAAACATGCTCTGAGGGTGAGTAATTGAATGTACAGTTGCTGCTTTTGGAGGCGGTACTGTTCCACCTGTAGTTGTGCCTGCCGGACGGCTGCCGATTGGGTGATGTAATCGGCTGCCACAGCGGTGCCTTCGCGGAGCTGCGCGTCAATTTGCTGTAGCACCTCTTTCTGAAGTTGGGTAATTTCCTGTCCACGCTCTATGAGTGGATCGAGGGCAGCCATTTCAGTACGGATTTGTACCTCCTGCCGCTCAACTTGGGTGGTGAAAGCTGCTTGCCGCTGCCCGATCATCTCCCGCTGCAGGCTCAGCAATTGCCGACTGCGGTCGGCTTTGCCCCAGTCTACAAAGTTCCAGGTAAAGCGGACGCCGCCCATGGCGAAAGGGCTGAGGCTGCTGTCGAAAAAGTTAAGCGGGTTGGGCGCGCCAAAGCCCGCCTGCAGGAAAACGCCGACGGTAGGCCGCTGATCGGCTTCTACACCCGACAAGCCCGCCATGATCTGCTGTTCTTGCTGTTCGAACAGCTTTAATTCCGGACGTTGCAAATCCGACGGCAGCATTTCGGCAGCGGGGGCGGGCAGTTCGAATTCCACACCTTCCGGAACGTCCTGCCCGAGGAGTACCGCGAGCCCTCCCCTTAGTGCGTCCGTTTTGCTTTTGACCTGGATTATTTCCGACTGTAGCCGGAGTTGTTCTGCCTGCAGACGCTTTAGCTCGCCCGGCAGCAGGACACCATGCTCCACGCCGGCTTCCACCTGGGCAATCCGGCCCTCTAGCTGTTCCAGCCCGCTTTCCAGAATGTGGGCCCGCTCGCGCTGCAAGAGAATGCCGAAAACATATTGATTGACCTGCGCTTTGGTCTGCTCAAGCTCCACTTCTAGTTGCGCTTCCGATACAGCCAGCTGCGCTGCTTCCGCTTCCTGTTTCGCCTCAATGCGCCCGCCGTCGTACAGGCTGTACTGTGCATCGGCTGTAGTCTGAAACCGGTAGAGCGGCAGGTCAAGCCCCGCGCCGCCCGGAATGGGCAGCTCAAAGGGGAATTCCACCACCTCACTCTGCAGACTCGCCTGTGCATTCCAGCTGATTTGGGGCAAGCGCGCTTTGTCGACCTGCTCCTGCCGCAGCGCACTTGCGGAGCGCAGCAATCCGCCCTGTTGCGAGAGTGGGTGGGTTTGTTTGGCCATGTTGTAGGCTTGCTCAAGCTGAAGGGGCTCCTGAGCCCGGGCCGGCAAGGCCAGAAGCAAGCATAAAAAAGGAAGGTATCTCATATTTTTTCGGTATTTAACCATTTGGGTAAATTAAGGGCAAAAAAAATCACGCCTTTCGGATCGCGCTGATGACAAACTCCGCCACCTCCTGCTTGCGCTGCTGCATCAACTCGTCATACATTTTGCTGCTAATCTGCATCATGCCCTGAAACATAGGGCGGGCGAGGAACGGGAAAACACAGAGCGACAGCATGTTGAGCACGAGCCCAACAGGATTGACCGGCTTGATGTTACCCGCAGCTACTTCCTGCTGAATCTGCATGACCAAAGGCAGCGGATTGGGGCGGGTCTGCCGGCTGAGCAATTCCTGCGCAAAGGCTTCGCCCTTTTGGTTCAGCTCACTGATGACAAAGGCCGGCATAGCCGGATTCCGCATGAGCAGGCTGATGTAGCGGTCCACAAACTGCTCAATCTTATCAAACAGTGGGATGTCCGCTTCAAATACCTGATTGATGCCCGCCGAGAATTTGGCGAAAGCCTCATCAAATACCGCCCGGAAGAGCTTGTTCTTGCTGCGATAGTAGTAGTGCAGCAACCCCTTGTTGATCTCCGCCCGGTCAGCAATCTCTTGCATACGGGCAGCGGCGAAGCCTTTGGTCATGAAGACTTCGCGGGCGGCATCCAGTATTTTTTCTTCGGCAGTGGGTTCCATATCGGGTTACCTGTTTGGGTAATTTTTGATAAATTTACCTGTTTGGGTAATACGGCGCAAGTTTTAAGCTTTATTTTCTTAAAATATTTGTTGAGGCCACGTCTGCCAATTTTCGTTATCTTGTCCACATGAAGCGGTTACTCAGGCAGGCTACCTTACGGTAAAATCGTCCAACCGGATGACCGGAGAATACCTCTTGGGCTACCCCAATCTCGAGGTGCAGGAAAGCATGTACGAGCATCTGATCGATGAGTAGGCAAATACCCCCAGCCAACATTCGGTCATAGACTGGAAGGTAGCCGAATTACAGCGCCCCTTCCCCAATAATTCCTGACTTTGAGCTCTCAAACATCCCGATATGGAACAACTACCTGTAGCAGTGCCGGGCAATTACTCCCCGTAACGCTCGGCAAAATCCTTAGCAAAATAGGTAATAATCACGTCTGCGCCGGCCCGGTAAAGGCTGAGTAAGGTCTCTGGCATGGCTTGCTCGTAGTCCAGCCAGCCGTTTTGGCAAGCAGCGCTGAGCATCGCGCACTCTCCGCTGACGTGGTAGGCAGCGATGGGCAGCTGGAAGTTTTGCTTCATGGTCAGAATGACGTCCATATAGTGCAAAGCCGGCTTGACCATCAGGAAATCCGCCCCTTCCAGAGTATCCATTTCGCCTTCCAGCAGCGCTTCCCGCCGGTTGGCAGGGTTCATCTGGTAGGTCTTTTTGTCTGCTGGTATATCTGCGTCTGCCACCGGTGCGCTATCGAGGGCATCCCGGAAAGGGCCATAAAACGCACTAGCGTATTTGGCAGTGTAAGACATGATACCCGTATCTGCATATCCCTCCTCATCCAAGGCGACCCGGAGAGCCTCCACCCGGCCGTCCATCATATCAGATGGGCCAAGGATATCAAAACCCGCCCGTGCCTGGGCCACGCCCATTTTTTGCAAGACATGGAGTGTCTCGTCATTCAGTATTTTACCATCGTGGACGATACCATCGTGGCCATCCGAACTATAGGGGTCAAGCGCGACATCGCTGATCAGGCAGGCCTCCGGGTAAGCGGCTTTTATAGCGGTAGCGGCGGAGAGGTAGAAGTTGTCCTCACCGTAACTGAAAGTCCCTCTTTTGTCTTTTTTGCCATCCGGTATTTTAGGAAAGAGGATAAAGGTATGCAGCCCTAATTGCATACAGGCCCCGACTTCTTTTAAGGCTTCGTCGGTGGAGAGCCGAAAGGTGCCTGGGAGGGATGGGATAGCATCCCGAATGCCCTCACCTGCTACTAAAAACAAAGGCTGTACCAGGTGGTCGGGCGTCAGGTGCGTTTCTTGTGCCAACCCTCGTATAGCAGGGCTTCGGCGGTTGCGTCTGGGTCTTCTGAGCATTTAGGATGTTTTTCTTTTTTTAGGATTCTCCGGCACGGGGTCATATCCATGCGGCCCCCAGGGGTGGCATTTGACAATCCGCTTGAGCCCCAGCCAAACCCCTTTGAGTGGCCCCCATTCCTGTATAGCCCCCACCATATAGTGCGAACAGGTAGGCTTGAACCGGCAACTCGGGCCTAACAAGGGAGAAATGGCAACCTGGTAAAACCGGATAGGAAGGATAAACAGCGTTTTGAGGAAGCTCTTCATGCTGATTGATGGTAGATTTACCCTTACTAACGGATAATAAGGGAACAGGGTTGCCTTACCGTTGCCGTAAAAAATCTACTGAGAGGATAGGGTATATATGAATGGCCTTTGTTTTCTTTGCCTCTCAGGCGGTTGAGAAAAGCGGCTTCACTCTGGTTGCTGCCTTGCCTTAACGCCTGTATATAGCTTATTTCTATCTACCTTTTATGGCCTCAGGCGCTATCATAACCCTTGTTGTCATTGCCCTTGCACTAGTGCTGTTTGCGACGGAGGCGCTGTCAATAGACCTCGTGGCGATGTTAATCATGATCAGCCTGGTACTGACCGGGGTGATCACGCCGGAGCAGGGTGTATCTGGCTTCAGCAACCGGGCCACCATTACCGTAGCCTTTATGTTTGTGCTGAGCGCCGCCTTGCTCAAGACCGGGGCCCTGCAGTCGGTAGCGCATCAGCTTTCGGCCATTTTCCGGCAAAATTTTCAGCGGGGGCTGGTGCTGATGATGCTGCTGATCGCTCTGATTTCCGCCTTTATCAATAACACGCCCGTCGTTGCGGTTTTCATTCCAGTCGTCGTACAGATTGCCTATGCTTCGGGGCAAGCGCCCAGCAAAATGCTTATTCCGCTCTCCTATGCCTCTATCATGGGGGGGATGTGTACACTCATTGGGACCTCTACGAATATCCTGGTCAGCGGTATTGCAGAGCAAAATGGCCTTCCTGCCTTCGGTATGTTTCAGTTGAGCGCAGTGGGGGTTCCGCTGATGCTGGCCGGCATGGGGTTTATGATCCTGGTGGGCCAACGGCTGTTGCCCGACCGGCAAAAGGATAAGAACCTCAGGGAGCGCTTCAGCCTGGGCGATTACCTGACGGAGCTAGAGCTACTGGAGGGTAACGAACTATCCGGCCAGCGTATTATGGATTCCGCACTGGTCAAGGAGCTGGAGATGGACATCATTGAGGTGGTGCGCAAGGGGCAGCGCTTTACCTTGCCGCCGGGGGACTTTAAGCTGCAAGCCGGGGATGTGCTCAAAGTGCGCTGTGATGTTGCCAAAGTAAAAGCTCTGAAAGAGCGGGTGAAGATTATCGCTGACAACACGCTTAAGGTCGGGGAGCATTTCCTGGGCGAAAAAAATACCAGCCTGGTAGAGATGGTGGTCACTGCCGGGTCCCCTTTCTCCAATCAGACCCTCAAGAGCCTGGACTTTCGGCGTACCTACCGGGCAATTCCCCTGGCCATCCGACACCGCAACGAGGTATTGCACGACCACCTGTATAGTGTCCCGCTGGTGCCGGGAGATGTTATACTGGCTGAAGTCAAACAGCACTATATCCCTACCCTGAAGCAGATGGAAGCTGAACAGCAAGCCCCATTCGTAATGCTCTCCGAAGACCGGTTGTCAGATTTCAACCGCCGGCAGTTTGCGATCGTCATTTCGGTTATCGGCTTTGTGGTATTTACAGCTACCTTCGACTTGTTGCCTATTATGGTGAGTACCCTAACGGGCGTATTTGCCTTGGTGCTGGCCCGCTGCCTGAATATGAAGGAGGTCTACGAGGCTATCAATTGGAAGATTGTATTTCTCCTAGCGGGCGCGCTTAGCCTCGGCGCCGCTATGGAAAATACCGGCCTGGACCAAACGATTGCCGGCGGGCTGGTCCATCAGCTTGGCCCCTACGGCCCCACCGCCATTGTGGCCGGGCTATATCTAACCACCTCTTTGCTGACCGAAATTATGTCCAATAACGCTACCGCTGCGCTGTTAGCCCCAATCGCAATTGCAACGGCTGGCCAGCTTGGGGTAAGCCCCACGCCCCTGCTCGTAGCCGTGACGATCGCCGCCTCTGCCAGCTTTATGACACCCATTGGTTATCAGACGAATACGATGGTGTACAGTGCCGGCAGCTACCAGTTCCGCGATTTCTTCCGCGCTGGCGTAGGGCTAAACCTGATGTTTTGGGTGTTGGCGAGCCTGCTTATTCCTTGGTTGTTTCCGTTTTAGTAATAGATAGGCCGCTTATATGCCTTTGGTTGCAGAGGCAGGCAGCTTAACAAAGAAGGTCGTACCCACGCCGTCTTCCGTTTCAAAGTAGATGTCGCCTCCCGCTGCGGTCATCATATTTTTGCACATTGCCAGGCCCAGCCCCATCCCCGATGATTTGGTCGTGAAATTAGGCTGAAAGACTTTGGCTTGCACTTCTTCCGGAATGCCAGTACCATTGTCCGTCACCGTAATGAGGTGTTCTTTCTGGCCCGGAGCCAGCCGGATTTGAATGTGCCCCCGCCGGCCTTCCGGTATCGCCTGCTGTGCGTTCTTAATGAGGTTGTTCAACACGCGCACGAGGTGCCCCCGGTCGGCAAAGGCAGGAACGCTGCTTTGGGGAAGCAGCAGCTCAATGCGCTCGTCGGGCTCCTGATGCTCTGTGAAGAGGCGGTAAACGCTTTCCACAACTGCTTTCAACTCCAGGGCTTCCGGTTTCGCTTTAGGCATTTTCGCAAAGTTGGAAAACTCCGTAGCAATGCGCGCCAGCCCGTCAATCTGCTCAATCAGCGTCTGCGCCACGCTGCCGATCATAGCTGCAGCCCGTTCCGGGTCAGATCGCCGGGCGTGCTCCAGGTACTGAATGCTCAGCTTCATGGGCGTGAGCGGGTTCTTGATCTCATGAGCAACCTGCTTGGCCATTTCCCGCCAGGCCCCTTCGCGTTCCGACTGCCGGAGCTTCTCCGCGCTTTCCTCCAGCTTATGGATCATATCGTTATAAGCCTCCACCAGTTTGCCGATTTCGTCTTCGCTATCCCAGTCCAGGGGTTCGTTGCGCCCCAGCTGGAAACTGCGGAGCTTTTCCCCTATTTTCATCAGCGGGCGGGTAATGGAATTGGCTACCGTGATGGCTAACGCACCGGCGATGAGCAACAGGAAAACGTATAGGTTCAGCAAATTGCCGATGAAGGCCAACACATTCTCCTGGAGGCTGCGGGCACCGGAAGTAAAAGGGATTTGAAGAAAATAACCGACGCCCCCCTCGGGCCGGGCAATCGGGGCGTAGGCGGACAAATAGCCAAGTGGGCCGGCCTGCTCCCGCAGCAAAGCAGGCTTAAAGCCCTGACGCTCAAAGGCCTTAAGCGCCTCCGGGTTGATCCGGCGGGATTGCCAGCCTTCGGTAAAGAAGAAAGGCACAGCCGTATTGGCCAGTTGGCCTTCCGCATCGTACACATTGAGGTCTACCTGATGGGTTTCCGATAGCCGCCGCAGCGCGCTTTGGTCATCCGGCCGGAAGTCTTTCGTCTGCAAGTCGCGCAGCAGTACATCTATTTTTTCCAGCAACCGCTCGCCGTGGTACGCTACGGACGATTGCTGAAGGGAAGCCACCGTGACGGCACCGATAAAGATAAAGCCGAAAAGCGTCAGGCCGATAACGGACAACTGTACGCGATGGCGCAGCGATGGGGGCCCAAACAACAGTTCGCCTGGGGTGGCCGGCAAAAAGGAGTAGTAGCCATTGGCGGCAAATACAAGCAGGGCCATAACGGTAAGCAAGGCGAAGAGGTAGGAAAACAGGGAAAGGGGTTTGACGTACCCGCCTAATTCTTCCCCAACTACTACGGTGTAGCCGCCGGGGGCTGTATAGTAAAGGTTTGCCCGCTGACTGCTTAGCCACTCCCGGCTCCTGCCGGGCTGAGGCCAATGGCTGGTGGACAGCCACTCCCGCAGGAAGTAGCCACGCTGAGCGATCAGCACCGTATCGTGAAAAAGGCTGATTGCGTAAGTTTCATTTTGGTGGGGGGCATCCGGCACAAGCTGCCTGAGGACGCGGCGGTCGGGCTGTAGTATAGGCTGGAAAACCAACAAGCTGTCGCCCCGCCAGGGCAGCCCATAGGTGTAGTATTTTCGGTTGGGTTTCAGTACATAAGGGGGCTGAGCAGCCTCAGGAGCGATGAGCGGCTGCCCCAGGTAGCCCGGCAGGGCCTTCCAGTGGAAATTTTTATAGAGGTAGGGGTAATGCAGCAGCAGATTGTCCAGGCTGTCTGGGTGTAGGGTGCCGGGCAGGGCACTTTGAAAACGGGCCAGGGCATTCAGGCTGTATTCCTGCTCGGGGGCAGCGAGCTGGCGTGCAAAGGCAATGCGGTCCGCCCGGCCTTTGTCCAGGTTGTATTTGAAGAGGAGGCCAGCTGCAAAGGCGGAAAGCAGCGCCAGCCAAAGCATCAGCCAGGCCGGGCTGGCCGCTTCGAGCTCTACAAACAGGTCGAGCAGCGCAACGTAAAGCAGCGGGAGCAGCAAAACCGGCAGCAAGCCCAGGCCTAAGTCGAGGCTAAGAGCAAGCGGGATAGCAGGCAAAATCGCCAGCCCCATCGTCAGCAGCCGGTGGTTGCGCGGCAGCGGCAGGCGGTGGATGCCTTTGACTACCCACAGGCTATACAGCAAAAAGCTCAGCATAAGCAGAACCACAGCGCCGAGGGCACTCAACTCTGCTGCCCCGAGCATAAGTACATTGCTAAAGTCAAACTCCAAAGGGGCCTCCAGCAGCAAAACCTTGAAAATGGCTCCGCCCAGCAGCAGGCCGGACACGATGCTCAAAAAACCCATAAAGCCCAGAAACAGCACCCAAGGCCGTGGCCGGTGGCCGGTGGAAACCTGCAGCGGCAAGCGCTGGGCGAGGCTCAATAACCAAAAACAGACTAAGGCCAAGCCCATGAATTGTAGAAGTGTGCCATAGCGTAAATCTGTGGCCTGCAACTGCTGCAGGTAAGAAATAGCAGTATACTGGCTACGCCCGATGAAATGTAACCCTACTCCAGACAGGGCCACAGCAAGCAGGAATGGCCACAGCCTGGACCGTTCTATCCGTCTGGCCCCCCGATCAACGAGCCATAACAAGCTCAACGTAAACAGCAGACCCGCTGCGAACTGTACTTTTTGCCAAAATGGAGGGAGGGCGATTCCCGGCTCTGCCCTAAGGTGAGCTATGGTTGTTCCAGCCCGGTTATGTATAGGGTAGGCGGTCGGTTGTTCGGAAAGCGGAAGGGCTTCAGGCAACTGAAAAGCTACACTCAGGGACCGTTGACGGGGCAAGGAACGGTACAGAAAGTAATGCGATGGATGCTTTGAGCTTTGGCGTACCTGTGGCGCATGGGGCGGAGTGGGGAAGTTGAGGTTTTGACTGGTCCAGTACACCGCTTTGCTCCCGTTGTAGAGTACAAAAGAGAGGGCTTCCGGCAAGCGCTCCACCGCCGGGGAGCGGTGAGGGGCCTGGCTGATGCGCAACCATAGGCTATCCTGCTCCAGCCACTGCTGTGCCTGAGCCTCCTTTGCCTGTAGGTGAGCTTCTGTCGCCCTGATGTGCGCTTGCCACGGGTCGAGCCGCTGAATATATAATAGCAGCAGCCCAGTCAGCAGAACAGTAGTGGCGGCAAAAGCTACGATGCCGATACGCCTGCTCATCTATGGTATATTATGAAGTCTGCTCAAGGTTCAATAATCGGGCCAAACTACAGTTTTTTGCTTGTACAGCTATTGAAACAGTCCGCAATTCTCAGATGCTGGCCAGGGCAGTGAGCTCAATGCCCCTGTCAATGCCGTTGTAGTGGCCCAAAATCATTGCTCAAGCGGACTGCTTATCCATACGCTAAAGGCAGAGCAGAGTTACAGGTATGGGGAGGTTTGCTACAAATTGACCTCGAGAAAAGCTTTGGCCGCAGCGTTGGCCGCCCGGGCCGCCTGCTGATCATAGCGCGGGCTGCTCGGATTGGCGAAAGCATGGTCGGCGTCGTAGGATTGGACCTGCACCGTCTTGCCGGCCTCTGCCATCATCTCCTCGAAGTCGGCAGCCACCTTGGGCGTTATCCATTCATCCTGGCGCGCAAATATCGCCAGCACCGGCGCTTCTAGCGGGGCTACAGCCTCCTGCTTTGTGACAGGCATACCGTAGTACATGACACAGGCTTCTCCCCGGTCACCAGCCATAATGGAGGCCTTAAGGGACCAACCGCCCCCAAAGCACCATCCGATTGTGCCGATTCGGGCACTTTCGCCTGCTTTGTTGAGCGCCCCCTGTATGATAGCCCGGGCCCGTTCTTCCTGCACACGCTTGGTGAGCTCACTGGCCTTTTCCCGGGTGGTAGCAACTTCCCCATCGTAGAGGTCAAGCGCCATTACATTCACGGTATCCAGGGCATCAAAGTATTTTTCGGCTTCTTCCCGAATGTGGTCATTCAGGCCCCACCACTCATGGAAGACCAAGAGGTATGCCTCGCTGGGTGCCTCCGTCATAAGAGCGTATGCACTACCCTGTTTTCCGTCTGGTGTCGGGAATTGTATGCGCGTTCCCGTGTTGGCGGGGGCAGCTTCTCCCGGCATCTCATGGTCGTCCTGAAAGTCTTTATTGTCTGCCAATTGTGACATATTGGTACTGTCGGCATCATTCGTTTCAGAATGGCCTGCACCGCCATTCTGGCAAGCGGTGCAGCTTAGGGCGAGGGCTAAGATGAGGACAGGCAGTTGGTGCTTTAGCATAATCCTGGTATTTGAACTTGGGTAATGGTTTCTTTTTATTGAAGGCGGAACGGGCCGGAAATGTTTGAGTGGCTTGAACGAACAAAGCTGGTTTTTTTCTTGCAAACCAATTTGTAAAGCCTATACCTTTGCAGCCAGCTAATACCAAACCAAAACCATGGCCGAGACAACCACCCAACCTGTGATTACCTACAACCGCGCTGCCCTTTCCGACGAGCGCCTTCTGGACCTGTATAAGGGGCTGCTCTTGCCGCGCATGATTGAAGAGAAGATGTTGATTTTGCTGCGGCAGGGCAAGATCAGCAAGTGGTTCTCCGGCATTGGGCAGGAGGCGATTTCCGTTGGGGCGGCTATGGCGTTGCACCCCGATGAGCTGCTCTTTACGATGCACCGCAACCTGGGGGTGTTCACCAGCCGGGAAGTGCCCCTGCCCCGATTGTTTGCCCAATGGCAGGGCAAGGAGCTGGGTTTCACGAAGGGGCGCGACCGGTCGTTCCACTTCGGGGCTATGGACTACGGCATCGTAGGCATGATTTCCCACCTTGGCCCTCAGTTGTCTTTAGCAGCAGGCGTTGCCCTGGCCAATAAACTAAGCCAGGCGGGCCAGGTAGCGCTGGCTTTTACCGGCGAAGGCGGCACGAGTGAGGGCGAATTTCACGAAGCCCTGAACACCGCGGCGGTCTGGCAGCTGCCCGTCATCTTTGTTATTGAAAATAATGGCTACGGCCTGTCGACCCCAACCAATGAGCAGTACCGCTGCGCTCAACTGGCAGACCGGGCTAAGGGTTACGGCATGCGTGCCGAAGTTATTGACGGCAATAATATTTTAGAAACTTACCAAGCCTTTTCTCGCTTAGCCACAGAACTCCGCGAAAATCCGGAGCCCGTATTGGTAGAATGCCAAACCTTCCGCATGCGGGGCCACGAGGAAGCTTCCGGTACTAAATACGTGCCCCAAGCGCTCATGGACGAATGGGCACAGCGCGATCCGCTGGTCAACTTTGAAAACTACCTGCTGCGGGAAGGCCTGCTGAATGAGGCGCAAATCAAGTCCATCCGAATGGCATTCAAAGCCAAAATCAACGAAGGCCTGGAAGCCGCCTACCAGGCACCTGCCCTCACCGCCGACCTCAGTACTGAGATTGGGGATGTATACGCGCCGCCCGCCCCAGCATCAACGCCGCCCGAAGGCCCGGCTACTGAGCTGCGCTTTGTAGATGCGGTTTCTAAGGGCCTGGAAGCGGCAATGGAGCGGCATAGCAACCTGGTGCTCATGGGGCAGGATATTGCTGATTACGGCGGGGTGTTCAAAATTACCGATGGCTTTGCCGATCAATTCGGAAAAGACCGGGTGCGCAATACGCCCCTCTGCGAGAGCGCTATCATCGGTATTGGGCTTGGGCTCAGCCTTAAGGGCTTCAAAGCCATGGTCGAAATGCAGTTTGCTGACTTCGTAAGCTGCGGCTTTAACCAGATTGTCAATAACCTGGCCAAACTCCACTACCGCTGGGGGCAGCATGCAGATGTTGTTATCCGCATGCCTACTGGCGGAGGCGTGGGCGCGGGCCCATTCCATTCCCAAAGCAATGAGGCCTGGTTTTTCCATACGCCGGGCTTGAAAATTGTTTACCCTTCCACGCCGGAAGATGCCAAAGGCTTATTGCTGGCCAGTTTTGAGGACCCCAACCCCGTGCTTTATTTTGAGCACAAGGCGCTATACCGGCGCCTCTCCGCGGCCGTGCCCGATGCGTACTACACCACGCCTATCGGCAAGGCCCGCCTGGCGGCACAAGGGGAGGAAGTGAGCGTGATCACCTATGGCATGGGCGTGCATTGGGCTACCGAAGTATGCGAAGCCCTGGGGGTTTCTGCCGATATCATCGACCTGCGTACGCTGCTGCCGCTAGACTACGAAGCCATCGATGAGTCCGTTCGTAAGACCAACCGGGCCCTTATCCTCCACGAGGACACCCTTACCGGCGGCATTGGCGGAGAGCTGTCTGCCTACATCAGCGAGCACTTGTTTGAGCACCTGGATGCCCCCGTTCTAAGAGCCGGCAGCCTGGATACGCCCATTCCCTTCTCTACTACGCTGGAAGAGCAATTCCTGCCCAAGGCACGGTTCCGGGAGCAGTTGGAGCGTTTACTGGCCTACTGATGAAGGCTTTACTCCAAAGCCGTACACTTTTTTTGGGCCCCAGACGTTCATGGGGAGTAAATCGGCTCCTTTCCGTAAAGGAGGCGCTACATTGGTATTAAACCCAGCCGCAAATTACAATAGTCGTTGGGGGATGCCTATTTTTGTCGCCCTGGATAATCAGGCAGCGGACCGGATACCTTCGGTGATCTGATAGCTGTCCCATGACAAAATCCCATTAACGATATTCAAAACCATCCGGAACAATGATCAGATCTTTTATCCCTCTTACCATCCTGATGCTCAGCGCATGGTGCATACAGGCTCAGGTACCCCAGAATATTACCATTCAGGAAGGGGCAACCAATTTGCTGCGTGTGCCGTGTACGCAAAATGATGCCGGCACCATACAGGGCTTTGGCCCGCTCTCCGGACAGAGCAACGATACGGACTTAGATACCATTTATCTGTGTTTGGGCGATACGCTGCCGCTGACCCATAATATGGATTTTTCTCTAGATGGCGACCCCAACCCGGCTACTGCTCCCGGTATTGCCTATGCCTTCTACGATGATATCCCTACAATAGATGGCCCGGATATTACTACGGTACTCACCGACCCGGCGCTCAACACCACTTCTCCGTTGATCATCAATGGGTTCGAGTTTCCGCAAATCAACGGTATTTGGCTGGCCTCTACCATCAATAATACCGGTAATATTGACCTGATCAATAACGGTAGCCTACAGGAAGCATACAACATGGGGGTTCCGGCGCCTATTCAATTTTGGTTTGCCCCCATCACAGTGGATGATGCCGCTGCTCAGGCTTACGAAGACGGCGGCCCCTGCGTGAGCGTCAGTATTGCCGAAGCCTTCTCGGTGGTTTACCTCGAAGGCATTGAGATTACCCAGGCCTTTCCGGCTTCCGGTGCGGGGCTGGAAGGCAGCTTTGTCCTGGAGGGCGGGCTGCCTGAATTTGATCCGGCTACCAATTATACGGTCACGATAAACGATATGGACGGCAACACCGTTGGCACCGTACAGACGCCGGGCCCAAGTCATGGAGATACTGTCGTGTATACCGTGCCTGAAACCGGGATGTACGAAATACGGGTAGAAGACGGCAAGAGTTGTGGCCTGATCGACACCTTGGTCATGCCTGTGCTCTTTGACGTAGGGGATGTGAATGGCGCACCAGGCGATACGGTTTGCCTGCCGGTTACCGTCGAAAACTTCGTCAACATCACCAATGCCCAGTTTTCCATGTCCTGGGATCCTGCGCTTTTGGACTTTTTGGGGGTGGATAACCTGACTACCGACTTGCCTTCCTTTGATCAGGGCATTTTTAATATTTCGCCGGCCATTACCGATACCGGGCGGCTGACGATGGGCTGGGCTGATTTTTTAGCAACGCCCCGCACTTTGCCGGATGGCCACCTGTTGTTCGAAGTTTGTTTTGAAGTCCTGGGCGAGATCGGCGACGAGGCCGGCGTCAGCATCATTAGTGACCCACTACCGGTCGAGGTCGGGAATGCCGATGCCGGTATTGCAGACATCCCCGCAGTAGTAGACAGCGGCCAGGTCAATGTCACCAACGCCATACTGCTGGTAGAAGCCGATGTAGACAGCGTATCCTGTGCAGGCCTGGATGACGGCGCCTTTACCATTACCGTCACCGGAGGGGTAGACCCTTACACTTATGCCTGGAATACAGTGCCTCCGGGCGGTCCAGACAATACTGGCACTATTGCGGCCTCTGGCGACAGTTTCACCGCGAGCGGATTGTCGGAGGGAGTCTACTCCATAACGATTACAGATAGCGAAATGCCCGCTAATATGGATACGGTGGAAGTCCAGGTGTTGGAAGGGCCCGCGCTTGGGCTCAGCCTGCTGGAAACCCAACCTACCTGCAACGGGGACAGCGATGGCTCCCTCACTGCTCAAATTACGCTGGATGGCGTGGCCCAGCCAAATCCTGGCCCCGGCTTCGCTTTTGTCTGGAATACCGGCGAAAATACCCAAACCATAACTGGCCTCAGTTTTCAACCTCAGGCCTACGCCGTAACGGTGACTGACCCCAGCGGGTGTACGGCTACGGCAAGTACGACCCTCAGCCAGCCCGGTGAGCTGTTGTTGCTGGCTCAGAATACCAATATCACTGATGCTACCTGCAGCGGCGCTATGGACGGCGCTATCATCGTAGGCGCTTCCGGCGGTACCAGCGATATGGGCGATTACTACTACCAATGGGAGGGCGAATCAACTGATACAGCCGCGACTGCTCAGCTGCTTGACCTCGACCCGGGGCTTTACAACCTAACCGTTACGGATGCCAATGGGTGTACCGTTGTCGACAGCTTTCCGGTGGGAGCCAACAAATTGCTGGATGTGACCCTGGTCGACTCTGCTCATGTAAGCTGTAATGGAGCGGGTGACGCTTTTCTGGAAGTCAACGGCACCGCAACCGGGCAACCCCCGTTCGACGACTTCACCTACACCTGGACGGTGCAACCTGGCGGGCAGAACCTGAACGGCGCTGCTATCAACGACCTGGCGCCCGGGCAGTACTTTGTGACGGTAACCGACCAGGACCCACTGGGCTGCTTCACCGTAGATAGCTTCAGCATTGGCGAGCCTGACCCCCTGCAGATTGAACTGGTTGACCTGACCAACGAAAGCTGTACCAATGGCGGCATGGATGGTGCCCTGACGGTATCGGCAAGTGGCGGTACAGCTCCCTATACCTACGCCTGGTCAAATATGGAGACCGATTCTATGCTGACCGGGCTGGTCGAAGGCGACTACACCCTTGACCTGGAGGATGCCAATGGGTGCACGGCCACCGAAACCTATTCCATCACCGCGCCTACTCCGCCAACAGTGGTCGAATTGGAGAACGATACGCTGCTGTGTGCCGGCGACACTGACGGCAGCCTTTCTATCGTGGCTACCCCAGGCGGAGCACCGATTACTCAGTATACCTGGAGCAATAACCAAACCGGAACGGAAATTAGCGGGCTTTCCCCGGGCGCTTACTTCGTTACCATTAGCGCGTCGGATGGCTGCGAATTGGTGGACACGGCCTTGGTGATTGCACCAGAGCCTTTGGCCATTGACAGCATTAACTCGGTATCTCCGCAGTGCGTTGGCCAGAGCAATGGCAGCCTGACGGTATTTGCCAGCGGCGGTACGCAACCGTATCAGTATATCTGGGGCACGGATACCTTGACAACAGTACTTAACCCCGGCCTTTCTGCCGGCACCTATGACCTCTCCGTTGTGGATGCCAATGGATGCGAAGCGGCAATAGCCACCGCTGAAGTTACCGACCCTCCCGCTATAGAGGTGTCCTTTACAGATATCCAGCCCGTGAGCTGCTTTGAAGGCGTGTGCGACGGCCAGGCTACCGCCACCGCTATGTACGCCGATGGCAGCACCGGCCTGTTCAACTTTAACTGGGAAAGCGACGAAATTGACCTGGACGTCATGATGTCCACTGCTGTAGAGCTTTGCCGGGATTCCCAAACCGTAGTGGTAACCGATGAAAATGGTTGCGTGCAAACGGACGAGGTGATTATTCCTAGCCCGGAGCCCATTATGGCGAATGCCTCTACTACCATTGTGAGTTGCAACGGCGGCACTGATGGCACTATCACCCTGGCCCCCATCGGCGGCACCGGAGGATACACCTTCGATTGGCCCGGCTTAGGCGAAACGACGGCCTCGGTAGATGGTTTGCCCGCCGGCTCTTATAATGTTATCATCACCGATGGCAATGGATGCGAACTCGATGAGCTGATTGATGTGACAGAGCGCGATTCGCTAATTCTGACTTTAGACCCTAATAATACGCGGGATATCTCCTGCTTCGGGGAAGAAGACGGTCAAATTGCAGTGACCTATAATTTCAATGACAATATCAATCCGGTGGGCAATACCCCCTTCACCTTCTCCCCTAATGTACCACAGGGCGCGGGCAATGCAGGAACCGGATTTGCCAGTGGTTTGGCTGCCGGCACCTACGGCGTCACAATTACCGATGAGAATGGCTGCGAGGACTCTGTCTCAGTCACCCTCACCGAGCCTACAGAAATCATGGCGGTTATCCCTGACCCCGAAGATCCGCCCTGTTTCGATGCGACAACGCTGGTCTTCATCGATACGGTATTCGGCGGTGCGGGCAACATGCTGGACGATTACCGATATATGGTGGATGGGAACGGCGTGCTCCTTACGCCCGACACACCAGCCGATATTTTCGGAGACGGGGAGCATACCATCGAAATCTTTGACCCTAATGGCTGCAGTGCTGCCTTTTTCGTAGAGATTGACCAACCGGAGGAGATTCTCGTTACTTTCCCTGAGCCGGTGGTAGAAATTGAGTTAGGGGACAGCACAACAAGCTTGCAGCCTATTATTACGCCCACGGGCACACAAATCGATTCGTTCATTTGGACGCCATCGGATTACTTGTCCTCAGACACAGTGGAAAACCCAACGGTATTCCCGCTGGAGTCTCTCGATTACACGCTGCGGGTAGTGGATATCAATGGCTGTGACGCTGTAGGGTCGGTATTTGTAGAACTGGACGCCAACCGGAATATCTACATCCCTGGTGCCTTTTCGCCCAATGGCGACGGTATCAACGACGAATTCCGGGTATACCCCTGTACTGGTGTGGTCAGCATCAACTCAGCAAGTATCTACGACCGCTGGGGCAATCAGGTTTTCGAAACCGGTATGCAGGATGTCCGCAACGGGCTGTTTTGTGCCGGGGGGCTGCCGCTTTGGGATGGCACCTTCAAGGGCGAAACTCTCAATATGGGGGTTTACGTATATGTCATTGAGGTGGAATTCCTGGATGGCCTCACTCTGGTCTACCGGGGCGACCTGAGCCTGGTACGGTAGCAGCCGCCCTGCGCGCCACCTGCCCTGCTCCTAAATCAGGGTAGGTGGCGCTTGTTTTCTCCTTACTCCCTGAGCCTGCTTCTGGCTACTGCGCTTTGTGGTCCGCCGGCCGAGTGAAAAGGGCCTTAAAGCAGAGCTGCTTTTTCTATAGTCCAACAACTTAAGATTTGTGAAATTATGGCGCAGCTATTTTTTCAGCTCGCAAGGCGAAAAACGTAGGCGATGCCTAAGCATCGGCGAGGCTTTTTAACGCAGCGAGGTGGAAAAAGAGCAAGTCAGAAATCACAAATTTTGGGTTGGCGGACTATATTTTTTGGTGGAGCCACCGTTTTATGAGCTGCTAATGGCAGCCCTTAGGGCCATTCCCGGGCTACAAATAGGTTGATTTTAAAAACAAAAAGTGGCAAAATTGCACGAAGTTGGATTTACCGAACCCGCTGTGGAATAATCAGGCAACGTTCAACGTTACAGAGGGTCATTTAACAAAAACACACCCGGGATTAAATGGAATCACCCCATCCGAACCGTTTCGAGCAAGCAAAGGCCTACCTATCCGGCCAGTGGCAGCGCCTGCGCGCTTGGGGCTTAGGCTTTTACACCCGCCATCCGCGTTGGTCAATCGCCGGCTTGGCCGTAGTAGGTTTAGGCATATTGGGCTTTTTAGCCGTAGCCGTGCTCAGCCTGCTTGTTTATTTCGAAGCCCTGGGCCCTGTACCCGGCTATCCGGAGCTTCGGGCCATTCGCAACCACAATGCTTCAGAGGTGTACGCTGCCGATAGCGTACTGCTGGGCAAATACTACGTGGAGAACCGTATCAATGCCGATTTTGAAGAAATTTCGCCAGCCTTAATCAATGCCCTGGTGGCAACGGAGGATGCCCGGTTTTTTCAGCACAAAGGGATCGACTTCCGCGCCGCGGGCCGGGTGTTGTTCAAGTCCATCCTGCTTATGGATGAGTCTTCCGGTGGCGGCAGCACCCTGAGCCAGCAGCTGGCTAAGAACCTCTACCCCCGTCAGAAATACCTGATGCTGTCGGTGGTGGTCAACAAAATACGTGAGATGATCGTCGCCCGGCGGTTGGAAAAGACCTATGCCAAAGAAGAGCTGTTGCGTTTGTACCTCAACACCGTTTCATTTGGGGAGGGTATCTTTGGGATCAAAGTAGCCGCGCGCCGTTTTTTCAACAAATCACCGGGAGAGCTCAACCTGGAAGAAGCGGCCGTACTCGTTGGCATGCTTAAAGCTACGACTTACTACAGTCCCGTGCGGCACCCCGACCGGGCCCTGCAGCGGCGTAACGTAGTCCTGAATCAGATGGTCCGCTACAACTACCTGGATGGTGCCCTGAAGGATTCGCTCGTGCAATTGCCGCTGGAAGTCGACTACTACAAGGAAGGGCATAACCAAGGCCTGGCTACTTACTTCCGGGAGCACCTGCGGCATGAACTGGAAGAGATTTTAAAGGAGTATACCAAACCGGATGGCAGCGCTTACAACCTGTACACGGATGGGCTGCGCATCTACACCACCCTGGACGCCAAGCTGCAGCGCTACGCTGAGGAAGCGGTACAGGAGGAAATGGCTGCTGTGCAGGCCCGGTTTTATGAAGACTGGAAAAAAGGGAAGCCCTGGCGGAGTCAGGAAGTGCTGCAAAGGGCTATTGAGAAATCGGACCGCTATCAGCAGATGGTAGCCAGAGGAGCCACAGAAGCGGAAATTGATGAAGCCTTCCAAAAGCCGGTCCAAATGACCGTCTTCAGTTGGGAACAGGGGGAAGAGGAGCGTGAAATGAGCCCGCTGGATTCGGTGAAATATTACCTGACCCTGCTTAATGCCGGATTTTTAGCCGCCGACCCCTCCACCGGGCTGATCAAAGCCTGGGTTGGGGGGATCGACCACAAATATTTTCAATACGATCATGTTTTCGCCAAACGGCAAATAGGGTCCACCTTCAAGCCCGTCGTCTACGCTACAGCGTTGCAAAGTGGCATGTTGCCCTGCGAGTATACCTACAACCGGCAAGTCGCCTACGCTAAATACGACAACTGGACGCCCCGGAATTCCGATGGGGAATACCAGGGCGTCTATTCTATGGAAGGAGCCCTTAGCAATTCGGTCAATACCGTGACTGTAGAAATCATGATGCGCACGGGCATCGACTCGGTCCGTCAGCTTGCCCGGGCAATGGGCATAGAAGGTTTTATCCCTAAAGTGCCCTCCATTTCTCTGGGCGCAGTGGAGGCTTCTCTCTACGAAATGGCCAAAGTCTACGGCACTTTTGCCAACCGCGGCCGCCGGCCAACCTGGCACTACCTCGACCGTATAGAAACTGCCAACGGTGAGGAGATTGTCTCGTTTGACCGGCCCAATCCGCGCTCCTTTCCCCGGGTGCTGCAGCCCACCCAATCGGATATGATGATCCGTATGCTGGAATCCGTAGTCGACAGTGGCACCGCCCGAAAGCTGCGCTACCGGTATGGGTTGTACAACGACGTGGCCGGCAAGACGGGGACAACTCAAAACCAGTCGGATGGCTGGTTTATGGGCTTCAACCCCCGATTGGTAGCCGGTGCGTGGGTGGGGGCAGGATGGCCGCAGGTGCACTTCCGCACCCTCTACCGCGGGCAGGCTTCTGCTACTGCTTTGCCGATTTACGGCGCCTTCATGAAGAAGGTTTACAACGACAAAAGCTTTAAGCGGATCCGCTATGCCCGGTTTGCAGAACCCGCAGACACAGTAGCAGCTCTGATGAAGTGCCCGCCTTACCTGGAGGAAATGCCCATTCTGGCTGAATACGAAGATGGCTACTACTACTTTGAAGACAACCGCTCATTATTTGGCCGTTTGCTGGACCAGCCCTATAAAGACGAACAAGGCCGTATCATCAATGTGCCGCCGCGTATGGCGGGTGAAAGCGATGAAGCTTATGTGCGCCGTGTCCGGGCCTATCAGGAACAGCTGGAAGAGCGGGAGGCGCGGCGCGAACGCCGAAAAGCCTTCTGGAGCGACTTGCTATTCGGCGATGATGATGAAGCCCCATCTGAAGCGGAAAAGCAGGAAAACCAGCCCACAACCGGCTATAAATACTACGATGGCAATGATGAGCAGTAGGCGGGCAGAAGAAAAATTTCCGATTCCGGACAAAAAACCACGCCTTGGTCCATCCACGCGGCCCTGAATAAAAATTCCGCCGCTGCTTCATTTTGAAAAACAAAAAATGCTTCAGTGGGCGAGGTAGGATACACAGCCCTATTTAATTTGAAAATTCCGGCTGTAACTCTCTGTATTTCACCCCTGTAAATATACAGCCCAGCGTAAAAAAAAGGGTGTAGGTTTCACTAATATACCAAAGTGCCTTACTTTTGTGCCGATTTCTAAAGGTCCTGGTTTTTGCACGGCATTAAGCTGCAATTACCAACTAAAGATAACATATAGTGAAAGTGGACATCAAGAAGATCTGTATACTGACGCTGGCCATGGCCTTCACAGCCTTTGGAAGCCCCGCATTCGGCCAACATGATGATCATAGCCATGACGAAGACCATGTGGCCGTCGGTCACGAAGACCACAACACTCAACTTGAGCACGGCGAGCACGAAGCTTACGATCCCGTAGCAACAGTTATGCACCACATCGCAGATGCTAATGAATTCCATATTTGGAAAGGTGTCCACATCCCTCTCCCGGTTTTTCTTTATGCACCGGGTTTTGGTTGGACCACTGGCTTGTCCAGCATGTTTCACCACGGTCATACTGCGGTAGACGGCTATGTGCTGAATCACGGACGTGTCAACCAGGTTGCCGATCCGGAATTCCCGAAAGGCAAGGTTGAAGTCGGGCACATCCTCCACGAACTGAAGCCTACAGCAGAAGGCGATACCACGGATGTGTATTATGTCAGCTATGAGGGCGAGCAATACCGCCTGCTGCCATCCATTACCCTCCTCGGGGGCAACGAAGACAGCGCCTTTTACGATTTCTCCATCACGAAGAATGTATTCACGATGATCTTGGCGTCGCTGTTGTTGATTTTCATCTTCAATGCCGTAGCCAAGGGGTATAAGAAAAACGAAGGCAG
The DNA here is from genome assembly GCA_964575505.1 of uncultured Phaeodactylibacter sp. GTDB lineage: Bacteria > Bacteroidota > Bacteroidia > Chitinophagales > Saprospiraceae > Phaeodactylibacter. The sequence continues at coordinate 21,222 of CAZNSK010000087.1, forward strand.
AGCGCCCTCAGGCATTCAGTCCTTCTTCGAAGTCTTCTTCGTATTCATGCGGGATGAAGTGACCAAGCCTATGATTGGGGAAAAGCACTACGAGCGTTTTCAGCCCTTTATCATGACGTTGTTCTTCTTCATTCTGTTCTGTAACCTGTTGGGCCTTATCCCCTTTTTCCCGGGTGGAGCCAACGTGATGGGTAATATTGCCGTGACGATGGTACTGGCCGTTTTCACCTTTATAGTGGTGAATCTAAATGGCAAAAAAGATTACTGGCAGCACGTATTTTGGATGCCAGGCATTCCAGGCTGGGTGAAGATCATCCTGACGCCGGTGGAAATTCTGGGCTTGTTCATCCGGCCTTTCTCGCTCATGATTCGTTTGTTTGCGAATATCACAGCGGGGCACATCATTATTCTCAGCCTTATCGGGCTGGTCTTCCTGTTTGGCAATAATGGCGCCAATCCGGGAGGAGCAGCTGCCGGTGCGGTCGTTGGTGGTTTGTTTACGGCATTCATGAACCTGATCGAGCTGTTGGTAGCTGCTCTGCAAGCCTTCGTGTTTGCGATACTTTCTGCCTCTTATATCGGGGCAGCAGTTGAAGAGCACCACCACGACGAGGCACACGCACACTAAGCTTTTTATTTACTCACTCATATAAAATCTCATTACAATGGGACCAATTGGAGCTGGATTAGCAGCACTCGGCGCAGGCATCGGCATTGGTTTGATCGGTAGCCGTGCAATGGACGCAATCGCTCGTCAGCCAGAAGCTGCCGGTGACATCCGAAGCAACATGATCCTCGTGGCTGCACTCGTTGAGGGTGCCGCACTGTTTGCGATCGTGGTAGGGCTGTTGGGCTAATTATTGCCTTTCGCCACCAAAACTATAGCTCGGGGCGGCCGCAGCAGCGGTTGGCTGACTGCCCGCCCCGAACTGAGTGAGTTAGGAAACAAAAAATTACCTTCTAAATAATTGCGATACAATGGCTAACGTATTGTTTTTGGTTGACTTTTCCGTTATTAAGCCCGATCCGGGCCTGATCTTCTGGACGACCCTGATTTTCCTCCTGGTTTGGACCCTGCTGGGCCGCATGGCCTTTGGGCCTATTCAGAATGCGCTCAAGAAACGGGAAAACGATATTCAGGATGCACTGGATGAAGCACGGAACGCCCGAGAGGAAATGGCAGCCCTGCAGTCTAAGAACGAAGAATTGCTGCGGGAGGCCCAGGTGGAGCGCGCCAATATCCTGAAAGAAGCGAAAGCAGCCAAAGAAGCGATTGTCAGTGAGGCCAAGGAGAAAGCACAGGAACAAGCCCGCAAGATTGTCAACGAGGCCAAGCAGGACATTGAAAATCAGCGGATGGCTGCAATGACCGACCTGAAAAACCAAATCGGCATTCTGTCTATCGAGATTGCCGAGAAACTACTGCGCCGCCAATTGGAGAATAAGCAGGATCAGGAGAAGTTCGTCAATGAACTCGTTGATGATATCAAAATGAATTAAGCCTCGGGGAACCGCCTACGGGTGTTAACCGCCGGAAACTATACACCAATATGTCCGTACAAAGAATTGCTTCCCGTTACGCGAAATCGCTCATTGAGCTCGCTCAGGATCAGGGTAAGCTGGAGCCGGTTACCGATGATATCAAAAACCTTCGGGCACTGCTCGAAAACCGGGACCTCTATCTGCTGCTGAAAAGCCCTGTTGTCAATGCAGACAAAAAGAAGCAGATATTCAAGAAGCTGTTTGAGGGCAAATTTGACAAGCTCACTACAGCCTTTATCAATATACTGACAACGAAAGCCCGGGAAAGTTATATGCCGGAAATCGTCTCCTCCTATATAGAACAGTACAGGCGCATCAAGAAGATTTCTACCGTAAAGGTAACCTCCGCTGTAGCGCTCGACGATCAGATGTTGGAGTCGATTAAATCGAAACTGCTGGAAAGCCATGCGACTGATAACACCATAGAATTCGTCACTGAAGTCGCCCCGGATTTGATTGGTGGTTTCATCCTCGAGTTCGAAGACAGAATTTACGACACCAGCCTGTCCAATAAGCTGGAAGGGCTTAAGCGTGAATTTAAAGAAAACCTGTATATATCGCAGGTTATCGCCAAATAAGACAATTACAACTAGAAAACCCGCTGCACCGCGCAGTGATAAAATTTTTCAGATATGGTTGATGTAAAACCTGATGAGATTTCAGCAATACTCAAACAACAACTCTCCGGTTTCAGCTCCGCAACCGAACTTGAAGAGTACGGGACCGTGCTTCAGGTAGGGGACGGTATTGCGCGTGTGTACGGTTTAAATAAAGCGCAGGCCGGCGAACTGGTAGAATTTGATACCGGCACCCAGGCCATTGTTTTGAACCTGGAAGAAGATAACGTAGGGGTTGTACTGATGGGGCCGAGTGACGGCATCCGGGAGGGCAGCCGCGTACAGCGCACCAATCGTATCGCTTCTCTAAAAGTCGGAGAGGGTTTTGTAGGCCGTGTAGTCAATGCGCTTGGCCAGCCGATTGATGGCAAGGGCGAAATCCAGGGCGAGACTTACGAAATGCCTCTGGAACGGAAAGCCCCGGGCGTAATCTACCGTCAACCGGTGGATGAACCGCTGCAAACTGGTATCAAGTCAATCGATGCGATGATCCCAATCGGCCGTGGCCAGCGGGAGCTCATCATCGGTGACCGTCAGACCGGTAAAACAGCCATTGCGATTGACACTATCATCAATCAACGGGAATTCTACGAGCAGGGCGAACCCGTTTACTGCATCTATGTAGCCTCTGGGCAGAAAGCTTCGACTGTAGCCAACGTTGCCGCGACGCTAGAGGCCAATGGCGCGATGGACTATACGGTTATCGTGTCGGCTTCGGCATCAGACCCGGCCCCGCTGCAGTTCTTTGCACCATTCGCTGGTGCGGCGGTGGGCGAATTCTTCCGAGATACTGGCCGCCCGGCACTCATCATTTACGATGACCTGTCCAAGCAAGCTGTCGCCTACCGCGAGGTATCCCTGCTGCTGCGCCGCCCACCTGGCCGGGAAGCTTACCCTGGAGACGTTTTCTATCTCCACTCTCGCCTGTTGGAGCGTGCCGCGAAAATCATCGACAACGATGAGATCGCCCGTAAGATGAACGACCTGCCGGAAACCCTCGTGAACGCCAAAGATGCTAATGGCGAACCTATGGTGAAAGGTGGCGGGTCCCTGACTGCTCTGCCGATCATCGAAACGCAGGCCGGTGACGTTTCTGCCTATATCCCAACTAATGTCATTTCGATTACCGATGGTCAGATTTTCCTGGAATCCAACCTCTTCAACGCTGGCGTCCGCCCGGCGATTAACGTGGGTATTTCCGTATCCCGGGTAGGAGGTTCTGCCCAGATTAAGTCTATGAAGAAGGTAGCGGGTACGCTGAAGCTCGACCAGGCACAGTACCGGGAGCTGGAAGCTTTCTCTAAGTTTGGCTCCGATCTCGATGCAGCCACAACAGCTGTGCTGGAGAAGGGTAAGCGGAACGTAGAGATTCTGAAGCAGCCACAGTATTCTCCGGTACCCGTGGAGAAACAGGTTGCGATTATCTACCTGGGCACAAAAGGCAAACTGCGGGATGTCCCTGTTGACAAAGTGAAGGAGTTTGAAGAAATATTCCTGACCACACTGGAGCAGAAGCACCCTGAGGTATTGGACACTTTCCGTGCCGGCAAGCTTGATAAAGAAGCTACCGACAAAGTAGAAGCCCTGGCTTCCGAGCTGGCTGCTCAGTACAAGAAGTAAACTAAATGGTGATCGGCAGCCCGGACGGGCTGCCGGCAAAATATTTCTCAATGGCTAACTTAAAAGAGGTACGGGACCGTATCAAGTCGGTTCAGAACACGCAGCAGATCACAAAGGCGATGAAGATGGTGTCCGCTGCAAAGCTGCGCCGGGCTCAGGATGCTATCCTGCAAATGCGCCCCTACGCCGACAAGCTGAATCAGGTGCTGCGTAATATCCTTTCCAATCTCGAAGGAGATGCTGGCAGCAGCCTGGGCATTGAGCGGGAGGTGAAAAAGGCGTGCATCGTCGTTGTTACTTCCAACCGTGGTTTGTGTGGTGCCTTTAACTCTAATATTTCCAAGGCCTCGGCCCAACTCATCAACGGCAAGTTTGCCGCGCAGCGCGACAGCGGTAGCCTGAGCGTGCTCTGCATTGGCAAAAAAGGGTATGAGTACCTGCGCAAGCGGTATCCGGAGCTGGATTACATCCCTGGCTATGTCAACCTCTTTGATGACCTAAGTTTTGATAATGTTTCCGAAGTGCCACAAATGCTGATTAACAGCTTCGAGGAAGCGGATTTCGATGCGGTAGATGTGGTTTACGGCAAGTTTAAAAATGCCGCTACTCAAATCACCCAAACTGAGCAGTTCTTACCCGTGCCCAAGATTGAAAGCCTGAGTACGGAAGAAGCGGAAACAGAAGGCTACCTGGCCGATTACATCTTCGAACCGGGCAAGGAGGAGCTGTTGGAGTACCTTATTCCTACTATCCTGAAAACGCAGTTCCAGAAGTATGTCCTCGATACCCACGCTTCCGAGCACGGCGCACGGATGACGGCTATGGACAAAGCCACGGACAACGCTCAGGAGCTTCTGCGCGATCTCAAAATTTCCTACAACAAAGCGCGTCAGGAAGCCATTACCAACGAAATCCTAGAAATTGTGGGTGGTGCTGCTGCCCTCGAGAACGGATAATATCAATCCCGCTCAGCGGGTTTTCTAGTACAATTGTCATGAATCCCCCCGGCACGGCAGGACCGCGCCGGGGGGATTTT
>CAZNSK010000088.1:0-25694 GCA_964575505.1 uncultured Phaeodactylibacter sp.
ACAGCCCGTTCGGGATTTTAACCCTATAAGTAGTACGCATGCATGGCACACAAAGTGTACCCACCTACGCTAAAGCTACGGTGGGCAGAGAAAGAACCAAAGGGTAAATCAGTCCCGGGCAAGCCGAAAACCGACGATGAGGTACCGGATATCTGTGAAGTCCCCGAAGCGACCCGCGACACGACAGACGTTAGTATTGAAGTCCCACGACCCGCCGCGCACAACACGACGGCCAGAACCTCCCTCCAGCCATGCACTACCATCGTTGGGTGCGTTGTTATAGTTGTCATGCCAGTGGTCAGCACACCACTCCCTCACATTCCCACTCATATCGTACAGCCCCAGCTCATTCGGCAGCTTTTGGGCTACGGAGTGGGTTTGGTTATCCGAATTTTCGTCATACCATCCCACTTCCTCCAGATCATTGCTCCCCGCGTATTTAAAGCCCTTGCTCTTCCGCCCGCCCCGCGCCGCGTACTCCCACTCGGCTTCTGTCGGCAAGCGGAAGCCATTGGCAGTATCCTTGACTTTGACCCGCCATTTGAAGTTATCCCGCTCGTTTTGATTGTTGGGGTCTTCTACCGTTTTATCAATGACGTAGGCAGGCGCCAAGCCCATCGCGGCACTCAGCCAGTTGCAATAGGCCACCGCATCGTACCAGTTGACCTTTACTGCCGGATGATCCGCTTGAATGCCCCAGCTAGGCTTCCTATCTTCCAGCTCTTCCTCCTTGCCCGCGGCGTACAGGTACAGCCCGTACTGCCGGAAAGTGACGGGTATATTCGCCATGCGGAAACTGTCCAGTGTCACTTCGTGGGCGGGCTTTTCATCATCATGGCAATCCCCATCCCGCTTCTCGCTGGCGCAGCCCATGGTGAAGCTCCCACCCTCCACCGCCACCATCCGGGTATCATCCGGTGCTAGGTAATCGGCGACTAAATCCTGGTACTTTCCGCCTTCGTACTCTTTCATCCACTTGCGTACGGCGGCTCGTTCGGGCGCTTTCGCCAACTGCTGCACCCGCTCCCGCGCCGCTTCGGAAAGCAAATCGCTATCCACCCAGAACTGCAGGCTTTGCTTCAGCTCTTCCTCCCGCCCACATTCGTTCCAGAAAAACAGGAGCTCCAGCAGATACGGTTTCAGCTCCGCCCGGCGGATGCCGATGCTCATCAGCTCGGCCAGGGTGCTTTGCGCAGCCGTGTATTCCAAGCCGTACAACTGTTCTTGCAACTGCTTGAGCAGCAGCTCAAACTGCCGGCTTTGGGATGCCTGCCGTACGCGGGTATTGAGCGTTTCGTACTTGTCGTAGATCACCTCCGCCAGCATATCGTGGGCGAGGCGGGAGGCGCGCTCCGCCCCATCGCCGGCGGTACTTAAAAGGTAGCGGCGTTCTAACTCCTGGTGCAGGCGCTGGGCACGGCTGTCCTGCCCGAATTTTTGGTGCTGGGCGAATTCCGTCTCCAGGCGGGTAGCAGCGGCGGGCTTTTCCTCGATGTAGAAGGCTAGGAGCTCTAAGATCGTCAAGTCATCGGCGAAGCCCTCGGTAATGTTCTCGCGGATTTTGCCGAGGTAGTGGTCGAGCAGCGCCTGCCGGTCGTCGATGAAGTCTTTGATGGCGGTGCTGGTGATTTGCACCCGGCCATTGCGGCGGCACTTTTGCCACAGCAGCTCCATGTTCACCTGTATGAGCGGAGCGATGTGGTAGCCGGCCTGCCCCTGCAGCAAGCGCTCGGCGATCTGCTCGGGCAGGCTAGCGGGCAGGAAGTAAAGCGGATACACTTCTTCCCGCAAATCCGGCACTACGGAGACCGAGCGCACCGCCTCCACGATCCCCTGCCGGTCGAGCGGGTAGAGGGTGTGCTCCTTGCTATAAACTACGCCTACTTCTTCCAAAATCCGGCTGATGCGCGCCATGTACTCGGAGCGGAAGCCGAGCACGAACACCCAATTATGGTGCTGTTGCAGTAGGATGGCCAGTTCCTCCGCCATTTCCCGCAGCTCCTCGGGGTGGATGTCGATGGGGTTGGTGACCGCCTCCTCTACTTGATCGAGGATGAGCAGGCCTTTTTCGGTGTTTTGCGCCTGCAGCGCTTCGGCTAAGCGCCGCAAGCGCCCCTGCAAACCGTTGATTTTGTCTTCCTCGCGCCGGCCGTAGGCCACGCCCCAGCCGTCTTGCGCCCGCATGCGGGGGATGATACCCGCTTGCAAAAGGGAGGACTTGCCCGTACCCGAGTAGCCATCGAGCAGGAATAGCCGGGTATCGCTTGCCTGCGTAATGCGGTGGCACCATTCGAAAATCTCGCGGCTGCGGCCAAAGAAAAGGCGGGCTTCGCTGTCGCGGAAGGGCTTGAGGCCGACGTAGGGGCTGTCGGTAGGAGGACGCTGGTCGAGTATATCCGCTGGCAAGGGGAAGCGCTGATTGACGGGTTGGAAGAAGAGGTCATTCTCGTCTTCCTCGGTTGGGGCAGTTTCCAGGCCCGCTTTTTTGGCGATGTTATCGAAGAATTTGCGGAAAGCTTCCCGATCGGGATGGCTAAAGTCCAGTGCGGTGTAGTTGAAATCCGGCAGCTCAGCCAGCGTTTCGGGCAGCCAGTCGCTGGGCGGGACGGGTGCGCCATCGAGCAGCACGGGGATGATGGTTTTGCTTTCCTCCAGGGCGATTTCCAGCTCTTTGCGGACAAAACACTCGTAGCCGTCCCAGTGCAACTGGCTCGCGTACTGCAGATGCCTAAAGCCGTTGACCTTCGAGCGCTCGGATGGGTAATACAGCCAATCTTCCGGCATTAAAGCCACTACTACTTTCGCTGCCCGCAATTCTCTCTCAATCTTCTTATCCCATTTGTCGCCGCCCGTCAGGTTCAAATCCATGAAGACTCGGCTGGGGAAGCGCTGTTCCAGCATGAGGTAGAGCAGGTTGGCGCTGCTGGTGGAAAGCTTACGGCGGTAATTAATAAATATCCTGGTATCCTGGCCCATAGCGCTGCGGAGCTTAGTAATTTTGTATCTTCACAAAACTGCTTAAATTTAGCAGAATTACCTAAAAACACATTGTTTAAAGCGATCCATTATGGCCAACGCCCAATTCACCGGCTTCAAAGTTAGCGTCAAGCTTCCCTTCCTCGGTATACAGGGGGAGTGGAAAGTGGATGAAGAGCAGAAAAAAGCTGCCTGGGAGATTTATGTGGAGTTGGTCACCCGCGTCACTGTGCAGGAGCTGAAAAAAGATGAGGGCTTATTACGGGAAGCGCTTACTTCTTTCTATTCCCTGTTCCAGACCTCCCGCGATATCCTCAAAAAGTACGGCCCGGCCATCGCTACGCCCGGCGCAGAGGATGACACGACCCTCGGGCACATTGCTGTGGCAGTCCTCAACAAGGTACTGCGCCCGGTGCTCGCCAAGTGGCACCCCATCCTGAAAGACTACGAAGACCACCGCCCGGATGGCGTATCTGTCACCGCCCACGAGCGCCAATGGCCGCAGGCAGAAGCATTACGCGCCGAAATCCAAACCGTGAGTGAGCAGCTGACGGAATACGCGGATGTGCTGGCGGAGGTGTCGGGGGTGAGCCGGCTGCATTGAGCATACACCTTGCTATCAGGCGGACGTTCTCTGGCGGCTACTTCCGCATTAGGATTACCAATAACGTCCCACCCTTAGCCGTATCTTTACCAACCAGCCAAATTTCCAAAAACCAAGCTTGGGAGGCTATCCGGATTTCCTTAATATTGAAGCAGAACCCACCAAATCTCCACTACATCATGCACCTCCTCGACCAGCCCTACCCCCTGACGGCAGAACAAATCCAGTTTTACCAGCAAAACCGCTACATCAAGCTGAAGGACGTGCTGGATAAAGCCACTTTGGCCCACTTTAATGCAGTCATCAGCCGCAGGGTGGCGGCTATCAATACAGAGAAGCGGGCATTGGAAGAGCGCGATACCTACGGCAAAGCCTTCCTGCAGCTGTTCAACCTATGGCGGCAGGATGAGGGCGTCAAGCCACTGGTTTTCAGCAAGCGGCTGGCGGGTATCGCCGCCCAATTGATGCAGGTGGATGGGGTGCGCCTCTACCACGATCAGGCGCTGTTTAAAGAGGCGGGTGGAGGCATTACGCCCTGGCACGCCGATCAGTACTACTGGCCCCTGTCGACCGACCATACCGTGACAGCATGGATACCACTGCAGGCTACGCCTTTGGAAATGGGCCCGCTGGAGTTCAGCGCGGGCAGCCATGTCATACAGGAGGGGCGGAAACTCGCCATTGGGGATAAGAGCGAGCAAGCCATCGGGGAACGGTTGCGGGTCACCGACTTCAGGCATGTAGTGGAACCCTTTGATGCCGGCGAGGTCAGCTTTCACAGTGGCTGGATTTTTCACCGGGCGGGCGCCAATACCACCCGCCACACCCGAAAAGTGATGACCGTTATTTACATGGATAAGGCTATGCGGTTAAAACAGCCGGAAAACAGCGGGCAGCAGAACGACTGGGAAACCTGGTGTCCCGGCGCAGCGGTCGGCGAAGTCATCGACACGCCCTTTAATCCGGTTTTATAGCGGGCTTGGCAGTATCAATGTGTTTTCCCTCCCGCCAGGGCCAAAACCCTGCAGCTAGGCTACCACCCTTCCTCCTCCGCCTGCAGCACTACCTTCGTCTCTCCGCCCATATGTGCAAAGGCGACGATGTGGCAGTCCTCTGCCTTATACTTTTCGTTGAGCGTGATAGCGAAGGACCGCTGCACAAAGCTGCCTGCCGTGACTTCGTCCTGTATGAGGTTGCCGGCAGCACTGGTTAGTACTTCCCGCAGCACGTGTTTGTGCACATAGTCCGGGTCGGGCTCCGAGCTTCCCGGGGTCAGCTGCAGGTCGACTACGTTATTCTCCGTGAGCATGACGGTCATGAAAACCGCTTCTTCTGTGCTCAGGTCGTCCACCATTTGCAAGGTCACGCAGGTTTCCAGCTCGCGGCTGGCTTCATCGTAGTTGTTATTGATATCGATGAGCACACGCGGTGCTTCCTGCAGTTCCTGTTCAATGGCACCTGGCCAGCCGTTGCGGGGCTGCTGCAACCCAAAACCGCCCGGGAACTTTTTACGGTTGACCACCGCGGTCGGATAACCCAGGGGTTCTCCCAAAAAGCTGAGGATTTCCTCACCAGCTTCCGTGCGGAGGGTATCGTAACTATCTGGATAGGGAGGGGCGAAAGAACCGGCGTGGATAGATACGGCCACCAACTGCCCTCCGTGCTGCCCGAGGAGCTCTTCCAGTGCCGCACTGCCGGCCGGGCAGTTGACGCAGCGCACCCCGGTGAATTCTTCTACCAAGACCTGCCGCTGCTGATTGTCGATAGGGGCAGGGTCGGCGCACACGCTTTCGACCTCCATGACGGGGTTAATCACCGGCGGGATTTCTTCGCAGCTCATCGACAGGGCCGCTGTTATTACGAATAGGGATAGTAATTTTTTCATTACGCGAGATTTAAAAACTAGAGTTAACCGTAAACCGGACCCCACTAAAGGCCGGCTCCAGGCGGCAGATGCCCCCCGTACAAACCACCCCTTCTACCTGTTTGATGTAGCTGAGGGAAAACCGGTTGGGGCCGTGCGTATAAAATACATCAAAACGGGGATAGTGTAAAGCGGCTTTTTCCCCACTGTCGTCTATGGGCGAAGCCTTGCCTGGGTCTATATTGTACATATCCGATACGGTAAAGGTCCAGTTAGGGGCAATGCTGAATTCCACCAGCCCGAATAGCCAGCTCCCGTAATCGTGGCCCTCCCCGTTACTGTCCTTACCGGCAATCATATATTGCCCTTCAAAGCGGATGGACTTGCGGCGGGAAATTTTGTAAAGAATATCGAAGTAGGGCGTCACGGTCTCCACGATGGGCGCTTCCGGCTTGAACTCGAAGACCTCCTGATTGTAGCGCTGTATTTGCAGGCCGGCCAGGAACTGCCAGGTGCGCTTGTACTTGTACGTGAGCTCAGTGTACAGCTCCCGGTACAGCAAATTATTATCCAGGTCCTTGATATCGGAGAAGTTGACGTTGACGCTAAATTTGCGCTTGTAGTTGTACCGCACATCCGCCTGCACGGCCATCTCGCCCAAGAACTGCGTAGCGGCGTTATAGCGCGCCGTCATACGATAGGTATTCACCCGGGCCATTGGCGGCAGAAAGTTGACCAATCCGCGGTTGAGCTGCTCCTGCGGCCGCACCCGGAAGTCGAAATTTTCGGTCCGCTTGCCCTCCAGCGAAATGCCCAGCCCGCTTTTGGCGTAACTCAGGCTGCTGTAAAATACGGTGCCCGGCGCTTTGTACAACTTATCGCCCACCACCACCGAAGAATCCGAAAGCACAAACTCTCCAAAGGGGTCACTGAGGTTATCATCCGTCTTGTAGGCAGCTTCCACATACCAGGTCCAGGGGCCGGCAGACAGGGTGTTGTAAGCAGAGAAGGCATAAGTATTATAGACGGGCACAAAGGCATCTTCTTTGGTGTAGGTATTGACGGTGGCGACAATAGAATTCATCGAGGCATCGTCCAGCGTACGGTTGATGACACCAATGCCAGGGGCCATCGACCAGAATTTGCCCTCCTGCCCAAAACTCAGGTAGCCATCGATAGCGCCCCCTTTGATCACCGGTTCGTAAATGTCGAATTGCTGTTTCTGCCGGCCGGTGAAGCCTTTGATTTGCCAGTTTTCCCCTAAGTCGTAGGCCAGCCGGACCCCGTACAAGGCATTATCAATAAGCAGCGGGCGCTGCTCAAAGGCGCGGAAGATAATGCCGCTTCCAATTTGATCGTAGAGGTAGCCCACAGAAATGTCCAGCTTCTTGATCTTCTTGTGCACGTACCAGCGCCCAATGCCTTCACCGGTGAATGACCCGGTTGGGTTCAGCAGGTTAGAGTTGTTGAACAAGTCGAAGCGCAGGCCAAAGTCAAAGCCCCAGTTGCTGTAGGAGAGGTTCAGCCAGGCATCTGCGCCATAGAGCTGCCGGTCGTACTGTGGGGTATTGGCCGCCCCGATCAGGCTGTCGCGGATGAAAAAGTTGCCGTTCGCCTGCAGGTTGCCCGATAGGGTGCCCCCGTCATTTTGGCTCTGAGCTGGCAAATAAGCCAGCCACAACAGGAAGCTGCAAATAAAGAAGTACCGGTTGGTCTGTAATAATTTCATTCGAAATGCGATCTGTACTGAGGTTGCTAAAGTTCCGTTAAGAAGCAGCCAAAGGTATACGATACCGTGGCCACTGCGTAGTTTTACGTCTTAAATGAGCAGCCGTTGCTAAAAACCGGCAGCAAAAATCCCGCGATTAGGCGTAATATTGAAATTTTATGCAAAATTAGTCATTCGGGCAACAAATAAGAAAAGCGGGCACTGCCGGCCTCCCCCGGCCCAAAGCGCTATCTTTGCCCTCCGTCATCATCAAAAGCAACCATATGAAAAAGTCACTATTGCTCACCTTTGCCATACTGCTGGCTACTGCCTTAACCGTATCCGCGCAAGAAGGCAAATCCCTGCCTTCCGTAGAAGTCAAAACCCTGGATGGCCAAACCCTGGACATCAAGCAGTATGCCGAGGACGGAAAAATCACTATCCTCAGCTTCTGGGCTACCTGGTGCTCCCCCTGTAAGAAAGAACTGGATGCCATTGCCGATTTATACGATTACTGGCAGGAGGATTACGGCGCCGAGTTGGTAGCCATTACCATCGATACCCAACGGGCACTGGCGAAAGTCAAGCCAATGGTGGAAGCAAAGGGTTGGACCTATACCGTCCTTTCCGATGCTAATCAAAACCTGCGCAACGCACTCAACTTTCAGACTATACCCCAGACTTTCCTGCTCGACAAGGAGGGTAATATTGTCTACAACCATAATGGCTATGTACCAGGCGATGAGTACGAGCTAGAGGATAAGCTCAAGGAACTGGCGGGCAAATAATCAGGGATCCAGCCGAAAGCGGATGTATTTGATGGCCTTTTGCGCTTCGAGGTGCATCCGCTCGTAGTAGGTCTTGATTTCGAGCTCGGGCATGGGCAACTCTGGCAGGGCGTAGATGTCATCGCAATGATATAGAGTGTGCGCGCCCGGGTACTCCTGCAGCACCTCCAGCGTGAATGTATAGAGGTTGGGCTCGTCCGTTTTCAAATGGACAAGGCCATCCTCACGCAGCAGCGTTTTGTAGGCATCCAGGAAGCGCGGGGCCGTCAGCCGCCGGTTAGCTTTACTCTTTTGCAGAAAGGGGTCGGGAAAAGTGATCCAGATTTCACTGACCTCCCCGGGCGCAAAAAAGAGATCAAGCTGTTCAATACGGGTGCGCAAGAAAGCGACGTTTTCCAATTCTTCCTCAAGGGCTATACCCGCCCCTTTCCAAATCCGGGCCCCCTTGATGTCTACACCAATGAAGTTGCGGTTGGCGCTGCTTCTTCCCATCTCCAGGGTGTATTCCCCCCGGCCGCAGGCCAGCTCCAGCACAATAGGGTTGTCATTGTGGAAATGCTTGCTGCACCATTCTCCTTTAAGGCTGACCGGTGCGCCGTTCAACCCATGCAGTTGAGGTGCCTTAGGGTTGAAGTTCTCGTAAACATTGGGAAAGGTCAAAAGCTCCGCAAATTTCTGGAGCTTGTTTCTCTTGCTCATCTTGTGCGTCAAATTGTCGCTTTGTGCAAAGATAGGAAATACCGGCTAAGGGGCCAGCAAACGGTCCAGGTGAAAATGATAGCTTTCAAAGGCCGACAGGTTGTGATGGCCGCCGCCTTCAATCCGAAAAAAATGGCCCGGGCCATTCAGCAGAGGCTGCAACCGCTGCGCAATCCGCATTGGGATCAACCGGTCTTGCGTCCCGGCAAAGACGTACACCGGGCATTCCACCTGTGGCAGGAAGCGGGCCGTGGGGAACTGGTGGCGGAAGGTACAATCAGGCAAAGGCAGCAGCACCTGCGCACGGATCACGCTGGGAATGGCATCGTAGGGCGTCTCCAGCAACAACATCCTGGGCGTATGTGCCACGGCCAGCTGAGCAGCCACCCCACTACCCAGGGAGCGGCCATAGAACAGGATTCGGCTCAGCTCATGCCGTTGCCGCAACCACCGCAGCGCAGTGGCCGCATCCTGGTACAACCCCTGCTCTGTGGGCTGCCCGGTACTTTTGCCGTATCCCCGATAGTCCAACATCAGCACGTCGTAACCCCTGAAGGTAAACGGGCGGTGCATGCCCCCCCAGCGGCTTAAGTTGCCCCGGTTGCCATGAAAGTATAACACCGCCCCCCTGACGGGTTGGCGGGCCCTGAAGTAGAGGGCATTAAGCCGTACACGGTCCGAAGCCCGCAGCGTTACTTCCTCGAACGGGGTGCCAAATGCGTAGGCATAAGCGGGCGGAAGCGGCTGGGGCTGAAAGATGAAGCGCTCCTGCGCCAGCCAGACCGTTGCCCAAACCAACACGTACACCACTACCCCAAGCACCAACAGCTTGAGGCCGAACTTAATGAACAAGGCAAGCATAGGACGAAGTAGGCTCCTCAAGGCCAGGAGATAAAAGAAGTAAGTCAGCTGGGGTACGCAACATATTGCCTAATTTGAGTATTTTCATCATAAATTGAAGCGGTTCAGCATCACCGCGTCCGAACCAGATACAAAATCCAAAAAAGCTATGAAAAAAATAAACGGCGTTCTACTGCTCATATTTTTTGCCCTGGCAGTTTCTGCCCAAACCGTCACCATTTCCGAACCTATCATCCTGCGCAACGATATTGCTTATAACCTACTGGGCGATATGGGCGGGCATACGCTAATCTTCCGCGACCGCGGGACGATCTTCGAGGTGGTCGGGCTCAACAAAGCCATGAAGGAATCCTGGAGTAAAGACATTGAGCTGGACCGCCGCCTGCCCAAAGTATTGGATATCATCCCTGATGATACCCACTTTACGCTTTTGTACCAATACAAAGATCGGTCGCACACCGTCCTGAAAGCCCACCGCTACGGGCCAGGAGCCAATCTAATAGATTCTGCCAAGATTGTAGATTTAGGCTATCTTTTTTATACCCCGAGCTTTATCACCTTACGCTCTGAAGACCGCAGCAAGTCTCTGCTGTTCTTTACTGAGAAGCAGGATGTCATGCGGGCGATTTGCTTTGACAATGACCAAATGAAGATGTTGTGGCAAACGGTGATTGCCCCCCAGGATTTCAACTTCTACCAGAACTTCCTGGAGGTCCTGGTCGACAATCAGGGGAATATGACCATCATTACCGAACGCAACAACTACCGGACCAAGCGCGAAGAGCACTTTTACGAGTTTTTCCACTACGAGGGGCGTTCCGATCAGCTTACCCGCTTCAAGCTGCCAATGGAAGAAAAACTGACCTTTGATGTCATCTTCACTATAGACCCCCTCAACCACCGGCTGGTTGGGACCGGCCTGTATTCCGACAAAAACCTGGGCCGCTCCGATGGCTTCTTTTACCTCAACCTGGACCCCAGAGCGCCGGATGACGTGGTGCAAACCAGCCAACCCTTTTCAGACGACTTCATAGTGACCCTGCTGGGCAAGGAAGCCGATAAGACCAAGGGCATACCGGAAGCGCTGCTGCAGGAAATCGTACTGCGCAAAGACGGGGGCGTGCTGCTCATCGGCGAGCGCACCCGGACCTTCGAGCGCAATGGGGCTAATGTAACGCGCAACTTCTACGATGCCAACGGGCGCTTCTCTGTAGACTACTACTACGACGAGATATTCGTCCTTTCCATTCACCCAACCGGCGAGCTGCATTGGTCGACAGTGATGCACAAAAAACAATATTCCCAGGACGATGATGGCATTTACTCCTCGTTCTTTATTTTTAAGAGCGCAAGCAGCCTGCGCTTTTTGTTTAACGACGAAATCAAATACGAAAATACAGTCAGCGAATACGTGCTAAGGGGCAACGGCCGCTTTGACCGCAATAGCCTGATGAGCACAGAGAACCTCAAACTGCGCCTGCGTTTCCGCAACGCCATGCAAGTGGACGCCAAAACGGTGCTTATCCCAAGTGAACGCCGCAACCGGCTAAAAATCGTAAAACTCGTTTATGATTAAAGCCAGGCCGGGAGCGACCTAAACCCAACAAGCCCAAACGACTCTGCTTAATGGATTACCAACAACTACAGCGTGCCGCACAGGCAGTGCTCGACCAGAACTGGACGGGGAGTTTCACCAAACCTGCCCCTGGCTTATACCCTCACCAGCGGAACTGGGATGCCGGGTTTATCGCGTTGGGCAACGCTTACCAGCACTTCAGCCGTTCGGTATCGGAATTGCGGCATTTATTCAGCGCGCAGTGGAGCCACGGCATGGTGCCCCAAATCGTTTTTGGGACAGACCCACAGGCCCGCTACTTTCCGGGGCCAACATTTTGGCAAACGGAACGCTCCCCGCATTCGCCTGCTGATATTCAGACCTCCGGCATCACCATGCCCCCGGTGCACGGCTTTGTGCTCTGGCAGCTGTACGAAGCGGCAGCGGATAAAGACCAGGCCCTTGCCTTCTTAGAGGAGATGTACCCCAAAGTGCTGGCCCTGCACCGCTATCTTTATACTTACCGCGACCCCTTGGAGGAAGGGCTGGTCTATATTCGCCACCCCTGGGAGGGCGGTACCGATAACAGCCCCTTGTATGACCAAACGCTGGCCCGCATAGCGGTCGACCCCGCAAGCCTACCCGCTTACGAACGAAAGGACTTGCAAAAC
The DNA here is from genome assembly GCA_964575505.1 of uncultured Phaeodactylibacter sp. GTDB lineage: Bacteria > Bacteroidota > Bacteroidia > Chitinophagales > Saprospiraceae > Phaeodactylibacter. The sequence goes on from CAZNSK010000088.1 coordinate 11,727, forward strand.
CCAAAAGCCACAGCCCACCGCCCTACTCAGGCAGATTATGACCGCTACGTTTATTTGGTTGATTTGTTCCGCCGGTGCGACTACGACGAGGCGGCCATTTATGAGGAGTGCCCTTTTCTTATTCAGGACCCGCTGTTTAACGGCATCCTTTCCTGGTCTAACGAAGCGCTCATCCAAATCGGGAGCCGGATCGGGGCAGACATTGCCGAACCCATGCAGTGGCACGAACTCACGATTTGGTCCATGAATGAAAAACTGTGGGATGAAGAAGCAGGCATCTATGGCGCCTACGACCTGCGGGCGGAAGCGCTGGTCTCTGCCAAAACAGCCTCCGGCCTGATGCCGCTGTGCGGGGAAGTCCCTACTCAGGAACAAGCAGAAGCCCTGCTGCGGACGCTGGACAGCCCTGCCTTCGGAGGAGCGGGAACCGAAACCTGGCTCTGCCCCTCCTACAACCTCGAAGCACCGGATATCGACCACCAGAAATACTGGCGCGGCCCGGTATGGATCAACCTGAACTGGCTGCTTCACAAAGGCTTGCTAAGGTACGATATGACGAAAATGGCTGAAAAGGTACGGCAGCACACCCTGGCGTTAGTTGCGCAGCATGGGTTGTACGAATATTTCGACCCGCGCCGCGATGCTGAAGAAGGCGGATGCGGCACGGACCACTTTTCCTCGTCGGCCGCGTTGGCTATTGACCTGCTGCAAACCGAAGCTTAGGCTATATTTGGATTTTACCCTTTTCGCTCCAAAAGCGAATTCCCAACGGTAACCTTAGGATCCAACTGCTTTTTCCATGCCCGCGATCGCCTGCTCTGCCCGGTCGTAGATAGCTTCCATCTTGCCAGCCTCCGCCTGCCCGGCAAACAGGGCCATTTCACAATCCTGAACGATGCTCAGTACATTATCTACCAAAGCGGGCTGAAGCGACAATTCCTGTAAACGCTCCCGTAAAGTCACTTTGCTAAGTGCCGAGCGCGGAATGTGCAGCTTGTCGCTTACGTAGCCCAGGATCGCCTTTGAAATCTCATCGTAAAAGGCGCGGTTGTCCTGCTCCCGCAAATGGCTTTTGGCCCGGCTAAGGCGGGATTGGGCTACGCGCCGGGCCTCCTGAGCCCGCCGCTCCGCCGGGTCAATGGCCGACTGCCGGGATTGCCGGTACCGCCATCCCAGCAAACCGCCAAATACCAATAGCGGCAACGCCATCAACGCCCAAAAGAGGGGGCTCCCTAAAAAGGGAACCCGGATTTTGGATAAACGGGGGTTGAGCATTAAAGGCCCAACCTCTTGCTGCGCCCCAGACGGGCCCGCCTGAGCCAAGTTGGGCTGGCCCGTGCCCTGACGAATGCGGAGGGTGTAGGGCCCCGGACTGAGGGTGACGTACTTCGCACTATCCGGTGAAAAATAAGTGAAGTTAGGGTTGAATTCGTATTCCCCTGCCGCTTTGGGCAATAGCAGGTACTCAAATACCTTTTTACCTTCAATCGAAGCATTGAGCTCCAGATTGGTTTCTTCTACGGCTTTGGGCTCATAAATTTCAAAGCCATCTGGCAAAGCCAGTAAGGGGGGCTCTACCCGTTTGATATCACCGCTGCCCCGTACCGTTAGCAAGAAAGTAAGGGCGTCGTCAGTGGTCGCCACTTTGGAGCTGAGGTCAGCAGTAACGCGGTAGTCCCCTACAGCACCGGTAAAGCTGCCGGGTGCGCCAGGCGGCAATGGCTTCACTTCGATATCGACCGCTTCGGTAGCTACAGGGACAGGCCGGACCTCAGGGGTAAAAAAGAAACTCCGGCTCCGCTCGACGCCTTCCTTCACGACCCCCAGCTGTACATTTAAGGGCTGAACGGTCAATTGCCCCGTTTGCTGGGGGAACAGGGCAATGCGTTTCAGCACTTTGGTGGTGTACTGTACCCCCTCAATGACTTCCCGCATCACGCGGCCGTCGAATCGGCGGACATCCTGGGCAAAGAACCCCTGATAATTTGATTCATCCAGGATGTTGAAACTCTCCACATCTAGGGTGGTGTACAGTTTATAGTCCAGCAGCACCTGCTGGCCAACGTAGGCGGTCGTGGTCGAGGGTTCTGCCCGGATAAAAACTTGTTCTTCGGCCGAGGCACCGCCCTCGCGCCCCTCTACTACTTCTACGGTCAGGGGCTTAGTCCGCAGGGTGGTGCGGCTAACCAAAATGCTGGCGCTGCCGATGGTGAAAGTACCTGTGCGGCGGGGCTTCAGGGTATAGCTGTAGGACTGAGTGCGAGTTACTTCACCATTGATCATTGTAGTGCTAATAGCCCGGCTCGGCCCGGAAACCACGACGAAGTCTTCGAAATCCGGAGGCGAAAACTTTGCCCCCTGCGCATTGGAAAGGGTGAAGGACACCTCGAAGTAGCTGTTCTCCAGCACCCGGCGCGCGTCCGTGGTAGCTTTGAAGGTAGCCTGCCCGGAAGCTTGCCCGAGGCTTGTGAGCAGCGCTATCGCCATTCCCAAAAACGTCCAGGTCCTTGCCATAGGTCAGCGAAATTAGAGTTTGTAAGTTTTTCGTTTTTTGCCGGGTTTCCCATCTTCTTCCCCTGGCACTTCCGGCAGCTCAAACGGCTGAAGGTTGCGAAACTCCTGCATCAGGCTGTCTAAGTTGGGGAAGCCCCCAAAGCCGCCTCTGCCGAATTCATCCAGGTTGAATGGTTCCATACCGGGGAATTCAAAACCTTCGAACCCGAAGTGGTCGAAGCCTTCCAGCCCTGGCATGCCAAATTGCAGCCGGGGCTGCCCCTCAGCGGGCATATCTTGCTGAATACCGTGGGGGTTAGGGACCACGATGACCTCCAGCGGTAATGTTTCCAACACCTGGCCATCTACCTTTATACTGGCGGGCTCTATGTAGTAATTGCCCACTTCCTGTGGCATGAGTTGGTAAGTATAGGTCAGCCGCTGAGCGGTGCGCCCATTGACGATGCTCATGCTGGAAGAGTAGTTGGGGCCACTCACCACACTAAACCCGGTAAAATAGGGGGCCTGGAAGTTTTGCCCCTGTCCGTTTTCCAGCGTAAAGCTAACCTGAAGCAGGTTGCCCATAAGCAGGGAATCCGTATTGACTTCAACGGTAAAGCGCACCGCTTCCGATTGTGCACGAAGCGCTGAGAAGCTCAGTAGTATCATGCCAATAAAAAGTACCTTTTTCATGGGTCTTGATTTTGGTTTGGTTCTATTTTCACAGACAATTTTATTGGGCAAAGGGTTGTGTTACCAGTCTTTCTCCTTTTTCACCGGTTGCCCTTTCTCCGCTTTGCGCAGTTTTTCCAGCACCTGCAGCTCTTCTTCTTCGATGATGCGGAGGAGCCGGCGGGCTTCCTCTTCCGACAATTCGCGTTTTTCCAGGGGCTGCTGCTGATTGCTTTGCCCTTGCTGTTGTTGAGGGGCGTCTTGCTCGCTCGGGTTTTGGTCTTCTCCTTCCGACTGTTGCTGATCTTGCTGCTGTTGGTTGTTCTGTTGCTGCTGCTCCTGATCGGGCTGTTGCTGGTTTTGTTGTTGTTGCTCTTGTTCCTGGTCTTGTTTTTCCTGGTCGTTTTCCTTTTGCTGCTGCTGTTGTTGTTGCTGCTGCTGCATCTTCAACTGCCGCTGCGCCTGTGCCAGGTTGTACTGTGTAGACCGGTCGCCGGGCTGTTCACGCAAGGCATTTTTGAAAGCCTCCACACTCTTTTCGTACTCCTGAGCCTGGAAATGGGCATTGCCCATGTTGTGGTAGGCTTGCGCCCGTACGCCAGGCTCCTCAGCGTACTCCGCTACATGTTCGTACCGGCGCACCGCTTCCTCGTACCGGCCCTGCTGGTAGATGGCATTGCCCAGATTGTAGTGGCCCCGCGTGGTGCTCCCGGATTCCAGCGATTTCCGGTAGGCTTCCTCTGCCCCAGCGTAAGCCTCCTCCTTGTACGCTTCATTGCCCTCGCGGAGCAGCCGGTGCGCCGACTGTCCCGAGAGCGCAGCTTGCCCGATGAGCAAACACCCAATAGCGATCAATATTCTCATGGCATCACGCATTTTATCCAAATAATTTTTGATTCCGCCCACTGCCAGTACTGCGGTAAGGCATTAAGAACTCTGCGGTCAAACACAGCAGCGCCAGGCCCACAAACCATTGGAAAGCACTTTCGAATTCCGAGAAGCTGCGCTGCTCAAACGCCCGCTTCTCCATATTGTCGATGCGTTCCTTTAGGGCATTTACCACTGCATCGCTGCCGGCTGAGAGGTTGAAGTAGTTACCATCGCCGGCTTCCGCTAAATCTTTCAGGACCGCCTCATTGAGGCGGGAGCGCACCGGGTTGCCCTGTTGGTCGCGCTTGTACATCTCCCGGCCATTTTCACGTACCGTAATAAAGCTGCCTTCAGCTGTACCTACGCCTACGGTGTAAATAATCAACCCCTGCTCAGCGGCTTGCTGGGCAGCAGCCAGGGCTTCATCCTCGTGGTTCTCCCCATCTGTAATGATTATCAACGCCTTATGGCTTTTGTTGTTGTCTTCGAATGACTCCTCTGCCAGTTGAATCGCCTCGGCGATAGCCGTACCCTGATTGCCGATCATGTCGGGGCTGGCGGAGCGGAGCGAGAGTTGTATGGCGTTGTAATCGGTGGTAATGGGCGATTGCAAAAAAGCGCTGCCGGCGAAGACGACCATGCCCAAGCGTTCGGTGCGCAGCCCTTCCACCAATTCCTGTGCGAAGCGGCGGGCGCGCTCCAGCCGGGTGGGAGTGATGTCTGTAGCGAGCATGCTCTGCGAGAGGTCAAAGGCGATAATCACGTCTACACTTTTGCGCTTGTACTTTTGCAGCTTGGCTCCGTACTGCGGATTCGCCCAGCCCACCGCCAGAAGAGCCACCGCCAGCATCAGAAAACCGAATTTGAGGTACTGCCGGTAGCGGGAGACCTGCGGCATAAGCTGCTGCATCAGGCTGTGGTTGCCAAACCGGCCGATGGCCCGCCGGCGGGCTGACCAGGCCGCCCAAAAGAATAGCCCCAGCAGCGGCAGTATCAGCAGCGCGTATAAATGTTCGGGATGTTCGAGTTGTACCATATTCGGATGATTTTGCTGTGTTTATTGAGCTTCCCAAAGGCATTGTTCCGGCGATTGAGCCGCATTAGGGTATCGTCCGCAGTACGGTGTACCGCAGCAAGGCTTCCAGCAACAGCAGCACCAGCCCCCAAAAGACGAAGGGGTGGAAAGCTTCGCTGTAGCGTTTGATCACGGTCACCTCGATTTTGCTCTTCTCCAATTGATCGATCTGATCGTAAATCTGCTGTAGGCTTTCTGCCGAGGTAGCGCGGAAGTAGGCACCATTGGTCAACTCTGCAATATCCCGCAGCAGGACCTCGTCTATTTCTACCCGGGCCCGGCCAAAAATGTAGCGGCCATCGCTGCGGCGGCTGATAGGCGTGAGGGCATCCCCGGTGGTGCCCACGCCTATGGTGTACACTTTAATGCCCAGCCGCTGCGCGATTTGGGCAGCCATCTCAGGCTGAATATAGCCGGCATTGTTCACCCCATCTGTTAACAGGATGACGATTTTGCTCTTTGCGGCACTGCCTTCCAGGTGGCGTACGCCGGTGGCCAGCCCCATTCCGATTGCAGTACCATCTTGCAGCTCGCCACACTCCAACTCTTGCAGAAAACCTTTGAGGATGCTGTGGTCTACCGTCAGGGGGCACTTGGTGAAGGCTTCCCCGGCAAAAACAGCCAACCCAATCCGGTCGTAGGGGCGCTTATCCACAAAATCGATGGCCACGTCTTTGCTCACTTCTAGCCGGTTGGGCTCAAAGTCCTGGGCCAGCATGCTGCTCGACAAGTCCAGGGCGAGCATAATATCGACCCCTTCTGCATCCACTTCTTCCTCCCGCAGCACTTCCTGCGGCCGGGCCATGGCCACCACGAGCGCACTAAATGCCAAAGCCCGGAAAACGGGCAACAGGCCCCGGAGCCGCCCCCGCCAGGACTGCATGCCGCGTACACTGGCCAGGCTGGGCATCCGCAGCGTAGCGTAATGCTGCCGGCGGCGGCGCAGGTAATACCACCCTGCCACCGGCAAGATTAACAGGAGCAGGAAAAACTCCGGATTGAGGAATTCTATGTTGGGGCTGAATATGCTCATGGTTTTTCCTTGTCGTCCTCCGCTTGTTCGTATGTTTCAATAGTGCCATTGTCGTAAACTGCGGCCATCAGGTGGGGGTTGTCTGTATCGCGGATGAACTGCCGCAGCCGCTCCATTGCTTCCTCGTGGAAGCTAACCGCCGGCTCCGCTTTCGCAAATTTGACAAGGTCGGCGGTTTGCAAAAGCTGCCGCAGGGTCTGTACCTGATCAGTGGACAGGGCATGGCCTTCCAGGTGCTGTACAATGGTATCGGTAGTTGACTCCAGGGCACGGATGCCGTAGCGGCGCTCCAGGTAAAACCGGGCCTGATACGTCAGCTCACTGTGGTACCCCTTAATGTCTCCTTTTTGCCATCGCTTTTCCGACTCCAGCGTACGCAGGCGCTCCATCATCAGTGCGCGCAGCGGAAAGCGGCGGGGTGGTTTAGGCGGTGGCGACTGCGCTTTCCGGTTTTGCCGGAAGAAGTAGATCAGCAGGCCGATGATCAAAGCGGCTACCAGACCAACCAGATAAGGCGCGTAGTCCCGCAGGGTCATGGGCTCCTCGATAATCGTTTTAATGGGCATCAGCCGAACCGTGTCGCTATCCACATCCATCGTCCGTATGATGATGGATGTGCTGTCGGTTTGCAGCTGCCGGCGTTGGCCGCCTTCTGAATAGGTGAGGGTGATGGGCGGGATCGTGTAGCGGCCTTCTTCCCAGAAGATAAGCTTCATCTCCAGCGTACTTATGGACCGGCCAGCCTCCCCTTCCTGATCCAGCCGTTTGGCTTCGAGGACCTCCATCTGCTCCTGGCGCTCCAGCGCCCGGTAGTCGAAAGCATCAACCGTAGTATTGCCCTCTGTTACTGCTACAACCCGAAAGGGGACTGCCTCCCCGAAGAGTGCAGCCTCTTGTTCCAACTCAACCGAAACACTGGGTTGTGGCCAAGCCGTAGCCGCCCAAGCCAGCAGGAGCGCCAGTAAAGACAGCCTGAGAGTCCGGTTTAGCATTGTCATAGATTAGCCTGCAGTTTTAAATTAGGATCGCTGTTGAAAAAACTGATGCAGCGCATCTACATAGGATTCATTGGTACGGATGTTGACTACCGCTGCCCCGCTTTTTTTAAAGGTACGGGCGAAGTAGTCAAGGTGTTGCTGATGCCATTGGGCATACTCTTCGCGCAGCCGGCGAGAGGAGGTGTCCACCCACCGGATTTCTCCACTCTCGGCATCCTGCGCCCGGATGAGGCCGACGTCCGGCAGGCTTTCCTCCCGGGGGTCGATAACATTCACCCCAATCACGTCGTGCCGCCGGGCGGCTATGCGGAGGGGCGACTCATAGCCCATTGACAAGAAGTCGGAAATGATAAAACAGATGCTCCGCTTTTTGACCAGGTTGTTGAAATATTCCAGGGTGGCCTCGATTTCCGTGCCTTTGCCCTTGGCTTCAAAATTAATGAGCTCCCGGATGATGCGCAGAATGTGCTGTTTGCCTTTTTTCGGAGGTATGAATAATTCTACTTCGTTGGCAAAAAAGGCGACCCCCACTTTGTCGTTATTATTGATAGCGGAAAAGGCCAGCACGGCGCAAATTTCCGTGATGATTTCATTTTTGAGCTGGTTGACAGTGCCAAAGTAGGAGGAAGGGCTCATGTCGATCAAAAGCATCACTGTTAACTCTCGCTCTTCTTCAAATATTTTGACATGTGGCGTGCCAGTCCGGGCCGTTACATTCCAGTCGATATTCCGGACGTCATCACCGTACTGATAATCGCGAACTTCACTGAACGACATGCCACGGCCCTTGAAGGCAGAGTGGTACTCCCCGGAAAACAGGTGCCGGCTCAGCCCCCGGGTCTTGATTTCGATCTTACGGACCTTCTTCAGCAGTTCGCTTGTCTCCATGGGTTAAGGTACTTCTACGGTATCCAGAATTTTATTGATCAGGTCTTCCTGCGTGATATTTTCCGCTTCCGCTTCGTAAGTGAGGCCCAAACGGTGGCGCATCACATCCTGGCAGACGTTGCGCACATCTTCGGGGATAACGTAGCCACGGCGGTTTAGAAAAGCCTGAGCCTTTGCAGCCAGCGCCAGGTTGATGCTTGCCCGCGGCGAGCCTCCGTAGCTGATGAGCGGCTTGAGCCGGCCGAGTTGGTACGCATCAGGCTCCCGGGTCGCAAAAACAATATCGAGGATGTAGCGCTCGATTTTCTCATCCATGTAAATTTTGCGCACCGAGTCCCGGGCTTTAAGAATTTCGGCTGACTTCACCACCGGGCTCACTTTGCCAAAGGCGGCATCACTCAAATTACGGCGGATAATCTCGCGTTCTTCTTCCTTATTGGGGTAAGTGATCTTCACCTTGAGCATAAAGCGGTCTACCTGTGCTTCCGGCAATGGATAAGTCCCCTCCTGCTCAATGGGGTTTTGGGTAGCCAGCACTAAAAAGGGCTCTTCCAGCAGAAAGGTGTTGTTGCCTATTGTCACTTGCCGCTCCTGCATCGCTTCCAGCAGGGCACTTTGCACCTTGGCAGGGGCCCGGTTGATCTCATCCGCTAACACAAAATTGGCGAACACCGGCCCCTTTCGGACCGTGAACTCGTTGCGTTGAGGGTTGTAAATCATCGTGCCAATGATATCGGCAGGCAGCAAGTCGGGGGTAAACTGTATACGGCTGAACTGCCCATCCACCGCCTGGGAAAGGGTTTTTATGGCCAGGGTTTTGGCCAACCCGGGAAGGCCTTCCAGCAAGACGTGCCCCTTGCTGAGCAGCCCGAGCAACAAGCGGTTCAGCATATGCTTTTGCCCGACGATCACCTGCCCCGTTTCCTGGTTCAGGCGTTCCACAAAAGAGCTGTCCTGGTAAATTTGCTGGTTAAGCGCTTCTATGTCTACTGATTGCATGGTTTTTCTGTTATTCAGGTCCGCAAAGTTGCTAATTTTTTTACAGAATGCAGGGGTTAGCGCATACCTGCAGATGGCCGGCTTCGTTAATATACCGACGATTAAAGGGTTAGCCAACCTGTTATAGGCCCGGCCTGGGCAACCCACGGCTCAGTACATGCCCCATGAAACAGGGCGGAGCCATTTCGCGGGGCCTATCCTGTGAAATAATGCTCACCTATGTACAACATTCGCTGAAAAAGGCTCAATTTTCAGCCCGAAATATATTTTTATTAACGAATTTTCGTGTCTATGTTTTTCAGAATCCTGCTTTTATTGACCGCCCTGCCGCTGGCAACCGCTGCCTATGGGCAAACCAGTGATGCCCCCTTTGAGGACCCCATAGCAGCAATCAAAGCACTGCGGGAAGGGACGCTCCTGGTACGCTTGCCTTCCAGCCAACGCAAAATAGCAGCCTTGGAAGAGTCCCTCGCGAAGGAAGAAAAAGGCACTGCCCGGGAGAAGTGGCTCCGGAAAGAACTGGAGTCTACCCGCTCAGAAACCCAATCCTTCAATGAGAATATGCACCAGGCATTTAGAGAAGCCTACGGTTTTTCTGAACTCCGTTTCACCTATGATTACGCCACCCCGGAGCTTAAGGCGGGCCGGTTCAGGGGCAATTTGCTCGACGAAGACCTGGAGCCATCGGCTGAAGTAGAGATGGGAGAACTGCCGGTATTCATTCTCAGCTTTGGCCGCACCAGCAAGGACTATTCAGACGGGGTGGAAGCAATGGTCATTCTCGGAGAGCAGCTTAAAAGCCCACCGCCCCCGTTTCCCTACTACCAGCGGTTGAATGACCTCAAAGCGTTCTGGGGAAGCATTTTCCCCCGGCCTGACCAAGAGATATACGATGCCCTGCGGCTCGTAGGCAAACTCGACGAAAAACTGGAAAAGTTCTACAATAAGCATGTTAATGCTACCGATGCTGGTTAGGAGGTGGAGCTATAAATACTTGACAGATGAATACCGGCCCAAGCAGCACCTCAAGCATGCAAATACGAGCAAGCCACGCCAACAAACTACTGCCTGGTATCGGTAGCAGGTACAACTGCCGTATCCATCAACGTACTGTCTTTTCGGAGCAGGCTATCTTTCCGCAGGAAGGGGGCTACCCGCAGCAGAGAGTCCTGCAGCTTTTTCAAAGCGGGGCGCTCCGGTTTGGAAGGGCGGGGAGGCTTGGAGGCAGTATCCCTTGTCAGGCGGGCTTCCAGCAGTAAGACGGAATCGGCCAGCGCACTGGCTTCCCGAACTGCATCTTCGTAGCAACGCCGCATGCGGTTTTGCCGGTAGTTGGCGACCCGCTTGTCGACTTCTTCCTGAATGACTTTTTCCACGGCAATCCGGTTGCGGTTGTCCTCGCCACAGCTGCACCATAGCAGCGGCATCAGAAGGATAAGTATAGCAATCCGTTTTATCATTGTTTGCGCTTTATGCGTTCACGGAGCGTCTGCTCTTCCGCTTTCCGGAGCTCAATGATCGAATCTAGTGCCTGCTCTACCATTTGAGCTTGATTGGCCTCGCAGATGCTGTCGGCAATCGGCGCCAGGCTATCTATCTGTTTCTTAGACAGGCTGTCGATCCGAATACGCTCGCTGGACGTCAGGCGGATCGTGGTTTCCGGCTGCTCCCCGCAGGCAGCGAAAAGCAGGGCGGCAACTAAGGCGAAAACTGAAAAATAGCGATTAACGTTCTTCATTCAGGTCAATGACTTTTCTTCGCAGCTCAAAGTTTTTGCCCAGATAAACTTTACGCACCATTTCATCGGCGGCTAATTCTTCAGCTGTACCAGCTTTAAGGATATTGCCTTCAAACATCAGGTAGGCCCGGTCGGTAATAGAGAGGGTCTCCTGTACATTGTGGTCGGTAATGAGAATGCCGATATTTTTGGTTTTCAGCTTGGCTACGATATACTGAATGTCTTCTACTGCAATGGGGTCGATACCGGCAAAGGGCTCATCGAGTAGGATAAACTTCGGGTCGGTGGCCAATGCGCGGGCGATTTCTGTACGCCGGCGTTCTCCACCGGAGAGGGTGTCGCCCCGGCTTTTTCGTACTTTTCCCAACCCAAACTCAGCGATGAGGCTCTCCAGCCGTTCCTTCTGCTCTCTCTTGGGATAGGGCATCATCTCCAGCACGGCGGCGATATTGTCTTCCACACTAAGTTTGCGAAAAACGGAAGGCTCCTGCGGCAGGTACCCGATCCCCCGCTGTGCCCGTTTGTACATTGGCAAATCGGTGATGTTGTCGCCTTCCAGGAAAACCTGGCCCTTGTTGGGCCGGATGAAGCCCACCACCATATAGAAAGTGGTGGTCTTGCCGGCTCCGTTCGGGCCCAGCAAGCCGACGATTTCCCCTTGGTTGACTTCAAGGGATACGCCTTTAACCACTTTGCGCTTGCCATATACTTTTTCCAGCTCTTCGCTTCTAAGTCGCATAGCTTCTTTTGAATGTTGTTGAAAGTGCGGGACGCTGCCTAATCAACGTAAATGACTTTGCGCAGGAACCGCAACCCAAGGCTGACCTCAAAGGCGATGTTCCGAATTTGCCGCTCCCGGATGGTCGTTTGGTTCCCGGTAAAGGGGTCGGTCACATTGGGGATTTCCGGCTGCTCGTATTGGAACGAAAAGTCGGGGTGAAGGTTGAACTCGAGCGACAGGCCGACAAATTCACCAAGGCTGTATTCCATCCCGCCGCCGATCGTTACGCCGTAATTGATTTCCCGAATGTAGGTGGGATCATCCACCGGCAGGGTGGTTAACCCCAGCCCAAAGGTGTTGACCTCATCAAACTCGTCCAGGTTGGTATCAAAAGTGTAATCGCCACGGATGCCCAGAGAATAAAAAAAACGGGTATCCCCTCTGCCGATGTCAAATTTCTGCTTGGCGCCGAGCACCAAAGAAGCATTGTGGAATATAAAGCGCTGCGGCGGCAGGCGCGTCAGCTGATTATTGAAAATGTTGTTGAAAAACTGATTGCGGATCGCGCTGCCCTTAGGGTGGTACCCCAGAGAGGCAAATAAGGCAAAACTGTTGCTTTCCGGCACATCTTCAATGAAGAAATCTCCCTGCGGCAGAAAGAGCGGGTCTCGCTCAAAGGACTGCCACTGCTGTGTGGCCATTGCCATACCGGCTTTTATGCCGTAGACGGTGCCCTGCGCATTGAGGTTCATGCAGGCAGCAGCTATCGCAACCATCAAAATCACTCGCTTCATAATTCTGGTTTTCCGCAAAGGTCATGATTTTTTTTGAACCCGGGAAGTCACTTCACGCGCAGCTCCTGCCCAATGAAAATCGTATTGTTGGTCAGCCCGTTTAGTGCTTTCAGCTCTTCCACAGTAAGTTTGTAGCGGCGGCTGATGTTAAACAGCGTATCCCCCTTCACGACCCGGTGGTAACTTACGGAGGGCTGAGGGGCAGGAGGTGGCGTGGGGTCCGTCTCCGGCCGGTCGTCTCCGTTTCCAAAAAGGTCATCTCCAAAGTCAGTATCGGTAGTAGGGTTAGAAGGCGGTGTAGGGTCAGTTGGCGGGTCCGTAGGCCGCGGGTCCGGCCGGTTGCCCGGCGGCGGGGTGATGGGCTCCAAAAAATCTTCGTCAAAATCAAAATCGCTATCCGGCTCAAAGACTTCGTCTTCGATGGTAATCGGCTCAATAGGGTCCTCTTCTACCTGAGGGGGCTCCGGCTCCGGGAAGTCGATATCACCGGGGCGGTCCTGCCCTTCGTCCTCTTCCTGCACTTCCCGGCTGAGCTTGGGCGGGTCACTTGCATTCCAGCCCCGTATTTTAAGCCGCTCGCCAACGGCTGCCATCTGCCCTTTTTCCATTTTATTACGGCGGTAGAGGCGGCCCAGGTCAATGCCGTAGACTTGGGAAATGCTGAACATCGTCTCTCCTTCTTTTACATAATGCCACTGCCGCCGGCCCCGGAAGCTATTGCGCTTGGGCTGCACGTAGACGACAGTGCCTTTTTCCAGTTTGCGGTTACGGCTGTATTGGCTATCGTTGTAGCGCACGAGGTCCGTCAGGTCGGTATCGCTCCGAAGGGCAACTTCCTGCAGGGTTTCGCCAGACTGGGTTAAAACATATTGCACATCATTGTTGAGGAATACCTGCCCCGGAACCACCACGTTGGGTGCATCGCGGTCGCCCCCCAGCTGAGGGACTTCTTCTCCACCTGCAATCACTCCTGTAGAGGTGAGCAGGTCGTACCGGTGAAGCTCGTAACGCTCAATGATATCAATAAGCTTACTGGCGTAGGTGGCGCTTGTCGCGTACCCGGCTTGCTTCAGGCCGCGGGCCCAGGCTTTGTAATCTGTGGGGTCCAAACGGAAGAGGAAACCATAGCGGTACTGCTTCCTCGGGTCCCGGAGGAATTCGGAATGAGCAATATAGCTGGCTTCGGGGTTGCGGTAGTCCCGAAAACAGGACTCGATCAATTCACCGCGGTCATTGTAGTCATCGTCTTTTTTGTAGTAGGTCCGGCCCTCCCAATTACTCCCGCACTTGATGCCGAAATGGTTATTGGCACGGCGGGCCAAGTCACTCGTGCCAGCTCCGGATTCCAGCAAACCCTGTGCCAGCTTGATACTTGCGGGGATACCCGCCCGTTCCATTTCGCGAATGGCAATTTCTTTAAAGCGCTCCAGGTACTCCTGATGCGTATTGCCCTGCGCCCACAGGCTGAGGGACAAGCTAAGGCCAAAAATGAGAAAAACTGATGATCGGTTCATAGCCAAATTGTTTTGGGGTAAAGGTTGTGTTGTTAACGCTAAAGTCGCCCGGAACGTCTAAAAGGTACGGCGAATTATCATTTTATTAATATTTTGATAAGGGAGTTGACCATATGGCTACTCTACCCTACTAAAAAGTTAGCGGGGTAAAAAAATCATGAGGAAGTGTCATC
>CAZNSK010000089.1:0-25190 GCA_964575505.1 uncultured Phaeodactylibacter sp.
TCTGGTTCTTTTTGTCCGGAAAGTCAGAGCTGACCCTCTACCGCAGCAGCATGGTGCTGGACCGGCAGCTGGTGCGGGAAATTTTCAGTATTGGAATTGTCACCCTTGCCCGGCAAGGCACCATCAGTTTACTGACCATCGTGCTCAACCGGACGCTGTTCCAGTACGGCAATGAGGTGGCGGTAGCGATGTACGGCATTATCAACCGCGTTATGATGTTTGCCAACTTTCCGGTGCTTGGCATCACGCAGGGCTTTATGCCCATCGTGGGGTACAATTACGGTGCCGGCAAACAGGAGCGGGTACACAGGATCATCAATTATTCCATCCGCAGCGGGACACTGATTTCGCTGGGTTTGTTTGCGGGAATCCTCTTTTTCGCCCAGCCTATCGTCTCCCTCTTTACGAATGACCCGGCGCTCCTGGAGCAGACCCCCTCCGCTTTAGTCACTGCTTTTCTGGCCGTCCCCCTGATCACCGCCCAACTGGTCAGTTCGGCCTACTTCCAGGCGATCGGCAAAGCCTGGCCAGCCCTTTGGTTAACTTTAACCAAGCAAGGGTTTTTCCTGATCCCGTTTGTCTTGGTGCTGCCGCTGTTTTACGGGCTGGACGGCGTATGGTACGCTTTTCCGGCCTCTGATGTGCTTGCAGTTGCAGTTACCTATGGGTACTTAAGGTATGAACTGAATAAGGATGCAAAGCTCGCCTTGCAGGCAAAACGCAGCGGGGCTGTTCAAGGGCGTGTATAGTGAGGCGCTTCCTGCTTAGTCCTGGGCGTGCCAGTCAATATCCAGCGACCGCAGCAGAACCAAAAGCACGCCCAGTCCAAAAAGTATGGAAAAAATCCACTTGTTATGCCGGGCTAGCCATTCGGGCAGGAAGATGTCAAAATTATCCCTTTCGGAATCGGAGTATCGCCTCGCCACAATCGTCAGGGGGCAGTACCAGTGGTTGAACAGCAGTACGAAGGCTTCCAGCAAAACCAGCCCGATAGCCCACCAGGTCAGGTAAGAGACCCGGTCAAAAAGGCCGCAGTATAGGGTATAGAAAATTAAAGAAGCGAAAAAGCCCCAAACCACCGTGTGGAGGAGCTTAATAGCTACTAGTTTTTGCCCGTCGGTCATGAGCGGCTTACTTTACGGTGAAGCTCAGGGTTTGTATTTGCCCGTTGCCCTGCAACCGAAGGTAATAGGTGCCGGCCGGCCATTCCGTGACGTTTACTTCAAAGGAAACGGGCGCTTTTTTCAGGCTGCGGGTGAACAGCTGCTGGCCGTTTACGCTGAAAGCGGACAGGGTAACCGGCTGCCCTTGCCATTCCCTGAAGCTGATCCGGAGCCAGTCTTCAGCCGGGGAGGGGTAGGCCTCGGCGTAGGCGACCGCACTGGAGCTTTGAGTGGAGACGATAACGACTTCAATTTCCTGGCAGCTTACATCGCTGCCCGCGCTGTTGGTGGCCGTCAGGCAAACGGTGTAGGTGCCATTCTCAGCGTAGGTATGAGTTGGGTTTTGAGCCGTGCTCGTGTTGCCGTCTCCGAAATCCCAGGACCAACCGGTCGGCGCATTGGCCGAGGCATCGGCGAAAGCAACCATGCCCTGCCCTTCATCGGAAAACGTAAAACTGGCCTGAGGTGGCAGTACGACTGTAATTTCCTGGCAGCTTACATCGCTGCCCGCGCTGTTGGTAGCCGTCAGGCAAACGGTGTAGATGCCATTCTCAGCGTAGGTATGGGTTGGGTTTTGAGCCGTGCTCGTGTTGCCGTCTCCGAAATCCCAGGACCAACCGGTCGGCGCATTGGCCGAGGCATCGGCGAAAGCAACCATGCCCTGCCCTTCATCGGAAAACGTAAAACTGGCCTGAGGTGGCAGTACGACTGTAATTTCCTGGCAGCTTACATCGCTGCCCGCGCTGTTGGTAGCCGTCAGGCAAACGGTGTAGATGCCATTCTCAGCGTAGGTATGGGTTGGGTTTTGAGCCGTGCTCGTGTTGCCGTCTCCGAAATCCCAGGACCAACCGGTCGGCGCATTGGTAGATGTATCGGTAAAAGCAAAAGCGCCCTCTCCCTCGTCCTGAAGGGTAAAGCCAGCTGCCGGCGGCGCTACGACTGTAATTTCCTGGCAGCTTACATCGCTGCCTGCGCTGTTGGCGGCCGTCAGGCAAACGGTGTAGGTGCCGGAAGCAGAATAGGTGTGCAAGGGGTTCTGCATGGAACTGGCATTCCCATCCCCGAAATCCCAGGACCAGCTGACCGGCATATTGGTAGAATTGTCCGTAAACTGCACCTGGCCTTCCGGCAGGGCTTCGGCGGTAAAGCTGGCGGCGGGCGGCACATCGCTGGGGTTGATTGCCGTGAGGTAAGTTGCCGAAATGGGGCTGCCGTCCTGGTCAAAATCGATACTGCAAACCGTACCCACCCCATCGGCGGCCCACCATTCGTAGTTGATCGTGGTGTTTTCGATAACATCGATCAGGAGGAAGGTGCCGAATATTTTCGCATAGATAAAGTCCGTTGTGGTAATGACGCTCCGCTGCCGCAGTACCTCAAAGGTACCGGCGGGAACGGTAATCTCCCCAAAAGCATCAATTTCCGCAGATACACTGCCCACTTCGATAATCCGGACGGAGTCCACACCAAAGTCGCCGCCATCGATCTGAAGCTCGAAGCCAAAATCGCTTTCAAAGGCCGTGCCATAGGTGGAAGGTACGGCCAGCAGTTGTTGGCCGGGGTCGAAGGCAACTGTAAATATCGCTCCGTTAGGCCCGGGGGCCGAGCCGCCCGCCGCCAAAAGGGCGGTAGGGGTCACTTGCGCATAGCTGTACAGGCCGTTGCTGCCTTCGAAGGCGAAAGTAGCGTTGGGGAAGAGGGCTGCCGAGGGCGTCTCGGCGGGCATGACTACGGTATTGGTGAAGGCTTCGTCCATGTCGAAGTCGAGAAAGGACCAGGTTTGAGCATCCGCACTAGCTGTGCCCAAATCCACAGGCCCAATAACGGTGTCTACGGCATTGGCAAAAACTTCCCCGAAGGCCGGGACGTCGGCCTGCGTCAGTGTAATCTGGCTGTAGGCGGTGGTGAGGAAGCTTATGAACACAACGGTGCTTAGCAGGTGTTTGGTAAGCATGGTATAGTTTTTGGTAATTTACCGCCGAAAATACACTTATTTGGCTTCACTTTCAATGAATTGAGATGCAAGGTCTTCTAATCCTGCTTTATCTTTTGCTGAGCTTGGCTAATCTCGTAGCCGAAAGCACGAATACGGAATGGCTCATCCTTGGCAGCAAGCCCCTTTTGATGACAGTGCTGTCGTTATGGTTTTACCGGGAAGCCCGGCCCCTGGATAGCCGCTTTTCTAAAATGCTGCTGGCCGGGCTGGTTTTCTCTATCGGCGGGGACACCCTGCTGATGTTAGTGGAGCACGGCCCCCGGCAAGATTACTTTTTCCTGCTGGGGCTGGGCAGCTTTCTCATTGCCCAGGTTTGCTACGCCATCGCATTTTGGGCTTATCCGGGGGCAGCTGATGGGGATGTGCGCCGCCGGCCGCTGCGGGCAGTGCCCTTTGTGCTCTACATGGCAGGCATTGTGGGCATGCTGTGGGATGGCATCCCCGCTGGCATGAAGGTGCCGGTGGTGGCCTACGCAGCCGCAATTGCGAGCATGGCCATCGGGGCCTTCAACCTGCGCGGCCTCCACGGCCGTGATGTGTTTCTGGGCTTGATGGCGGGGGTGCTGTTGTTTGTGCTCTCAGACAGTCTCATTGCGGTCAATAAGTTTGGCCAGCCGGTGCCCTACGGCCGGGTTTTGATCATGGGCACCTACCTGTTGGGGCAGTATTTGATTGCGCGGAATGGGGCAGCCATACGTCCTGGACTAAGGGAAGCAGAATAAGCTCCTGCCCCAGCGGTGGAGCAACTGTTAAGACCCAATACGGAGCCTACTTGCGCACCCGCACATTTATGCCGATATTTATTCAATTGACTCAGAAAGAACACCAAGCTATGAAATTGACAATGCTTTTGCCCCTGCTTATGCTGGCAGGTGCGCTCTCTGCCCAAAACGGGCTGGAAGGCCTCTGGGCCGGCTCTATTACGGAGAAAGGGACCGGCGAAGAACTGCAGGTCGAGCTTTACCTGACGCTGGAAGGCGGCTATATCAAGGGGATGTCATATATCTATGTATCTAAAGATAGCATTATACAACAGGAGCTGATCGGGAAAATGTATCAGGACCGCTCCATTTATATGCGGGAAGTGACGGATGGCGAGTATGGCATTGACAATATTACCCCCAAGCAGCTCGAAGGCGGTAAATACGTGCGCAAGTATCAGTTTGAATTCAAACGCAGCATTTGGGAGTCTTCGCTCAACGGCTTTTGGCAGGAAATTACGCCTACTCCTTTTTCCGTGGAGCGCAAGCTGGGGCGGATCAAGCTGGAGCGGAAGAAATCCTCCCGGGTATAAACAACCCTCATCCGGCACTGTGACTGGATGAGGGCTGTGCTATTTCAATAATCAGGCACTGGTGGGTAGCCCACAGGCAATTCCAGGCAGAGCATAAAGGAAAGGCACTCCGCCTGTTTTTTGCTTACACGGGGCGACCGGCTAGTTCAGCAGCTCATAGATGCCGGCAATGCCCTGACCGCCGCCAACGCAGGCCGTTACCATACCGTATTTGTTGCTGCGCCGGCGCATCTCGTTGAAGAGCTGGGTGGACAGCTTGGCACCGGTACAGCCCAGCGGGTGGCCCAGGGCAATTGCGCCGCCGTTTACATTCACGATATCCGGGTTGAGTCCCGCTTCATGAATGACCGCCAGGGCTTGCGCCGCAAAGGCTTCGTTGAGCTCGATTAGCTCGATATCGTTGAGCTTCAAGCCGGCGTACTTTAGTGCTTTCGGGATGGCTGCGCAGGGGCCAATACCCATGTACAACGGATCCACGCCGGCTACCGAGCAGGAGGCCAACCGGGCAATAGGCTGCAGGTTGAGTCTTTTGACCATCTCTTCGCTCATGACCAGGGTAAAGGCCGCACCATCCGAAGTTTGAGATGCATTACCAGCGGTTACTACACCATCTTTGGCGAAGACCGGGCGCAGCTTGCCTAATGCTTCTACTGTAGTGGACCGGCGCACGCCCTCGTCCATGCCAACGGTATGCTCGCTGCTGACCCGTTTGCCGTCTTTGACGAATACATCTTCCACTTTTACAGGCACAATTTCGTCGTTGAACTTGCCCCCATCGATGGCCTGAGCGGCCTTGACGTGCGACTGATAAGCGAACTCATCAGACTGGTCGCGGCTGATACTAAACTTATTGGCTACGGCTTCAGCCGTCAGGCCCATGCTCGCCAGGTAGTTGGGCGTGGAGGAAGCGACTTTGTAGCTGGGTGCGAGTTTGTAGCCGGTCATCGGGATGGAGCTCATGCTCTCTGTACCGCCGGCAATGTAGATTTCGCCCATGCCTGCGCGGATTTTGGCGACGGCGATGGAGATGGTCTCCAGGCCGGAAGCGCAGTAGCGGTTGACGGTTACGCCGGGGACTTCCTTGCCCAGGGCACGCATGGAAATCTGCCGCCCAATCTGCAATCCCTGCTCGCCCTCGGGGTTGGCGCAGCCGACGATGACGTCGTCGACCAGCTTGGGGTCAAGTTCCGGAGTTTGTTCCAAAAGATGGGTAATGATATCCACCGCCAGGTCATCTGAGCGGTAGTTTTTGAAGCCGCCCTTCTTGGCTTTGCCTACGGCGGAACGGTAGGCTTTTACGATATATGCATCCATGATTTATCTATTTTGAGCTATCGCTTTTAACTATAGCAATAGGCTTTAATTCAAAAATCTAATTTTCAGCTTAGTTCCTCAGCGGCTTATTCGTCTGCAGCATGTGCTGAATGCGCTCCAGCGTTTTCTGCTCACCGCAGAGGCTCAGGAAGGCTTCCCGTTCCACATCGAGGAGGTACTGCTCGGATACCTGCTGTTCGCCGGTGAGGTCGCCACCGCAGAGCACCCAGGCTACCTTGTGAGCAATCTTGATATCATGCTCGGAGGCAAAATGGCCCAAGCGCAGCTCGTTGGCAGCGGCGTAGAGGGCGGCAAGGCCCGTACGGCCAAGAACGGTAATGTCCTCGCGCTGAATAGGCTGGGTATAGCCCTCCGCCAGTTCCAATACTTTGGCTTTCGCCTGAGCGATGTTGCGGTCGGTATTGAGTACGATGTGGTCTTTCTCCGGCAGCAGGTAGCCATAGTCGTAGGCTTGATGGGCGGAAGTCGCCACATTGGCCAGCGCGATGGTCTTGAACTGCTCGATGAGGGTTGGGATTTGCACATCGCCCTCGAAGAAACGGTCGGAAGCGCGCAGGGCAAATTCCTTGGTTCCGCCACCACCGGGGATGAGGCCTACGCCAACTTCCACCAGGCCGATGTAGGATTCAGCGGCGGCAAGGGTGGCATCGCAATGCATGATGGTTTCGCACCCTCCGCCGAAGACGTAGCCTTGGGTAGCGGCAACCACGGGCACGGAGGAGTACCGGCAGCGCATCGTTGTTTGCTGGAAGAGGTTGACGGCCATGTTCAGTTCATCGAACTCCTGCTGATAGGCCAGCATGGCGATCATCATCAGGTTGGCGCCGACCGAGAAATGCTGGGCGTTATTGCCAATGACCATGCCTTTCCAGTCGCCTTCTTCAGCAATTTGGATGGCTTCGTTCATGCCGCGCAACACGCCCTCGCCTATGGAGTTGTGCGGGCTGACGAATTCCAGGCAAAGCACACCGTCGCCGATGTCGTGGAGGACGACTTCGTTGTTCTTCATCACCGGTGCACGGTCGCGGTAGTTGTCGAGGATGATGAACTCCTCGGCGCCCGGCACCACTTTATAGCTCTTGGATTCAAGGTCGTAGTACTTCTTCAGGCCGCCTTCACGCTTGTAGAACTGCGTGTGACCGGCAGCGACCATGTCCTTCACCCAGGGTGCGATAGTTTCGCCCTGTTCTTCTGCGAGTTGGATACCTTTCTCGATGCCAATAATGTCCCAGTATTCGAATGGGCCAACGTTCCAGGCGTAACCGGCTTTCATGGCATCATCGATGCTGTAGAGGTTGTCTGAGATTTCCGGGATGCGGTTGGATACATAGGCAAACAGGCCAAGGAGGGACTCGCGGACCAGTTCTCCGCCCTTATCTTCGGCATCAAACATGGCAGCGATGCGCTTATCCTGATCGTCGATTTGCTTCGCCATTTTCAGGCTGGGCAGGTCCGGCTTTTGGCTGGGCTCGTACTCGAGGGTTTCCAGGTTGAGGGCGAGGATGACACGGCGGCCCTTCTCGTCCTTTTCCTTGGTTTTTTTGTAGAAGCCCTGGCCGGTTTTGTTGCCGAGGTAATTGTTTTCAAGCAGGAACTCCAGGTATTTGGGGATTTCAAAAGTCGCCGCCTGTTCATCGTCCGGGCAGTTTTCCTTAAGG
This sequence comes from uncultured Phaeodactylibacter sp., assembly GCA_964575505.1. Taxonomy (GTDB): domain Bacteria; phylum Bacteroidota; class Bacteroidia; order Chitinophagales; family Saprospiraceae; genus Phaeodactylibacter. Next base: position 7,447 of record CAZNSK010000089.1, read on the forward strand.
CCTTTGATCACGTTGGCGGCAGTATCGTGGCCTACGAGGTCGCCCAGGCGGAAGGTACCGGTCTTGGGGCGGCCGATGGTGGGGCCGGTAAGTTTGTCGACTTCCTCAATGCGCAGCCCCAGCTCAGTGGTGAGTTGGTAAATCTTTGCCATGGCGTATACGCCCACACGGTTGGCGATGAAGGCAGGCGTGTCTTTGCAGAGAACGGTTTGCTTGCCCAGGTAGACATCACCGTAGTGCATAAAGAAATCGACCACTTCGGGGGCAGTTTCCGGTGTGGGGATGATTTCCAACAGGCGCATGTAGCGGGGCGGGTTGAAGAAGTGGGTACCGCAGAAGTGCTTTTTGAAGTCGTCGTTGCGCCCTTCCAGCATCATGTGGATGGGGATACCTGAGGTATTGGAAGTGACAAGGGAGCCCGGCTTGCGGTGCTGCTCTACCTGGTCAAATACCTTTTTCTTGATGTCCAGGCGCTCCACAACTACCTCAATGACCCAGTCGCAATCCTTGATCTTAGCAAAATCGTCCTCAAAATTGCCGGTCGTGATACGGCTGGCGAAATCTTTGCTGTACAGCGCGGCGGGTTTGCTCTTGATTGCGCTTTTCAGGGCTGCATTGACGATGCTGTTGCGGGCAGCCGGGTCCTGTTGCTGGCCTTCCGGCAAATCGCGGGGCACGATGTCCAGCATCAAAACCTCCAGGCCGATGTTGGCAAAATGGCAGGCAATGCCAGAGCCCATAACACCGGAGCCCAGTACGGCTACTTTAGTGATTCTTCTGCTCATTGAGTGATAGATTGGTTTGGTTTGATAGTTTGGATGGGGTTGCATTTGGTCAACAACCCGGAAATACTTTGGTGCTCCAATATTAGCGAATTTTCGCTAGAAAGGCAAAATATTCACATCCGAGGGGCAGGCATTCTAATAATTTCCATTTGTTTGATAATTTGGCGTACCCGGAGCGCGTTGTGCTTCCGTTACAATAGACTGCTCTGCTGTACCAATAAGGCATGGGCACCCATCAAAACTTAAAACCATATCAGACATCATGCTGCAACACACGCTATTGCTGTTTCAGGAAGCAGAAGGCCTCGACCGGGAGGGCGTAGGCACTCAAAGCTTATTCGACATCATCACCAAAGGGGGCCCCTTGGGCATTATCATTGTGCTCGTCCTCTTTGTGCTTTCGGTCATGGCCATCTACATTTTTGTGGAGCGCTACCTGACGATCAAACGGGCCGGCAAAATCGATGAGAACTTTATGAACAATATCCGTGCGAATGTCCAATCGGGCAATATCAATGGCGCTAAGGCGCTTTGCCAGACAACGGACTCCCCGGTGGCGCGCATGGTAGAAAAAGGGCTGCAGCGCATTGGCAAGCCCCTGCGGGATATTGACGCGGCCATCGAAAACGTGGGCAACCTGGAGATTTTCAAGCTGGAAAAGAACCTGTCTACCCTGGCAAGTATTGCCGGCGCCGCCCCAATGATCGGCTTTTTTGGTACGGTGACGGGTATGATTCTGGCCTTTTACAAAATGGCGACGGAGCAAAACGTGACACCGGATGTACTAGCCGGCGGTATTTACCAGGCGCTTATCACCACCGCATTCGGCCTGTTTATAGGTATTCTGGCCTTCATCGGCTACAACTTGCTGGTCGCCAACGTAGAAAAAGTCGTCTTTAAAATGGAGCGCACTACAGTAGAGTTTATGGACTTGCTGCAGGAGCCCTCCGCTTAAAACCAAAGGACCTATGGGACTAAAAAAGCGGAGTAAAGTCAGCGCGGAATTTAGCATGTCGTCTTTGACAGACATCATTTTCCTCCTGTTGATTTTCTTTATGTTGACTTCCACACTGGTGCGTATCCAACCGTTTGAATTGCCAAAATCGGATTCCAAGACTGTGGCTTCCACCTCCATCGTGGTGACGCTGGAGCAAAACGGCCGCACGACCGTCAACAACAACGAAACCAGCGCCCGGAACCTCGAGCGGGCCCTGCGCATGGAAGTGCGCACTTCCGACAACCGGAAAAATGCAGCCATTACCATCGTTGCCGAAATGGGCACGCCCTTTGACCGGGTCGTGGAGGTAATGGAAATTGCTAACCGGCTGAAGGTCAATGCTATAATTGCCACCGAGCCACGTTCCTAAAAATCAGTTTATGGGAATTAAAAAACGCAGCAAAGTTTCAGCGCAGTTTAACATGTCCTCACTAACGGACATTATTTTTCTATTGCTGATCTTTTTCATGTTGACGTCCTCCCTCGTCGCCCCCAATGCCCTCAACCTGAAGCTGCCCAGCAGTTCCCGAAGCAGCACGAGCAGCAGCAACCGGGTGGAAGACGTGCGCATCAGCCGGTCGGGCACCTACTTCCTGGACAATAAACGGCGTTCGCTGGGTGACCTGGAACGGGATATTGCCCAGATTGCCCGAAGCAGCAAGCCAAGCATTACCATTTCGCCGGACGAGGGTACGCCTACTGAGTATGTGGTGGCGGTGATGGACCTGGCGATGCGGTATAAGGTCAACGGGGTTTTGGCTACCGAAAAAGACTAACAGAGGGGGCGGTGAAAAGATGCGGCACCCCATCATTGCGCAAGCGTGAGCATACAGCCAAAGAGCTTGTGCTGGCTGAATAAAATCATCAGGCACGGACGCCTCTTTCCGGCTGAGCAGCAGCCAGGATAAGGACGGGCCTTGTTAAGTTTTTGTGAATCCCGCTCTTTGGGGAGGCAATAGCGGAAAAATCTCGTTTAATTTATGTAATCTGCCTGCTTCAGGCATCTCATTTATAAACCTTCTTATCATGGCGTTAGATACGCAAGTCACGCAAGAAGACGAACAGAATAAGAAACGCGGCATGATCATCAGTGTAGCGGTGCATGTGGTTTTGCTCATGCTGGCACTGTTGCCCCTGCTTACGTTCCCGGACCCCCCGCCCGGACAGGAAGGCATTTTGGTCAACCTGGGCCTGCCGGATGTGGGGCAAGGTAACGAAAATGCCGGGCCTACTGCCGTAACGGAGAACGAGCCCGAAGAGGTGCCTGAAGAAGAAACCGCCCCTCCTCCCCCTTCTGCGGCTGAGCCGGAACCGGAGCCGGAGCGGGATGTCATCACCTCGGATGACAGTGAGGTTGCCGTAAGAAAAGAAGAAGACCGCAAGCGGCGCGAGCAGGAAGCCCGGGAACGCCGGGAGCGCGAACAGGAGGAAGCCCGGCAGCGTGCTGAGGCGGAAGCCCGGCGGAAAGCAGCGGAGGCGCAGCGCCGCAAAGAAGCCGAAGCGGCTGACCTGAAAGAATCCCTGGGCGGGCTGTTTGGCGAAGGGGAAGGCAAAGGCAATACCGGAACAGCCGGGAATCAGGGGGACCCGGGAGGCGACCCCAACTCGGATATTCTTACCGGCATCAGCACAGGCTCTGGCACCGTAGGGGGCGGATTGGGCGACCGGGGGGTTGCACGCCGGCACCGGCCCCAGGATAATTCTCAGGAACAAGGCGTAGTGGTGGTCAAGGTCTGTGTGGACCGCTCCGGCAACGTCACCTCCGCCGACTTCACCCAGCGCGGCTCCACAGCGACAAGCTCGCGGCTGAAAAACATTGCCATCAGCTCTGCTAAACGGTGGAAGTTTGCCCCCGGCCAGGTGGACAAGCAGTGCGGTACCATTACTTATAACTTTAGAGCCCAGTAGCGCCGGATACGGGCCTGCAGTAAGCCAAGCGCGTATTGGGCAGCCAGAAGCAACTTTGCTGAAGATTAACGTGCCTCTATCAGCAGTCAGTGCCGCAGCACCTTTTTTGGTGTGCAAGAAAAAGTACTTGTTTTGACTTTAGTTTTGGCCTCCTGCAAAGGGCAATCCGACCCGGGAATGGAAAAAGCGGTTGGCGGGCCTTGCGAAGCTTTATTGAATTAAAAATTGCTGGACATCACCCCAAAATCCATCGACACCCTCCCCAGCTTTCCTGAAACCGTTAATTATTTGTCAAGGCCCCTTCAGAATAGTGCCTTTCCATTTGCCCGGCCGTTATAATCATCAAACGACAGCTATTATGACCAAGCAAGAAATCCGAGGCATTGCCGGCCAGCTTTTTTTAGTCCTGCTTTCACTGCTGCCGATGTATATATTTGCGGGGGAAGGGCCTAGCCAGCCTGCCAAAGAACTGCCTGCCGAAACAGCTACCGAATTGGTCGTACAGAGAATCGCCTGATTTTCCTTTTCCTTCTTACCTTGCCCTTCACAAATTTACAACTATGGCAAGGCGTACCTACTCCGAAACGCTAACTTACCTTTTTGAGCAGCTGCCAATGTTTCAGCGGGTAGGCCCGATGGCGTTCAAGAAAGACTTGACGAACATCAGAGCCCTTTGTGCGGCTTTGGGCCATCCACAGGAAAAACTGCGGGCTATTCACATAGCTGGAACTAATGGGAAAGGCTCCACCGCCCATATGCTGGCGGCTGTACTGCAAGCGGCCGGGCACAAAGTTGGCTTATATACCTCACCCCACTACCGCGATTTCCGGGAGCGGATTAAAGTCGATGGCAACTTGATGGAGGAAGCAGCTGTGGTTGATTTTGTGGAGCAGCACGAAGCGGTTTTCAAGGAAGTACAGCCTTCCTTTTTTGAAATCACGGTTGCTATGGCGTTCGATTACTTCGTGAAAACAGCAGTGGACTGGGCGGTGGTGGAAGTAGGCATGGGCGGGCGTTTGGACTCTACTAACATTCTGACTCCTGAGCTTTGTGTGATTACCAATATTAGCTACGACCATATGCAGTTTTTGGGTGATACGTTGCCAAAAATTGCCGGGGAAAAGGCGGGTATTATCAAGCCAGGGGTGCCGGTAGTCATTAGCGAAACGCAGCCGGAAACGGTTCAAGTATTTGTAGATAAGGCAAAGGCGGAAGGAGCCCCGATGGTTTTTGCCGATCAGAACTATGAGGCGGCTGTCGTCCGGCCGGGGCTGGAGCATACGGTTTACGATGTATTTAGGAATGGCGCTCTCCTGCATCCTGAAATATCTCTCAATGCTTACGGCGCTTACCAAAGTAAAAACCTTCAGGGCGTATTGCAAGCTGTAGAATGTCTGCAGCCACTGATCCAGATTAATGATACGCACTTGCGGCAGGGGCTGCATGAGTTAAGGGAAAGAACTCGTTTCCTGGGCCGGTGGCAAGTGCTCAGCCAAGCTCCCCTGACGCTTTGCGACAGCGCCCACAATGAGGCGGGCATCCAACTGGCAATGGAAGAACTGCGCCGCATCGGGCACCGCCGCCTGCATATTGTTTACGGGACAGTGCGCGACAAGAACCCGGAAAAAGCGCTCCGCTATTTGCCGGCGAGCGCCACCTACTACTTTGCCCGGCCGGGGGTACCCAGAGGAATGGAGGCGGCTCAATTGCAGGCAGCAGCGGCAAAAGCCGGGTTGCACGGAGCAGTATACGGGAGCGTGGGCAGTGCCCTGCGGGCTGCGCAGGAGGCGGCGGACGAGGACGACCTGATCTACGTAGGCGGCAGTATCTTTGTGGTCGCGGAAGTTGTATAAAGACTTTACTCGTCCTCCTCTATTTTTTCATACCGGACCCTTATGGAATAAGCGGTGGTTTCCAGCTCTCCCCTTTTTTCTTCGGCATATACGGCTGTAAAAATACCTCCAAACAATAAAATTAAAGAAGCGTAGAATACCCATAACATGATGACCATGACCGAACTGGCAGCATCGTATAAATCAGTAGTGCGGGATTGCTCAATATAAAAGCTGATGCCATACCGGCCTATGGCAAACAGCGCAGTTGTGAGCAACGCACCGACAATGGTATCCCTCCACCTCAGGCGGACGTCAGGCAGGTAGCGGAACAGCAGCATAAACAGGACACTAACGACCAGAATAGGCAGGGCGAAAGAAGCCGTCTTGGTGATGAGCAGGGAAAGTTCAGGGATGAACTGTCCCAGGTAACCGCTGAAGGCGTCAAGTAAAGCGTCTATGGTAAGTGAAACCAGAAGGATGAAGCCAATGGACAACAGCAAAGCAAAGGAAGTCAGGCGGTCAAACAACATTTTGAGCAGGCCCGCTTTTTCGGGTTTAGGCTGCACGCCAAACATCCGGTTGAGGGCTCGCTGAATGGTAGCAAAGACAGTCGTGGAGGTAAACAGGAGCGCCCCGATGCTAATGGCTGAATTGATCCAGTTGCCTTGGAACAAGCCAATTTGATCCAAAGTATTCGCCAGCTGGGCTGCGCTGTCTTGGCCTACAATTTCGCCGATTTCGCCGAAGATAGTCTTCCGGATGGTAGCCCGCTCATAAAATATCGTGGTAGAATAGACGATCACCATCAGCATGGGCGGCAGGGAAAAGATGGTATAGTAAGACAGGCCGGCTGCGTAAGTAAAAGCTTCCCGCTCAGAAAACCGCAGGGCAGAAGCTTTCAAAATTTTGAAATAGAACTTTGCCTTATTTTTGAGCGCACTTGGAATCATTCCGAAGGAGGTTGCTGTTCAGCCTGCGGCACCGGCTCATCGTGGGGCGGCGTTTCAAATTGCTCATTGATTTTTTGCATCATTTGCTGCAAGAAAAGCAGCCAGGCGGGTTTGCCGGCCTGCTCTTCCGGCTCTTTGTACAGCAGGGCGGCGAGCCCTCCGGCACCCAGTGGTATGAGCACAGCACGGATGAAAGTATTTTTGACAGAGGCTTGGGTATTTTTCAGGCCCGTGCCTATTGCCTTGCGTGTGACCTCCATTTCCAATTGCAGCATTTCTTTGCGGCGGCGCAGATCGGAAAGGCTGTGGATTTTCCGGTTCGGTTTATTGTACATAAGGCTAGTGGTTTTGGAAAAAGACTTTTATGATGCGGCTTAAAATAGGGTTGGTAATCAGTTGCCGCCGGAGTAACAATAAAAAAAGCGTAAATAGGGCGTAGCCGCCACTTACGATAAGGAATGCTTTGGGGTAAGAACCCAGCGTTTCTCCCAGGTAAATGCCGAGCGCCAGCGAGGCAAAAACCAGCATGACCAGCCCCAGCATCAAAATGATGACCATAGTAATGGCAAGAGACAGTGCCCTTGAGGTACGCTCTGCCATGTCGAGCTTAAAGAATTCGAGATGCTGATTAAAATAGGCTTTCAGGTAACCGTAAACCTCGCCTACGGACTCGTTGATAGAGTTGGTTGATTTCATGGTTTTGCGCAGTATGCAGGGTGAGCGATAAAAAAACGGGCCGAACCTACTTAAAATGGGCAAATGGAAGATTCCAATTGCCCATCTCGTGGGTTAACACAAGCTGTTAAACTGCTTTTGAGGTGCTCAAGCTGGCAGAAAAAAGTCCCTGCCGGGCGGCGAATTATACCGGCAAAAGGGAAGCACCTATTGCCCCTAAGAGCAATGTGAGATTAGCGAGATCCATTTTGCTTGCTGAGTTCTCGCGCTTTGCGTTGGATGTTGTCGATGGCGTAGTTGATTCCAGCCTGAAAATCTTCGCTCGCTCCTTCGATACGGTCAGCTCCCTGTTGGAATTGACTCTTAAGATTAGAGCTTGCCTGATTCACATACTCCCGCCCTTGCTCGTAAGCTTGGCTAAGGTTATTGGACAAACGTGATGCTTGATCGTTGAGGCGATTAGAAATTTCACCTGCTTGCCGGTTCATGTTGTCTGAGATTTCGGCAGCTTGTTCCTTTACTTTCTTAGAATATTCATCAGCTTTGTCCGCTACGTCAGAACGCACTTCGCGACCCTGATCGCTGTTGAGCCAGAATCCAATCGCACCGCCAGCCAGTAACCCTAGACCTAGTGCAATTTTTTCTTTCGTTGACTTTTCCATGGATTGAATCTGTTTTGGTTATTTAATTTACAATATAGGATTGATTACAAAAGGAAAACAAAAATTTCAGGCAATACGTTCACTGCTGAAGTATAATATGAGAAATAAAAACACATAATGATGATTATTTCTTCATTTTTCCGTTATTTCGGGCGTTGATTTTAATAAGGAAGATGATGGAAGTAGAAAATTATCTGTCGAAAAATATTCGTTACCTGCGCAAAGCCCAGCACTGGAGCCAGGAAGAGCTGGCTAGAAAGTTGGACATTAAGCGCAGCAATATTGCAGCCTACGAGAGCAAGAATGTAGAGCCCAGGCTGAGCCTTATATTAAGGATGGCCAAACTGTTCGATGTCAACATGGCAGAATTCATACATACCGACATCACCGAAAACGGGGGCATACAGCAAGCTTTCCAACAGCCCGAGCCGGCTAATACCCCACCCTTGTTCACGGCTGCCCTGAGCGGGCAGATAGCTCCGGAGGAACTGGATAAGTTCGTGGAGCGCTCGCTAAGTGTGCGTAAGATGCTGGAAGGGTTTAAAATCTTTTATGAGTACAAAAAAGAGGCCGTCCAGGAAGACAATGGCCGCGTAACGGTCGATATTGACAACTTCCTCGACCTCATTCAGCATATGATCGACCTTAATGAATCGTTGATTGATCTCCTACGACAAGATGAATCGGAAGAGTAAGTCACCTTTTTTCACAAAAATTGATCATATTTAATCACTTTACTCATATTTGATCAATCTGTGCATCTTTTTCCGGCCCATCTCCCTGAAAATGCTCCATCATAGACTTTGGCATGGCGTTTGCACTTGTATTTGTGCATTTGATTAACAATCGTCATTAACCAAACTAAATTTATGTCTACCTTAGAATTCAGTAAAGAATTTAATGGACTTGAGAGTATCTTATTTTCATTCGCTATGAAGCTTACCCGCAACCGGGAAGACGCCAAAGACCTGATGCAGGAAACGGCAATGCGTGCCTACCGGCACCGGGAGAAATTCACCATCGGTACTAATTTCAAAAGCTGGTGCTCTACTATTATGCGCAACACCTTTATTAATCAGTATCGCAAGGCAAAGCTGCGCCGCAATGTGAATGAACCTATTGAAAGTTTCTTGTTTGCCGTTGAAAACAAAAATATCATTCCAAACCGCGGTGAAATGAACATCCGCATGAAGGAATACAAAACCATATTTAGTGAAATCGGCGAGATTTACAGTGTGCCTTTCCTAATGTTTTACAGGGGGTACGAATACAAAGAAATTGCCAACCATCTGGATATTCCAATTGGCACGGTGAAAAGCCGCATCTTCCTGGCCCGTAAAAAACTGAAGAACCTCATTCAGGACCGCTACGGTGTACGCCCAGATCATAACTAATATACTCAGTCCTCCTCACCTACCCATTTGTTTGGGGTTCCAGCACTGGAATTCAAGGTAAAGTTACAACCCTGATAAAACCAATTTGAAAACAAATGGGTATTGCTGTTGCAATGCCCATTTTTTGTAATCAAAACTCAATTATGATATTTCATAAACCAACTTCTGTGTTTGTGTATTTTTTTCTCGCATTTTTTGTTGCTGCCTGCGGATATGAAGCCAATGAAGGCGCTACAGACAATGCGGTAGCTGAAGCTGCCGACACGATCTCGCCTGCAGCCGACGAAGCCGACGGGATGGATAATGTTGAAGGGTACCATACCGTGCAAATGTCTACCACTTATGTAGATTACATGCCCTTCCCGCCAGCTGTAACCGAAGGCGGCCGCACTACCGCAGTGTATAATCCAGGAGAGGCAGTTTTCGATTTTGCTCCTGACCGGTACGTATTCCGGTATTTGATCCCCAAAAGCGATGACGGCCGGGAGCTATTGAACCGCAATCCCAGAAAGCCGCCGCTATTTGATTTGTCTTGCCGGCAGGCAGCAATCCCTATCGAATGCTCTAATGCCAAATACCTTAATTATCTGGAGGCAGAGGGTGGAGATTTGTCCGAAGGAGAAGTCGTACACGCCTATATAACGCTGAATGAAAAAGGGGAACTGGAACGCATCGACCAAATCGTCCCGGCTAATGAAGCGGCCTGCGAAGGCTGCCGGACGAAGGCGCAGCGCATTGTGCAGGGCATGCCGAAATGGGCGCCCGCTTACTACAACGGAGAGGCGGTAAAGTCTCAAATTATCCTGCCAGTGAAAATATAGTGGTGATGCATGGTCTGCCGCTTGCTCAAGCTTTGTTTAAGCAGACCCTTGGCGCGGCCAAAGTCAAATGGCCTGTTCGTCTTTAAAGTTTGGATAGCGTTCTTACTCATTTAGAGGCTCAGAGCGCTTACGTATCAACTCAGTATTGCCTGCTTAGAGTGACTAAGCGGGCAAGCTTATTTGAATTTGCGGCTAAAATAATTGGACAAACGGTAGCGGCTATGGTCATATTCTCCCAGAAATTTTTCTGCATCGCTGTAGATATCACTGCTCAGCAATTCGCTCATTGGTTTCAGGGGGGCGATGTGCTCCATGACGACCTTCAGCACCGCTACGAAGGGCAAAGCGAGGATCAACCCCGATATCCCCCACATCATCCCGCCGACAAAAAGAAATAGGATAGCTGCCATTGGGTTGATGCTTACGCTGCTGCCGACCACTTTGGGCGTAATAAAGTTGCCTTCCAGGGTTTGTATGCTTATGTACAACAGTACTACAGCCGCCGGTTGCCAAAGAGTGCCTGTCGTCGCCAGGGCGTAAACGAAGGGGAAGGTGCCTCCCAGGGTGGTGCCAATGTAAGGGATGATAGCCAGGCAGGCTGCCAGAAAACCCCAGAATGCGGCGTACCGTATGCCAATAACCCATAGCCCGAAGCTGTTTAAAACACCAAGAATGAGCACGACGATAAGGAGGCCAAAGAGATATTCCTGCAGCACCTTTTCTACCTGCCCCATAATCAGCTCTGCTTCCTTCCGGCCGGAGCGGCTGAATTGCATTAGGAAGAAGTTTTTAAACGATGTGCGGTAGAGCATCAGGAAAAAGGTAAAGAGCAGCGTCAATAACACACTGATCAAAATATTGGAGCCTGAACTAAGGCTCTGGCCCAGGATTTGCAGCGGAGCTTCGATGAGCTGGCTGAAGTTGTCTTTAATCGACTCCTCTATACTGAAGGTCTCCAGGTTGATGTATTCCTGCGCAAAGGCAATAACCTCATCCAGCCCGCTCTTCAGCTTTTTCCCGATTGAGGGGATGTCATTGATGACCGTGGTCAACTGAACGGAAAATAGTACCACCAGGGCAAGGGCCGGCAGAAGCGCAATCAGCATAGACAGAAGGATAGCGGGTATGTTGTAGGGGAGAATACGTTCAACCCGCCGGCAAATAGGCAGCAAAAGAAAGGAAAAAAGCGCCGCGAACGCAAGTGGAGAAAGAATACTTTGCCCAATGATGACAATATAGCCGCCTATAAAGAGTATAATAAGCAGGGAAGCCAGACGGTGCAGATTCAGGGTATCGTTTTGCATGGTAACAGGATTATCGGCTAAAAATCGGTTAAATTTAGTGGCTATGCCACCCCAATACATAGAAAATCCTTAGAGAAAGCTGATTATTTGCGCTTTCTCTAAGGATATTGCAACCTTCCGCTCAAGAATTTTAGGCAGTTGCCCTTTCCTTTACTCTTACCTTGTCAAGAAATTCGACAAGTTCCATATCGGCGTACATGCCGTAAGAAGATATGATAATGCCTTTGCTGCCGTCTTCAGTTTCTACGGCGAATACTATGGACATATCGCTTGGATTGGACATCCCTTCAAACCGGTGGTATTCGACGATGTACATATCCGAAGCCTTGTAAGTATTCTTGTTGTTCAGGTTGCGCATGCGCATTTTGCCCTGTAACTTGAATTCATCTTTGAACCCGCGCTTCCTGAGTGCCTGTGTAGCGTGCGCTACAGAGGAATATCGGTTCAACCTCATTGTAAAAAATCTTTATGATACTAATGTTTTCGCTTGCAACTTAATAAAGGTAGCCAGAAGCAGACTTCTGGCTACCTGAGTCTTTCAGCGCTTTGATGCACGTCAACAGAGTTAGGCGGTTACGTTTGCCTCTTTTTTGGCTTTCCATGCATCCAGCATCCAGCTTGACTTCTCCAGTTCTGCAAGGAAGCCACCGATCATATCGATGGTACCCTCGTCTTCTACATCATCAGCGTAGCGGATGACGTCGCGCATGTTGTCGATAATAATGCGGTGGTTTTCGAGAATCGTTTCTACCATCTGAAACTCATCTTCGATGATTTCAGACTCCTTCACTGCGGCACGATCAAGGTAAGCAGACATTTTACTGACCGGGCGCAAGCGAAGCGTTAGTACACGCTCCGCTATTTCGTCAATTTTTTCGCGCGCATCATCGTAAAGCTCCTCGAACTTCTCATGGAGATCGAAGAAATTCTCACCATCTACATTCCAATGAAAATTCCGCAGGTTTTGGTAGTAAACATGGTAATTCGCCAGCAGGTCATTTAGCTGGTCTACCGTCTTCGCTACATCCTTTCGATCTAATCCTAAGTAATTCATATACAACTAGTTAATTTTTTGGTTCTCAGTTATGGAACAGGCTGTGCCGCCTCATGTTCGAACCAACGTATAAATAACTAGCTAAAGATTAGGAATTTATAAAATCCTTCCGGTTGATGCCCAGCTTACGCATTTTCGAAGCCAGCGTCCGCGAGTTCAGGTCGAGCAAAGTAGCGGCGCCTTTGGGCCCGCTGATGCGCCAGTTGCAACGCCGCAGTGCCTCGATGATGTAGTCTCGCTGCATTTCTTCGAAGGATTTGAAGACCTGATCGTCCGAAGGCCGGTCTCCAGTAGCGCGCTGAAAAGCGCTGGAAAGCGCCAGAGCGTTGCCAGAGGTAAGAATGACTGCCCGTTCTACGATATTCTCGAGCTCCCGAATATTACCGGGGAATTCATACTTCATGAGCCGGTCCAGGTCAGGCTGGCTGATATGCTCAATCGTTTTGCCGGACTTTTCGGCGTACTTTTTGGTAAAGTAACGCACCAGCAGCGGTATGTCTTCCCGGCGTTCCCGCAGAGGGATGTTGTAAATGGGAAAAACGTTGAGCCGGTAGTAAAGATCCTCCCGAAAGGTTCCTTCATTCACCATTTTGACCAAATCCCGGTTGGTGGCGGCAATAACCCGTACGTCGACATAATGGGTTTTCGCGCCTCCGACCCGCTCGAACTCGCCTTCCTGCAGTACCCGGAGAAATTTGGATTGCAGCTCCAATGACAACTCCCCTACTTCATCCAGGAAGATAGTCCCGCCGTCAGCCAGTTCAAACCGGCCTTTCTTTTGCTGATGGGCACCGGTAAATGCTCCCTTTTCATGGCCGAACAGCTCGCTTTCAATCAACTCCGCCGGCAGCGCAGCGCAGTTCACCTTGATCATAGCAGAATCTTTGCGTTGGCTCAGTGCGTGTACGGACCGGGCGAGCAGTTCTTTGCCCGTCCCCGTTTCTCCTATGATTAGAGCTGTAGCCTCTGTGCCGGCCACCTGTTCCACCTGATGCAGCACCCGCTTGTAAGCCTCGCTTTCACTAATGATATTTTCAAAGTTGTAATTGACTTTTATTTCTTCCTTGAGCAGGGAATTCTCTTTTTGCAGGCGGTCGGAAAGCTCCTTTACCTTTCTAAGGGCGGTCGCTAATTTTTTACTCTTGGCTTTTCGGTTAGTAATGTCCCGCAGGAAAGCACAGGCGTAGTCCCTGCCTTCGTAGCTGATGAAATCGACGTGAACTTCTACTGGCAAATAGCCTCCGTCAGCGGCAGCCACCTCTGCTTCCTTAGTGATGGTTTTCTGCGCTTTGAGGTTTTCCCAGAGGCTTTGCTGCTGCAGTTCTTCATCTTCTGCAAAAAGCTGGTCCCAACGCTCAAAGCTATCGTAGCCCAGCTGTTCATAGGCGGTCTGGTTGACAAAGCGGATATTGCCCTCGGCTGTGATCCAGAAAATCATGTCAACGGCATTATCGAGGGTAAAGTGAGACAACCGCAGGCGCTCATCCCTGATTTTTTTCCGCCTCCAGTCTCTGGCAAAAATGCAGTTGATTTCCTGATCTTTGTACCGGATGAGGTTCATGCTGCAGTAGATAGGCAGCTCTGTGCCGTCTTTGGCGAGCAGCGCGCCCTCCCACTCCGCTTCGCGGTCAGCCCGCAGCTTTTCCCAGACGGCAGCCCGGTCTTCCGGGGAAAACCCGCTTACCAGTTCGCTCACATTGAGCGCCTGTAGTTCAGTATTGGTATAGCCAAGCAATTCTTTCACAGCCAGATTACCATACCTAAAGGTGCCATCTGCCTGTTCCCAGAAAATCATTTCCCGGGCATGGTTGAGGGTGTATTGGGTGAGCTCCAATTCCTCATCCGTGCGCTGAAGGCCTGAGATGTCCTGAATCGCCCCGTAGAGTTTTATGGTTTGAAATTCCGACTTTTCCGGCACCACCGTGATGGCCATTCTGCTGTAGCTCCCACTGGGTAGCATGACCTGTACCTCGAATTGATGAGGGGCCCCGGATTCGATCACGGTGCGCAGGTGCAGCTCAAAGGCGTGTTGCTCTTCCGGTTGCAGGCGCTCACGCACGAGCTGCTCAACTCCTGCTTTATTAAGCGCTTTTTCCGGTAAGCCCAGTAGGTCATAGACTTCGTCTGTGAGCATAATGTGATCGGTGACCAAATCCCATTCCCAACCTCCGACCCGGCTGACCTGAGTGGTCAGCTGCAAGAGTTTTTTGTAGCGGTTGGCGTGGAGCAAGTTCTTTACGCTCATTAAGCAGAGGGGCTCTCCACCGTCCGTAATCAGGTTCATGCGGAGCCGGACGGGAAACAGCATCTCCCCGGCGGTCATGTGCTCTGTGTCCATCTCGATATGCTGCTGCTTCAGCAGCAGCTTCCATTGCTTTCGCCAGCCGACCAGGCTGAGGTGGGGGTTGATCTCAAAAATGCGCTTCTTAGCCAGCAACTTCGGGTCGTAGCCCAGCTCCTCTGCGATCCGGGCGGAAGCTAAGCGTATGCTGCCATCCTTTTCGACAATAAGGGTGCCTAAACCGAAGGATTCTAAAACCTTCTGGTAAGTACGTAAACTGTTGGAAGACCCGATGCCGGACCCTTCCGCCATGGAGAGCGAACGACTCATTTCGTCAGGATTGTTGCGTTTCAGTAAAATAGAGTCAAATGGCTTTTGCAGGACTAAGCTGATGCCGGTTCCAATTTGCACCGGACAGATATCCTGACTGCTTTACGCTACAGAATACTCCATTTTTTTTAATAGTGCCGCTAAACCGGCAACCCAAAAGGTACACTTTCAAGAATTTGGACATTCATACCTTTCTGGGTAGTAGTGCCAAATAGTAAGGCTTTCGGTTTCTTTATGAAAAACTGCTGAAAGGCCAAGGCCGTTTCAGATCAGTGGCTGTACAGTTCCTAATCTGCTGGCTTGATGGGGCGGAGGTTTCTAGGCACGGTATGATACGAGGGAGTGCACACTTAACTGCGCCTGCTGCAAAACCAATGCAGCTAGGCCATTAGCACTGCGCCCTCTACGTACGGTACACATTTTTGAATACGCTCTGATACGATAGTTCCGAATCTGAAAGCAATCAATAACGACCTTAGTATATAGAAGCGTCTTTTCTGCGGCGGTCCAGCTCTTCCACGATGATCTTTTCCACTAGATGGGCATCCTGGATTGCCTTGAACTTCTTGTTGAGGTAGATATTCCCAATGGTAAAGCCCAGTACGGAAATGGGGACAAAGGCGAGGGTGACCACAACACCAATCGTATAATCGAGGCTTTGAAAAAGGAAACAGAAAGCAATCCAAAGGGTAGTCGAAGCGCCAATAATAAAGGTGATGCGCCTGTAGTAAGCATAGATTTGTACTTTCTTATCCAGTTTACGGAGCAGGCTCTGCAATTCAGGTGTGGGATAACACCGTGCGCCGAAGGAAAGTATCTGCAGGAATTCGTCATTTGCTTCCCGCTCTATTCTTTTGATTTGTCGGTCGAGAAAGTACTTTTTCATCAAGCCGGTTACTTTTTCACATTATACGCTATTTGGCATGGACTTAACCCTAATGGATTGTACGATGGAGCTGAAGTATATATTATCGAATAAGGAAAGCTTCTATCTCCGAGCCTTAAAAATAAGGATTTTTTTCGATAGCATTAGGTAAATCACGATTTCTTAACATTGATTTAAGAAGGTATGTTTAAGATTTCGAAAAAAACCTGATGCACCCGCTTCCGGGGCGAACAAGCCCTTTTCCACCGGGGTTTCCATAGCAGACCAACAACGAAATCAATGGCAATCCTCGGCAGTATTGTAAAATCTGCGATCAAACTAAAGCACAATCTGAATACGCCGCCTGAAGACCCGGGTAAAAAGCAACGGGAACAGCTTTTGGCGCTACTCAAAAACGCGGCATCGACCTCCTTTGGTATTTACTACGGGTTTGAGGGGGTGCGGCAATCCGAAAACCCGGTGAAGGCCTATCAGCAGGCAGTCCCGGTCTTCGAATACGCCGATATGAACGAGCGGTGGTGGGCGCAACAACAGCGGCGCCCGGACATCACCTGGCCCGGCCAGCCTGAGTTTTTTGCCCTCAGCTCCGGCACTACAGGCAAAGAGAGCAAACGCATCCCCGTCACTGATGCCATGCTTGAGTCCATCCGCGCAGTGGGGATTGCCCAAGCCGAAAGCCTGGCCCGGTTCGACTTGCCCAATGAGCTCTTCGAGAAGGAAATCCTCATGCTCAGCAGCTCTGCCCAATTGCAGCGCCACCCCCACGGCCACTTGGAGGGCGAAATCAGCGGCATCAATACCAATAATATACCGGGTTGGTTTAGCGGATTTTACCGCCCCGGGCTGGAGATTGCCCGGATTGACAATTGGGAGGACCGCGTCAAAGCAATTGCAAAAGCGGCCCCGGACTGGGACATCGGTGCTTTGGCCGGCATCCCCTCCTGGATTCAATTGATGCTCCGGGAAATCATCGGCTACCACGGGCTGGATACTATTCATGACATTTGGCCGAGCCTGTCGGTCTACGCTACCGGCGGGGTTAATTTTGAGCCTTACCGCAAAAGCCTGGAGCAGCTGTTTGCCCGGCCGCTAGTCTATCTGGATACTTACCTGGCTTCCGAAGGCTTCTTTGCATACAAAGCCCGGCCTGGCACTATGAGCATGCGGCTGGCTATTGACCACGGCATCTTTTACGAGTTTGTGCCCTTTGACGAACGGGGGTTCGACGCAACGGGCACCCTGCTGGAAGCCCCCCTTGCCCTCGGCATCGACGAGGTGGAAGAGGGGCAAGACTATGCACTGCTCGTTTCTACACCGGCCGGCGCCTACCGCTACCTGATTGGCGACACGGTAAAGTTCACAGACCTCGACCAACTGGAACTAAAAATATCTGGCCGCACCAAGTATTTCCTCAACGTAGTGGGCGCCCAACTTTCAGAGGAAAAAATGAATACAGCCATACAGGCGCTGAGCGACCACCTTGGCGTAGCTATTAACGAATACGCTGTGGGTGCGGTACGCAACAACGACGGGGAGTTTGAGCATCAGTGGGTTATTTCGGCCCCCTCAGCCGTTGAAGAAAGCCAAGCCGCGTCCTTTCTAGACGAGTCGCTCAAGGAAAAAAACAAGAACTATGCCGTAGCCCGGGAAAAAGGCGTCAAGGCAGTCCACCTGACGGCACTCCCTGAATCTGCGATATACAGCTGGCTGGAGCGCCGGAAAAAGAAAGGCGGGCAGGTGAAAATGCCCAGAGTGCTTCCCGAAGAGAAAATGAAAGACCTTTTGGATTTTGCCAGGGCAAAGGCGCATTATAGTTCAACAACCCAAGATTTGTGATTTTTCATAGCGCTGAAAAACGGGGT
>CAZNSK010000090.1:0-25097 GCA_964575505.1 uncultured Phaeodactylibacter sp.
AAGAAAAAATAACGGCGCATAAAAACACGTTTTATTAATGCACCATTCCTAAGTGTACATTTTCACACTATTGGGAATATCTAAGACTCTACACCTGCGGCGCCCGGCTGGCTTTGTTCAGATCGGGCGTTCGCATGCCCGGTGGTGAGCACAGTCAACATCCGGGCTGATAATTGGCAATGCACTTTTCTGTGGGCAGGGCTATCTTTTTTGATTAAAACCAAACGCATGTTACCCTTTAAGCGAGCACTGGTGGCTTTTGACCTCTCCGAAATGGACCAGCAGCTGTTGCAGTTCCTGAAGGCGCATTGGAACGCGCTGGGCATTGAGAAGTTGTACGCCCTCCACATTATGCCAGACTTCACTGCGCCCGGGAATCCTGATTTGGATTTCCAGAAACGGTTTGCCCCCGAGGGGCCGGTGGATGAGCGGGTGAAGTCAGCGCTCCGGGGCCGCCTCGACGAAGTCTTTGGGCAAACGCCCGGCCTCGAAATAGAAATCAACGTCCGGGAAGGCAGGCCCTACGAAAAGCTGCTCCACTGGACGGAGGTTAAAGAAATTGACCTTCTGCTCATGGGCAAAAAGCGGATCAGTGAGGGGAGTGGGATAACCGCTAAGCGAGTTGCCCGCAATGTGCATTCCTCAGTGCTGTTGCTGCCCGATGGGGCCGGGGCCAAGATCAGCCATTTTGTGGTGCCGAATGACTTTTCAGAGAATGCCGGCCGTGCCTTGCAAACGGCATTAGGGCTGAGCCGAAAAATGAACAGCCAGGCTGTGCACAGCCTGCACATCGTCGACCTGCCGCCCAGCCAATACTATAACCGTTCCCGGCCCGACAACCGTTATCTGGAGATACTTATGGAATCGGCTCGCATGGCCGCCCGGAAGTTCCTGGGCCAACTGGGGATTAAAGATGATGGCATCGTAGATGTTTTTCGGGAAAATACCCGCAACAACCGGGCGGCCCACATTCACGCCTACGCAGATGAGCAACCCGGTGCCTTACTGGTGATGGGTGCAAAGGGGCATACCCCTTTCGAAACCTTCCTTTTTGGCTCCGTTACGGAGCGCATCGCGCAAGGCGTGGAACGGCAGCCGCTGCTCATTGTGCGCTGATATTCGCTATAATTAATTACGGATGGGCAAAGGCTATATGCTGTTCCTGTTACTATCTGCCCCTTTGCCGCACAGCCCCGGGCTTAGAGATGCGCTCTGCCATCCTACGGCGCGCTACAGGCGAAAAGCTGGTGGATTACCTGGAGCCCCGATTGTTACAGCCACTCGGCATTCCCAAACTAGATTGGAAGGCCTGCCCGGATGGGGTTAATACTGGTGGCCGGGGCCTGTAGGTGCGTACGGAAGACCTTGCAAAGTTTGGGCAGTTCTACTTGCAAAAGGAAAATGGGAAGGCGGGATTTGACAATTTTATCAGGGCAGCGGGAGTGAACAGGGAACTCAGGAAAATACAAGTTTGTTGAAGTAAAGTAAGCTTTCTGTCAAAAGAGCTTAAACAAAAAATTAGAGCGGCTGTTTCCCCCATATCACCAAATAAAACGCAGTCTTGGCAAAGAAAGTCATCGTTATTGGTTCCGGGTTCGCAGGGCTTTCTGCCGCGTCTCACCTTGCTCAGAAAGGCTATCAAGTCACTATTCTCGAAAAGAACAGTATCGCCGGGGGGCGCGCCCGCAAATTTGAACAGGATGGGTTCACCTTTGATATGGGCCCTAGCTGGTATTGGATGCCCGATGTATTCGAACAATACTTCGCCCAATTTGGCAAAAAACCTTCCGATTACTACGAGCTGGTCCGCCTGGACCCCTCCTACGAGGTGGTTTTTGGAAAGGGCGACAGCATGGAAGTCCCCGCTAAAATGGAAGAACTGGAGGCCATGTTTGAGCACTACGAGCCCGGCAGCAGCCAAAAGCTCAGGCAGTTTCTCAAAGAAGCCCAGTACAAGTACGAGGTGGGCATGAACGAGTTTGTGCACAAACCTTCTCACTCCATTATGGAGTTTGCAGACATGCGCATTCTGATGAGCCTCTTCCGCCTTCAGATGTTTACTTCGATCTCCAAACACATCCGCAAGCTATTCAAACATGAGCAGCTGATACAGCTGCTGGAATTCCCAGTGCTCTTCCTGGGGGCCACCCCTGAAAACACACCGGCCTTGTACAGCATGATGAACTACGCCGACATGGCGCTGGGCACCTGGTACCCCATGGGCGGCATGCATAAGATTGTGGAGGGCATGGTTAGTGTCGCCGAAGAGCTTGGCGTGGAAATCAAGCTCAATGAGGAAGTCAAACAAATTTATGTGCCCAACGGGCATGCCACCAAGGTGATCACGCAAAATGGCGAATACACTGCCGATATTGTTGTAGGCGGGGCCGATTACCACCACGTAGAGCAGCAGCTGCTTCAGCCGGAGCACCGCATGTACAATGAGCAATACTGGGACAAACGCACTATGGCTCCGTCTTCCCTGCTTTTCTACCTGGGGGTAGATAAGAAAATTGAAGGTCTGCATCACCACAATCTTTTCTTCGATGCCGACTTTAAGAAACACGCGGTGGAGATTTACGATCAGCCACAGTGGCCAAGTGACCCGCTGTTTTACGTATGCGCACCATCGGTTACCGACCCTAGTGTAGCGCCGGAGGGCAAGGAAAATTTATTTGTGCTCATACCGCTCGCGCCCAATTTGGAGGATACAGACGAGAAGCGGGAGGAATATTTTAACATCGTAATGGGCCGTTTGGAAGAGCTGACTGGGCAGGACATTCGTAAGCATATTATCTACAAGCGCGCCTTCGCCCACAAGGACTTTGAAAAGGACTACCACGCTTACAAAGGCAATGCGTATGGCCTGGCGAATACACTGTTTCAGACTGCTTTCCTCAAGCCAAAGCTCAAAAGCAAGAAGGTGAGCAACCTGTACTATACCGGGCAGTTGACCACACCAGGTCCCGGCGTGCCGCCCTCCCTGATTTCGGGCAGCGTCGTGGCTAACGAGATTTATAAAGCTATGAAACCCTAGCCGCCAAATGGGTTTATCTTCATTGGGCAGCACCTTGCCAGAAGATTACCCGGCTGCAAAACTGATAACATTATGATGGAATTGTACAACAAGGTTTGCCGGGAGTGCAGCAAGCACATCACAAACCGCTACAGCACCTCCTTTTCCATGGGAATCCGCGTCTTCGACAAGCGGTTCCGAGCACCTATCTATGCTGTGTATGGCTTCGTGCGCTTTGCGGATGAAATTGTGGATACCTTCCATGATTACCCCAAGAAGGCACTTCTCGACCGTTTCCGGGAGGATACCTACCGGGCTATCGAAGAGCGTATCAGCCTCAACCCGGTACTGCATGCCTTTCAGGAAACGGTGCACGCTTACCAAATTGAGCGGGAGCTCATTGATGCTTTCCTGGACAGCATGGAGATGGACCTGCACTTTGACCGTTACCACGACAGCCTGTACAAAAAATACATCTACGGCTCAGCTGAGGTAGTAGGGCTAATGTGCCTGCGCGTATTTGTAGAAGGCGATAACGAGCAGTACGAACGCCTCAAAGCACCGGCCTGCAGCCTGGGGTCTGCTTTCCAGAAGATCAACTTCCTGCGGGACATGAAGAGCGACTTTGACGAGCGCGGGCGGGTATACTTCCCGGGCGTGGACTACACGCGGTTCTGTCAGCAGGACAAGCTCGAAATCGAAGCGGATATCAAGAAAGACTTCGATGATGCATACAAGGGTATCGTACAGCTTCCCGAAGGCGCACGGTTCGGGGTCTACCTGGCTTATATTTACTACACCAATCTGTTTAAGAAAATCCGTTCGGCACCGGCTGACCGGGTTACGCAGGAGCGTATACGCGTACCTAACCGGCGTAAGGCTGTGCTCTTGTTCAGTTCAGCCCTGCGCAACAGCCTGAACTTATTATAGATTATGGATTCAGTTGTTTCTCAGCCTTCCCGGGTTCAGGCCCGGGTGCGTCCCGTTTTGCAGGCTATTGTCGTGTTGGTTCCTTTGCTGCTTGTGGGCTGGCAATGGGCGACTAATCCAGTCCGTCCCGACAATTACCTGATGCAGGTACCGGAGGTCAACCGCTTGCCTTGGCTGGAATCCAAATGGACGTACTTTTACCTGCACATTTTCACATTTGTGCCGGTCTTCCTGCTGAGTTTCGACAAAAATGTGCACTACTACCGTAAGTGGAAACCCCTGCTGCCCGCCATTGCTATTGTAGGTGGGCTCTTTATCGCCTGGGATGTCTTCTTCACTGCTCAGGGCGTCTGGAATTTTAATGAGCGCTACTTTGCGAATATCCGCCTCCTCCACCTGCCTGTGGAAGAGTGGCTGTTTTTCTTTACGGTGCCTTTCGCTTGTGTATTCATCTACGAATGCCTGAATTTTTATATCAAAAAAGACCTGCTCGCGCGCGCAGAACCCTGGTTGACGCCGCTCATGGGCTTCGGTTTTCTGCTCACAGGGCTGCTGTACTGGGGGCATTTGTACACCACGACTACTTTTCTGCTCACCGGCGGCTTTATCCTCTACCACTGGCTCTTTCTGGACGGCAGCTACCGCAGCCGTTTCTACCTGTCCTACCTGGTTGCCCTTATCCCGTTTTTGATGGTGAATGGCGTGCTGACTGGTGGCTATACTGAGCAGCCGGTGGTCATTTACAATCCGGAAGAATACCTGGGCATTCGTATCACTTCTGTCCCGTTGGATGATTCCGTCTACGGCTTCCTGCTGATGTTTGGCGTGGTGACGCTGTTTGAGCGTTGGCGGTAAAAAGTGATCCTTGGAACTATTAACCACCTATTTATTGTATTAAATTAGTAAAGTAATAGGATAGCCAACTAATCAAAGTTAAGTTACTCAATGAGCGATCAACAAATTTTAGCACAGCTTAATCAACTACCAGCGGGGCTGAAAAAAGAAGTTGAAGACTTCATTTCCTTTCTGCTATTCAAGTATAAGTCCCGTAATATCGATAATGAGAATAGGGTATCTGAAAAAAAGGCTGCATTCAGCGAATACAGAGCTGTTTTTCAAAACGCTTATTCGATGGAAGAAATTGATTTGCAGTTAGACCATGTTGGGACTTTAGTAATTGGTCTGCAAATGTCCCTTTTTTGCTAATACTTCGTTACAGAACCGGGCTTCATAGCGCTGCTATGATCCCGAACCTGCGCCTCGTCTAAGCAAAAAATGAATCATTTTCGACTAAAAGACCAAAATCCTAACATGGTCTTAGATAAGCTACGTGACGAATGGGAAAGGAATTCCTTTTAGATACCAATACTGTAACTTACTCCCTAAACCGCTCCACCCGCAGCACCGCATTATTCCGGATATCCACATAAAATAAATTGAGGTCGCCTACATGATAGTTGCGGCGCAGCATCAGGAAGCTGCCCGGAAACTGAGGTTTACTGCTCCACAGTACGGGGCCGCGCACCTCCGCACTGACGTTATTGGGGCGTACCTTCTCGAAGGGAGTCAGGACAGCACCATCATTGAGCGTACGGGGCGCAAACGCCTTGGTGGTATCCCAAAGCAGGGGGTTGGTCACAACGACAGCCGGTTCAGGCTCCTTTTTGGTGCCCCGCCGGAAGGTCCGCCAGGAAACATAGCAGCCGGTATCAAGGCTGTCGGTGCAGGGCGGTATGTTTTCAAAATCTGTTTGGCGTACCGGAATACCAATGATGTAAGCGGCTACGAGTTGTGATTGCAGCGGCTTTCCATCAAAAAACTCCCGCAGCAATTGTTTGGCATGGGTAGTCCCCTGACTATGGGCAGCGATGAGAATCGGCCGCCCGTCGTTGTAGTGCTCCAGGTAATATTCAAATGCCCGCCGGATATCGCTGTACGCCAGATCAAAGGCTTGCCGGGCGCTCACAGTATCTTTGGTATAGTATGCCTGCAAGTGCGCCTGCCGGTAATAGGGCGCATACACTTTGCCTGCGGCATTGAACGCGCTCGCCTGAAATAGGATGGGGCCTTCCAGGGTGCGCTCCTGCAAATCGGCTTTCTCAACCGGGCCATTCCAGAGCCGGTCGCCCCGCTTGCCCGTGTAGGTGGTAGGGTGTAGGAAAAATACATCGGCGGCAGCACTATCCTGTTGATCTTCCAGCCCGTGAGGTGCCCGGTCGGCAGGATCGGTTTTGGTGGGCAGGGCCGCCCAGGCGTCTGCCTGACTGTAGTCCGGTGCCATCGGCTTGGTCGTGGTAGAGAAGGTGCCCGAGGGCTTTGTGGCGCACCCCCACAGGAGCAGGCTTGAAACCAGGATGTTAAATCGTGTCTTCATTGGATAATACTTTTTTCGGATCGTTTGGCCATAGCCAACTGCCCAGCAGCATGCCCAGCCAACTGCTCAGCCCGCCGTAGATCAGGCTGGGAATTGCAGTGGCCTGCCATTCGCAAATTAGCCAAACCGCCATACCGATGATAATGGCCGCAAGGGCGCCAATGTTCGAAGCGCGTTTCCAGTACAGCCCAGCCGTTAAGGGCACAAACAGGCTCACCAGGCTGAGGGCGGAAGACTGCGCCACCAAATCGTAGATATTCTGGCTGCTGGCTGCCATAAGCCCGGCGCATATTGCGACGCCAACCACCGACAGCCGCATCACGTAAAGCAGGCGCTTATCGCTCATCTCCGGGAAGTAGGGGCGGATGAGGTTTTCCCCAATCACAGTAGCTGGTGCCAGCATAGCACCTGAGGTGGTACTCAGAATAGCAGAAAGCAGGGCCCCGAAAAACAGGATCTGCACGAATAGGCTGCTGTGTTCCAGCACCATAAAGGGCAGGACCATCTGCGTGTCGTCCACCATTTGCAGCTCCGGGTAAAGCATTTTGCCGCAAAGGCCAATAAAGAGGGGGATGGCGCCGATGGTCAGGTACATGAAGCCCGACAGGTAAGACGCTGCTACGGCGGTCTTGGCAGAGCGCGCCGACATCACCCGCTGAAAGACGTCTTGCTGTGGTATAGAGCCCAGGCCGATGGTGATCCAGGCCGCAATATAGTGGATGATGCTATGGAAATCCCACTCTGGCCAAAACCGGTAAAAACCGGACTTGACGGAAGCGAGCACCCGGCCGGCACCCCCCACTTCACCGGATAGCTGATAAGCAATAATCAGCAAGCCCGCAATGATCATGATGGTCTGCACAAAGTCTGTAACGGAGACTGCCCACATGCCGCCGATGTAGGTGTAGACCAGGACCACGAGGGCGCAAAGGGCAATGCCCTGCAGCATCGTCAGGCCCGCGATGGTATTGAGTATAATGGCCATGGCGACCAATTGCGCAGCAATCCAGCCAAAGTAGGAGGGCACCATAAACAGCGCTGAGATCACTTCCGCTTGCCGGCTATACCGGAGCCTGAAAAAGTCATTGAAGGTGATGATGTTCAGTTTGTACAGTGGGCGGGCAAAGAACGCTCCGACCAGCACCAGGCAAAGCGCAGCGCCAAAGGGGTCTTCAATGACGCCGATCAGGCCATGCTCCACAAACTCGGAGCTGGCCCCCATGATGGTTTCCGAACCAAACCAGGTGGCAAAGAGGGCCGAGGCGGCAACCACCATAGGCAAGTTGCGCCCGGCAATGACAAAGTCCTTCGTGGTATGCACCCGGCGGGAAGCCCACCAGCCGATGCCGAGGGTCAGCAGCAGATAGCCACCGATGAAAAGCAGCAGCATAGCCTAGCGGGTTTCGGGTTGAAAGCCAATATCCTGTACTTCCATCAGCCGGCCTACAGGATAGAGCCGGTAGGTGGGCTCATAGTGCGGGGAGCGTTCGTAGATGAAGTTGAGCTGGGCCCGGGCGGACTTTGCAAACTCCGGGTCTGCCGCCCTTTTGGCTTCGAGCGCTGCTTTCAGCTCCGGGTCTGCCGCCAGCATAGCCGCTGCCTTGTCTTCAAATACGTAGGCTGAGAAATACTCTTTCTGCATAAGGATGCCATCAAAAAAGTTCCAGGAGAAAAAGGCGTCCGGCGCCTGAGGTTCCAGGGTCTCCACAATATACCGGTTGAGCGGCTGATTGGCCAGTACCACATAATCGCCTTTTCGGTAGGTGTGCTTCCGGGTTTCTGCGCGTACGGTGGTGTTGTAGTGTAGGTAGTGGCCTTCGTAGGCGGCCCGGTCTTTGTAGTCTTCGATGCGGTATTGTTCTACCCGCAGGGTTTGGTCTTCCGTAAGGCGGTGCAGGGCCACGTTGTTCCACCGCAGCCGTTCGATCACTTCCTGATAAGCCTGCGGGATGATATAAGCCACCGGTTTTTGTACCCGCAGGGCCGTATTGTAAAACTTGTAGTAAGGGATTTCCTTAGTGTAGGGCGCGCTCCGGTCGTAGTAGAGGCGGTCCAATCCGGAGACTGCACTTGGCTTGTATTTGGCCGTATAGCCTTTGAAGGTTTGCGGTACCTGACGCTCCATATCGAGTGCCCAGTTTAGGGCAAAGGTGTCCTTTTGAATGGTGTGGGCGCGCGCCTTTTGACGGGCTTCCTGAATAGCCTCATGGTCTTCCCAGGCCGCTTGCAGTAGGTTGCCCATAAACGCATAAACGCTTTGCACCCGGTCTTTGAAGGGCTTCAGCATATGTGTTTCCGGCATGAAGCCAATGGTATTGTGCAGGGCGGCGTAGCCGGTAGAATAGCGGGGCAGGTCGAGAAAAGCGGCAATGCCTTCATCCGGTGTGCTGCGGGCATAGACGTAGGGCGTCATTTCCCAGCCATCGGCTTCCATATCCTGGTACAGGCGGGGCAGCAGGCGGCTGTCCAGGTAGCTAGCGAGGTGGGGGTCGAGTTTGTCGCTTTGGGTGGGAATGAGGGTGAGGGTGTAGGGGTAGTCCGCCCCATTTGACGTATGGTTATCGACAAACAGGTCCGGCTGCCAATCGGCGAAAATTTGATTAAACGTCTGCGCATTGCGGGAGTCCGCTTTGATGAAGTCCCGGTTGAGGTCGAGGTTGCGGGCATTGCCCCGGAAGCCGTGCGCCCTTGGCCCGTTCTGATTGGTACGGCTGTTCGGCCCTCGGTTGAGCCCGCCCCCGATATTGTAAAACGGAATAGCGACAATCACGAGCCGGTCGAGCAAAGCCATCTTTTCCGGGCTTTGCAGCCAATTGCGCAGAAGCAGCATCGTGGCATCCACGCCGCAGGGCTCCCCGGGGTGGATGGCATTATTGATGAACACTACGGTTTTGCCCTGCGCCTTTGCGGCTTCCGGCTGCCAGGCGCCATCAATGGCCAGCACGGCGGTATGCAGTGGGAAGCCAGCGTCGGTACTGCCGTGCGCTTGCAGGTGCAACTGAGGATACGCTATGCTTAGCGCTTCGTAGAATGCAATAGTTTGCGCATAGGTCGCAGTGGTATTGCTGTCGAGCTCGAAGGGGGCGGTAAGCGCCCGCGGCTGTTGGGCAGACAGGTTCGCTAAAGGGATTAGGAGCAGCAACAGGGGCAGTAGCAGGGCGTTTCGCATTTCGGATCGTTTTAGTGAGGATAGCGGGGGGTAAAAGTAGCTCAAAATACTACAACTCCGGCACCCGCCGCGCCCCCCGCGCCTGCTCAAAATCATACGCCAGCCCGATCAGCACTGGTTCGCTCCAGGCGGTGCCGTAAAAAGACAAGCCCACCGGCAGCCCTTCGATGAAGCCCATCGGGACACTGATGTTGGGGTAACCCGCCCAGGCGGCCGGTGAAGAGCTGCCCAGGGTGTAGTGGTCGCCATTGACGTGGTCGGTTTTCCAGGCCGGCGCGCCGGTGGGGGCAATGAGGGCGTCCAATTCGTGCTTGGCCATGATTTTATCGATGCCTTCGGCGCGGGCCAGGCGCTGCATTTCCGACAGGGTGGCCCGGTAGTCTTCGCTATCCAGCGGCCCCTTTTGGGCGGCCTTTTCGAGAATGTCCTGGTGGAAATGCCGGAGCTCCACCTCGTCCTGCTCATTAAAGGCAATTAGTGCTTCGACGGTTTTAATCCGGGCATCCGCTCCGAGGCTCGCAAAGTACTGGTTCAGCCCGTTTTTAAATTCGTAGAGCATCACCTCATAGCTCAGGCTGCCGGTTTCCTGGGGCAGGCGGTCCTCAATCTCCACCACTTCCGCCCCCTGTGCTTTCAGGGTAGCAATGGCCCGCTCCATCAGGGTATCCACTTTGTAGTGCGTGCCTTTGGTGGCAGTATAGTAGCCAATGCGCTTGCCCTGCAGGGCGGTACTGTCGAGGTAGGGCGTATAGTCGGTTTTGAAATGCCCTTCGCTGCCGCTCGTTTTGGCATCCGCCTCATCCACGCCAGTCATTACGCCCAGGGCAATAGCCGCATCGGTGACGGTGCGTGCCATGGGGCCAGGCGTATCCTGCGTAAAGGAAATGGGGATGATGCCATCGCGGCTCAGCAGCCCTACAGTAGGCTTAATGCCCACAATCCCGTTGGCGGAGGAAGGGCAAACGATGGAGCCATTGGTCTCCGTGCCCAGGGCTACCATGCACAGGTTGGCCGCTACAGCTACGCCGGAGCCGGAGCTTGACCCGCAAGGGTTGCAATCGAGGCGGTAGGGGTTATGCGTCTGGCCACCCAGGCCGCTCCAGCCGCTACTGGAATGCGTACTGCGGAAGTTTGCCCATTCGCTGAGGTTGGTTTTGCCCAGGATGATGGCGCCTGCCTCCCGCAATCGGGTTACGATGAATGCATCATCGGGTGCAATTGAACCGGCCAGTGCGCGGCTGCCGGCTGTGGTCGGCATTTGGTCGCCGGTATCGATGTTGTCTTTGAGCAAAACCGGGATACCGTGCAGGGGGCCACGTACCTGGTCATTGGCCCGTTCTTCGTCCAGGGAGCGGGCGATGTCCAGCGCTTCCAGGTTGACGGTCAGGACGGCATTCAGGCCAGGGCCGGATTGGTCAATGGCTTCGATGCGGCTCAGGTAGTATTCCACAGCCATTACCGCAGACAGGCTGCCGGCTTCGTACTTGGCCTGTAGCGCCGGGATGGTCATCTCTTCTAAGCCGGGCGGCCTGTCCTGGCTTTGTTGGGAAGCGGTGGCGGGCTGACAGGCGGTGAGCAGGATGGATAGCAATGACAACCCCAAGCAGTAGTAAGCAATTCGGTTCATGACAAGAAGCGTTGATTGTTCAGCTAACGAAAATAGGGGATAATTGTTAAAGACTATTTGCGCCACCCCCTGAAAAGCCCAGTGCTCAACTCTTTGATGGGAATCTTTCCAGGAAGGATTTGCATCAGGGCATTAATCCTCCTACAACTTCTGCCGTCTAAGCCCTATCTTTAAGGCAGAAACATTAGCCCACATGAGCGACGTACAGCTTTGGGAAGCCCTGCGCCAGGGCGATAAGTCCGCATTGGAAAGTATCTACCGGCAGGAAGTGACGCCTCTGTTCCGGTACGGCCGCCGTATAGTGGATGATGAAGCTCTGGTGGAGGATGTGATACAAGATCTTTTTATCGGGCTTTGGCGGCGGCGCAGCGGGCTTGGGCCCACCGATTCCATCCGCCGCTATTTATTGGTTGCCCTGCGCCGCGACCTCATCCGGCGTTTGAAACAGCAGACGCGCTACAGTGGCGAGCTGGAAACGGGCAATCTGGAGGAAGAGCAAGCGGCCGCCATCGACACTACCATCATCCAAAAGGAAGGCCAGGCCGAGCAGCGCGCCCGCCTGAAGCAAGCTTTGGAACAGCTCAGCGGGCGGCAGCAGGAGGTCTTGTACCTCAAGTACTTCCAGGGCATGGAGTACAAAGCCATCGCCGAGGTCTTAGGTATCAATTACCAATCCGTCCGCAATGTGGCTTCTGCCGGCCTCAAGGCTTTACGCCAGTTGCTGGGTTTGTTGTTGCTGCTATGGTGGTGAATTATCCCCGATGCGTACCGCAAAAAGTTTGGAAAAATGGAGTACAGTTCAGGCCCTGGATGCCTTATACTAGCAAAGGACAGAATACCATGACCCGAATATTCACATTTGTAACCCTTTCCTTCCTTTTCTGGAGCTGCCAAAAGGAAGACGATGCGCTGCCGGAGATTGTCGTAGACCCGGCCTTTCAGCCCTACTTCAGCCGGTTTGAAGCAGAAGGGGCAGCGCGGGGCGTAGATATTGACCTGCCGGCGGCTACCATCGGGGCCGTTTTTTCCGAAACCCTGGCAGCTGGGCAAGCGGGCTTGTGCACGCAGTATACGTCCGGGGTTGCCATTATCGAAATTTTGCCCGGGGCTTGGTCCGGGGCCAGCGATTTGGAACGGGAACACCTTATTTTTCACGAATTGGGGCACTGCTACCTTGGCCGTAGCCACTACGATGAGGCGGATGCACGCGGGTTTTGTGTCAGCATCATGCAGAGCGGAGAAGGAAGGTGCCGTTACAATTACCGAGCCAATACCCGGGCCGAATACCTGGACGAGCTGTTTGGCGATAACTAAACTATCATGAAAGAGGCTTACAATAATTACGATGCCGTAGCCCTGGCGCAGGAGCCTGACTTTATCGCCTGGGTGCAGCACAACGAGCGGGATGCCGAATGGCAAGCCTGGCTTCAGGCCCACGCCGGCCGCCGCGAAGAAGTGGAAAAAGCCCGGCAACTGGTTGAAGCGATGGAATTTGACCCACCCACCCCTACCAAAGCGCAGGTAGAACGCATGTGGTCTAATATCAATAGCGCTACGATGGCAGAAGCGCCACGGGTTCCCCTGTGGCAGCGCCGGCGTACCCTGCTGGCCGCAGCAGCGGCTGCGGTGCTGCTCATCCTCGCCGGGTGGTGGGTGCTGCCCAGGCAGGCCCAAACCGAAATTGTGGCGGGGGCCGGGGAACAGCAACTGCACGAGCTGCCCGATGGCTCCCTCGTCGTCCTTAATGCCCTCTCTACGCTCACCTACGAACCGGAAGAGTGGCCCACAGCCCGCCGGGTGCGCCTGTCGGGAGAGGCCTTTTTTGAGGTCGACAAAGGGGCGGCTTTTGTGGTGGAGACGCCCCGGGGCGAAGTGCGGGTCCTGGGTACCCATTTTAATGTGGACGCCCGGGGGGAGGTCTTTGCCGTGGCTTGCTACAGCGGCGCTGTACAGGTCACTTCGGGCAGCAACGCCGAGGTGATCGCGCCCGGGCAGCGTACCTACATGCGCGGCAACCGCTTAGAGGTGGAACGCTTCGAAGGGGAAAAGGAATCGGCCTGGCGGCAGGGCGTGCACTACTTTAAGGCGGCGCCGCTCTCTGCGGTTTTTGGCGAGCTGGAACGGCAGTACGACGTAGAAGTGGTGTATCCGGAATCAGTGGCAGAACGCCCTTACAGCGGGTTTTTTGAGAGCGGCGATCTGGAAAAGGCACTGGAAGAGGTCTGTTGGCCCATGGATCTGGAATTTGAAATTAACGGCCGGTCGGTCACTGTAAAGTAGCACGGGCAGGCACGACCCCGGCTTTTAATCGGGGAAACCACTTCTTCGTCGGTATAACTGGCGCATCAGATCAGCAAAAGTTTAGGTAATCGGTATGCAGATACGGCTATGGGGATTGTTATTGATGAGTGCGCTGCCGGCCACGCTCTGGGCTCAGCAGCGGATTACGGAGCATTTCCAGGCCCGGCCGCTTTCCGAAGTGTTCGAGGTGTTCGAACAGGAATACGGTTTGTCCATTGCATACGATGCCTCCGCTATTGCATCCCGTACCCTGGATTTGCGGTTAGAAAACGAACCCGCAGTACCGGCCCTGTACCGGGTGCTGGAAGCCGCCGGCATGGAATACCGCACGCTGGCAGCAGATAAAATCCTCGTGCGCCCCCGGACAGCACCGAAGGCAGCGCCTCCGCCTTCCCACTTGGTTTCGGGGGTGATCCGCGATGCCCGCACCCAGGAGCCGCTGCCCTTTGCCAGCATTCGCTGGATCGGGCAGCCCAACGGGGACTGCGCGGATGCTGAGGGGCGGTTTGGCTTGGCGCTGCCGGGCTTAGACACAGCTATACAACTGGAAATCCGGTACATTGGCTACGAACCCAAAGTCGTTTCCTATAAGCCCGGTCAGCCGCCGCCGGGTTTTGACCTCCAACCGGCGGAGGTTGCCATGCCTGAAGTGGTAGTGATTGAGACAGCCCCGACTCTGTCTGCCAACAGCACAGATCAGTTCTATACTATACGGCCTGCCGCTGCTCTGCCTGGGCTGGGCAGCCAACTAGACCCCCTGCGGCAGTTGCAGCTGCTGCCGGGGGTGGGGGCGCACAATGACTTTTCGGCAGGCCTGCAGGTCCGCGGTGGCATGCCCGACGAGAACCTTATTGTCTGGGACGGGATGATCCTGTACGACATCGACCACTTCTTTGGCATCTTCAGCAGTGTGGATGGGAACCTGCTGGAATCGGTGCGTTTGTACAAAAACAGTTTCCCGGCGGAGTACGGTGGCCGCACCGCGAGCATTGTGGAAATGGCGAGCCCGGAAGGCCTGCCCGAGCAGGCTGCAGGCAGCGCCACCCTTTCCAACCTGATGCTGCAAGGCAATGCTGCTATACCGCTCGGGGACCGCATGAGCCTTACGGGCGGCGGGCGTATTACCCACAGCAACCTGGGCACTTCGAGCCTCTTTCAGGCTTTCAGCCAACAGCTGGAGCTGCCTGGGCGGGACAATGAATCGCCACTGGCCGACCGCCTGATCCGGGTGCAGCCCGCTTTTCAATTCCACGATGCGTTTTTGAAATGGTACTGGCAGGTGTCCGAAAAGACCACCCTGGAAGCCAATGTTTTCAGCAGCAGCGATACCTATGATTATGAGTACAGTTTCGATTTCCGGCAGCGCCTGCGGGACGAAGTGGTGGCCAGCCAAAGCCTGGTGGCTGAAAAGTCGGAATGGCAGAATCAGGCCTGGAGCGCCCGCCTGAAGCACGAATGGAATGCGGACTGGCAGTCGGCGCTGGCCATTGGCGGCAGCCGCTACGAGGAGACCGAGCGGACGGCTACGAGCTTCCGCCGGCTCCGCCAGGATTCTGCCCGGGTTTTTGGCACTGACAACCGCCGCTACAACGACCTGGAAGGCCTGCACCTCAACTGGAAAAATACCTGGCAGCCCCATTCCGGGTCCACCTACACCCTGGGCTACCGCATGGAGCACAATGCCACCACCCTGGATTTGGAAAACGATGCTATGCCCATTCGGTCCCGTATGTCTTCCGGTACACAGTACGCGCTCTACGCCGGCGGGCAGTACGAATCAGGCCCCTGGGATTGGAGCTGGGCCAGCCATCTGACCTGGTATGACCGCACGCAGCAGCCCTATTTATCCCCCCGCCTCCGCGTCTGCTACTGCGGGTCGGATCAATGGTCGGTCAATGCCTCCCTGAGCCGTTACCATCAGTTTCTGCGGCGCTACTACCATGAGAACCGCTTTGGGCGCAGCGTAGCCGTTTGGGAGTTGGCCAATGAAGCCGCTGTGCCCGTTGCCCATGCCAATCAGGCTACAGTCGGGCTGCAGTTTACGGGGGGCGTCCTAAGCTGGGAAGTCGGCGGGTTTTTCAAATACACGGAGGGCAGCCTGCAGCATGCCGCTCTGATCAGTGGGCTGGGCACTGCAGACGACCCTGGCCCCCGCAACCGGGAATTCCGGTTGTTCAGCGGAGATAGCCGGGACTACGGGGCAGAGGTCCTCCTACGCAAGTCTGGCGACCGGTACAGCAGCTGGTTGTCCTACACCCTGAGCCGCTCCCTGCAACGCTACCCGGCCGCCTTTCAAAACGAATGGTTCCCCACACAGGAAGACCGCCCCCATCAGTTGAGCTGGTACAATGAGTATCGGGTCAATGGCTGGGCATTCAGCGCTACCTACGTCCACGCCAGCGGTGCCCCATTTTTGGATACTTCCCTGGAGGGCTTCCGCGACGAGCGTGAGCAGGGCGCACCGGATTACTATCAGCGTATTGCGGCCTACCATCGGTTGGACCTCAGCGCTGCCTACACCCTCCCCCTGACGGGCAGCGAACTGACCTTTGGCGCCTCCGTTTACAACCTGGCCAATGCGCCCAACACCCTCTACCGGCAGCAGTTTTACGGCATCGATCTGCCGGCGCCCAACCTGCCTAACCCCACCGCTGTATTGGGCAATGAGCTGCAATTGCTGGGGCGGACGTGGAGTGTCTGGGGGCGGTGGTCGTGGTAATAGGGGGCAAGTGACGCTATTTTAGTATTTATGCAGGCTCTATGAAGTGCGGTTTGTTGATTTAAAGGGGGCAGTGATGCGGCTTGAAACATGAAGTTTTCCCGTCCTTACTGGTAGAGCTGTTGCTTGTGGCTATTGTTCGAGCCATTCCTTGAAAGCTGTCACCTTTAACCGGCTGACAACAGGCTTTGTTTTTACATCGGGTTTTAGCTGCAAAATGATTTTTCTATTGAAATAAGGCTCAAAGGAAATGATCGCATCCCGCCTGACTAACATCTGACGGTTGATGCGGAAGAACCGCTCGGGGTCGCAGACGGATTCTATGTATTCCAGTTTTTTGAACAAAGGGAATTTTTCACCTGAAAAGCTGTACAGATAGACGGTTTCGTGCTCTACACAAAAAAGGGCGATTTCCTCTAGGCGTTTGACAATTGATTTTTCGCGGTATTGAGTCAAGAAGCTTTGTTGATATTGCTTTTTTTGCTCGGTTTGGAAATAAATTGGAGAGGGCTTTTTAGCCTGCCGCTGAGCAAATAAGCGCTTGTATTTTTGCAAGGCGTCATGAATTTCCTGCTCTTTGAACGGCTTTAGAACATAATCGATCCCGTTGCTTTTGATTGCCTGCAGCGGATACTCATCAAATGCGGTGCAGAAAACGACAGGCGTGATTACGTCAATATGCTTGAATATTTCAAAGCTCTGCCCATCCGCCAACTGTATATCAAAGAATAGTAAGTCTAAGTTGGACTGGTATTTGCTCAGGTACTGAACCGTTTCCTCTACCGATTCTAGCTTTTCGATCACAATAAAGTCCTTGTCCTGCTCAATGACTTCTTTCAGTAAAGCAGCCGTGTGTGATTCGTCCTCTACGATCAGTATATTCATTTTTTGATCAGCTTTAGTTTGATGGTAAAACGCTCGGCAGTTGGCTCTATAAAAATACCCTTGGGTATTTTCAACAGCTCATATCTTTTTTTGAGTAGCTCCAGGCCGTAACCTGAGCTGTCTTTGTCCCTGATTTTGGGCTGCAGGTTATTGCTCACCACTAGGTAATTGTCATTTGTGTTATAGATCTCAATGTGCAAGGGCTTTTTTGAGCTCATGCTGTTGTGCTTAAAGCAATTTTCAACTACAGCTTGCAGGGCTAAGGTGGGCAAATGCCATTCGTAGATAGAGGGGGCAATCTTTATATGTGTGGAAACAGCTTCTTCATTTCTGCTTTTCATCAGAAAAAGGTAAGACTCGAAAACGGACAGCTCTTCTGAGAGAGGAAGCGTAGGGGCTTCCGTATGCTTTAGGGTATGGCGGTAAAAATCTGATAAGCTCATTACAAATTGCTCAGCATTGGCGTGCTGCTGCCGTACCATCGATCGTAAGGTATTGAGGGAGTTGAACAGGAAATGTGGGTCTATTTGAGCACGGAGCGCTCTCAATTGTACTTTATAGTTCTCCTTCTTGATTTGTTCTTTTTCCAACGAAAGGCGAGAGACATCTTGCTGTTTTCTAAGTGCATACTGAATCGTCAGAAACAGAATCAAAGGAAGAATCACCCGTGGGATATTGTATCCATGAAAGGCTTCTACATTGCGAAAAACAATAACATAGAATACGCCTAAGACAAGGGCAACCAACGCTACAAGGAGCAATACTGACCACCATTTTTGGTACCCCGAAGTCAGGTCCCACATATACCACAGCAGGTACCATATGGTGTACAATATAAGCGATCCTGTAAACCAGCTCCAAAAAGGGCCGAGGCTTTCCATCGCTCCAGGCCTTATACCGCCCGAACTAGCGTATAAGCCCAGCCAGGACAATAGCACGGACAGGACTATGGGTAATAGGATATTGATCTTTGATTTTGCAGTCATGGTCATTTCAGCTTTAACTTACTACTTTTTCTATCAAAATAGAATAGAAAAACCAGCCTGAATTGCATAGCCGTTATCGCCTAAGTATCGGGAGTGTACACTCAACTGTGTCTACTGCAAAACTGCTGCAGCTAAGCCGTTGATGGCTAAGCACTGCGTCCTCTGCGCCTCTGTGTGCGACACACATTTTTGAATACCCTCAGTATCCACCTATGACCTCTTGAAACGCACTAGAGTTTGTGAAAGAGGCCTCAAATGAGAAATGTGTTTTTATACCAAGCCTGTGAGCATGTTTGGAGCTCGTTCCTATTGCAAATCAACGCTTTATGAACCTGACTTCCTCACTAAATTTTCATTTAGCCCGCTAAACTCAAATTTAGTGACTTCGCCAGAACCATAAATTCTTGATTTTCATGACGAAACCGCTCCAAACAAGCTCTGTAATCAAAGCCAGCGCTGGCTTTTCCAAAGATTGCCCGATCGCTGATTCGAAAGTCTGTCCGGTCTATTCCAGTATTAATGTTTCCCTATGCAACGGTATACCGGGAGTAAGCAGCCACTACCCCGGCGTCTACCCCTACGAAAGGTCGGAACCTTTGTATAGTGAGGTAGTAATTTAGTCCCAAGCTAATGGGCAGCAATATAACACCATACCCTACAAACAGTAGTTTATACACAATGCTATTGTTTACAGCTCTACCGAAAGGGCAGAGGTGAAATAAATACCAAAATAACCGAGCGCATCATTGCTGAAATTTCCAGCTGGGTTATACGGGGTAGTGACATTAGCCCCTTCGCCCGATAAGGATGCAACCTGGAAAAAATAGTCATAGTAAGCTTCGTCAGTACTGAGTAGCTCAACCGTTACGGTAGTGTTTTCATCGAACCCTCTTTGGATAGGCGCAGTGATCTCTTCTCCATCCCCCCTAGTTTC
Source organism: uncultured Phaeodactylibacter sp. (assembly GCA_964575505.1). Lineage (GTDB taxonomy): Bacteria > Bacteroidota > Bacteroidia > Chitinophagales > Saprospiraceae > Phaeodactylibacter. Next base: position 18,942 of record CAZNSK010000090.1, read on the forward strand.
ATCATTGAGTACCGTGTAGCCATCGGCTTGAAAGGTGCCATCAACGTAGGTGCGGATGCGGTAGAAGTTTTCCGAGCCCCCTGGGTCATCCCATACAGCCGAGAGGAGTATGGCTCCTCCATCGTTAAAAGGGCCGTCTGGGAAATCTGACTGTGTGACTTCCTTGAGGTTGGTTGGCGATGGGACTTTAGCCGTCGCTTCATAGATGTTACCTTCTACTTCTACTGTCAGATTAAAGGACTCATCAAGATGGGTCTTGATGTCTCCCACGGTATAATTGCCGGGGGCGTCTTCTGACAGGGTGTAGGTTTCTCCCGTTTCACTTTGCAGTGTAATGACCGCACCGGAAATCTGCTCAGGCTCCGTATTGTCATAAAAGTCATTGGTTTTGGAAATACGGACAGTGATCGTTTGACTACCGGCGTTCAGGTTCGCTTCAATGACAATTTGACTTTCTACCGTATCCAAATCCAATTCGATGACATCCTCGCAAGAAGAAAAAAAGAAGAGGCTGAGCAATAGAAAGTAGATATATCTTAAGTGAGACATGGTATCTATTTTAGAGTGGTTGATCAAAATTTAAAGTTCCAAGTCACGGATGGAACAATGCCGAATAAGGCTAATCGTGTAGCTTCTGCTGTTCCGGCTTCATTGGTGTCAAAAGAGATGGAATAGGCATTTTTCCGATGGTATGCGTTGTAAACTGAAAAATTCAATTCGCTTGAAGCCTCGGGGTTCTTGGTCTTCAACTTCCAAGTTGCGCCTATATCCAAGCGGTGGTAATCTGGCATGCGGTCACCGTTTCGCTCAGAATACAGGTTCACCAAGTTGTCATCAATGAAGTACTTTCCGGTTGGGAAGGTGACAGCATCCCCTGTGTTGTACACCCAGCTTGCCGAAAAGGATAATCTTGGAGAGGCTTGATAAATACCGACAATAGAAATATCATGGGTTCGGTCTTGCCTTGCAGAGAACCATTCGCCCTCGTTGATTTCATCGTATTGCCGTTCTGATTTGCTCAGCGTATAGCTCAGCCAACCCGTAAATTGGCCCTTTGTTTTTTCAAGCAAAAACTCCGCACCATAAGCCCTGCCATTTCCAAAAACCAACTCTGACTCGATGTCCTCATTGCCAAATACCTCTGCGCCATCTTTATAATCTACCGTGTTTTGGAGGTCTTTGTAATACAGCTCTACGCTAAATTTGTATGGAGTGTCATCGAAATTCTTGAAATACCCAAGGGCTAGCTGGTCGGCAATGGTGGGTTGAACCAACGGACTGCTGGGAATCCACAAATCGGTTGGGGAACCCGAAGTAGAATTAGACAGCAAATGCAGATACTGTGCATTCCGGTTATAACTCAGCTTGACAGATTGGCTGGGATTTAAAAGATAAGTTGCTGCAAAGCGTGGTTCGAGATTGAAATAATTATTGTAGAATTCCCCGCTTTCATAAGAAGTTTCAGTGGTTACCTGGCCATCTATATCGTACGTTTGCTCGGTGTACGTACCAATATTGCTTAACGAGCTTAAGCGTACACCATAGTTCAATTGTAGCCTATCGGATACCTTCTGTATATTGGCAATGTATATGCCACTTTCCAAGGCGTGCCGTTCTTCTGCAGTGCTCCGGATTTCCCCGTCAAAAGCAAAGGTATAGGGCTTAAATTGATGATAAATGCCCTGCCAGCCAAAGGTGATTTCGTTGTTGGGATTTAAATAGAAGTTATAATCTTGTTTGAGGTTGTAATCGTAAATGCCTGCATCTAGCTCTACATCAACCCCTCCATTTTCGATATTGAACCCATAATCATATTCTGAGTAAATAAAGGAAGTATTGGAGAAGAGCTTGCTGTTAAAGATATGGTTCCAGCGGCCGGTGAAGGTCATGTTCCCCCAGTCAAACCCGAAGTCATCTGTACCTAAAGCATCTCTGCCCAGGTAGCCGGAGACATATATCCGGTCATGCTCGCCCAGTTTGTAATTAGCCTTGAAGTTTAGGTCGTAAAAATACAGGCTGAAGTCATCGAAATCCTCCAGAAAAGGTTGCGCCAGAATATCGGCATAGGTACGTCTGGCAGATAGGACAACGGAACCTTCGTCTTTTACGATCGGCCCCTCCACCGTCAGTCGGGAAGAAATCAACCCCAGGCCTCCCGATACATCCCATTCCTTCATGTTGCCGTTCCGCATCCGGACATCCATGACAGATGATGCGCGGCCACCGTATTGGGCGGGAATGCCCCCTTTGTACAACTTGACGTCCTTGATGGCATCTGAATTGAAAACAGAGAAGAAGCCCAACAGGTGAGAGGCATTGTATACCGGTGCTTCATCCAGTAGAATCAGGTTTTGGTCGCCATCTCCTCCCCGCACAAAGAAACCACTGCTTCCTTCCGAGCTGGCGCTCACACCAGGCAACAACTGCATGGTCTTTAACACGTCCTGTTCTCCGAAAATGACCGGGATTTTCTTGATGTCTTTGACGTCCAGGCTAAGTACGCTCACTTCGGTGTTGGTAATATTATCGTTGTCATTTTTAGCGATAACTACGATTTCTTCTAACTGGGCAGATGCCGTTTGCAGCTCTATGTCCAAGGTTTTGTCTTGGTTGAGCTCGATCTCTATAGACTCGGGCATATACCCTACATAAGAGTAGTTGATCTGGTAATTTCCTCTAGGTAAAGTCAGCGAGTAGAATCCATAAAGATTGGTGGTGACTCCCTGGCTGGTGCCCGCTACGGAGACGGTGGCGTACAACAATTCCTCCCCCGTGCTGGCATCCCGAAGATATCCGCTCAAGGTAAAGTCTTGTGCAAAAACGCCAGTACTAATTAAGGTGGCGAGTACGATTATGAAAATTCGGTGCATGAGTATTCGGTATTAATTGGCATCAAGATGGGAAAGTTAAAGGCTCCCCGGAGGGGCTGTAGAAGTGAATTGAACAAAAGCGGGGGTGAGATGAACAGAGCGGGCAAACGGGGAAAACAGCGCAGGAGCATATTCACCTTTTTATCATTGGAAAAGCCAAAAGCAGCTTATTCCAACGCATCTAACGCCATAAGTGAAATTGGCTATGACCTAGGGTTTGAATACCCCCAGCATTTCAGCAATCTTTTCAAATTAAAGACAGGGCTTAGCCCAAGTAAATACAGAAGTTTGAATTAAAAATTATTGCTGAGCTTCAGGATTCTTCAGAATGGAATTGCCTCAGAGGTTATTATTACCAGTATCATCCAGCCATACCTTAAGCTTGGAGGCATTGGCTTTGCTGACAATAATCTGATCCTTTGCCTTGGGCTGTAGGTTGACGACCAACCTGCCGTTAAAGTAGGTTTGAAGGGATTGAATAGCGGACCGCTGTATCAAATATTGACGGTTGGCTCTGAAAAACAACTCAGGGTCCAGGTCGTTTTCCAAATCTTCCAGCTTTTCGTTAAAGCTGTAGGTCTGATTATCTGTAGTCGTACCTCTTACGACTCCATCCTGTATGAAAAAGAAAGCAAAGTCCCCGGACGCTATGGGAATGAAGGTGTCCTTTTTTTGAACCAGGAATGAACTTCTGTAGGTCTTTTTCGGGCTGTTCATCAGGCGCATGAGCGCTTCCATTTGTTGGGTGGAAACAGGCGCTTTCCGGTGGTTATCTTTAAATTTAAGGATGGCCTTTTTGAGTTCTGCCTCCCGAATAGGCTTCAATAAATAATCAATGCTGTTTAATTTAAAGGCCTGGATAGCGTATTGGTCGTAGGCAGTAGTAAAAATTATTGGAGCTACCGGTTCCACCTCCCGAACAATCTCAAAAGAGTTGCCATCTGCCAAATGGATATCCATAAAGACAAGATCATACGCTTTGTTTTCCTTAAAAAAAGCAATGGCATCCGATACCGTTTCGATCGATTCCGTAATTTGGATATCAGGTGCTGCAGACTGTAGTAAGAAGCTCAGATTATCAGCCGCTGATTGCTCATCTTCAATGATTATGGCCTTCATGTTTCAGTATGGGTAATTTGACGATGAAATAGTTTTCATTCTGATTGATTCGGATGTCTCTCTTTTTCAAGAGTTTGAATCGTACAGATAAGTTGAGCAAGCCTAGTCCCGTTCCTTCGGTTGCGTCCCTTCTTTTATGAATCCGGTTTCGAATGATCAGATCCGTTCCATTCGGATAGATTTCTAGTAAAAGGGGTTGATGGGTTGAAACGATATTATGCTTAATGGCATTTTCTGCCAATAGCTGCAACGAAAAGGAAGGAATTAACTCCTTTTTCCAATTTTCAGGAATTTGAACATCGACCTTGAATTTTTCACCAAACCGTTCTTTCTGTAGAAAAGTATAGCTTTCCAAGTATTCCAATTCATTTTGAATCGTAATGAAGTCATCTTCGCTTCTTAGTAGAGTAGCCCGTAAAAGCCAGGATAATTGATCCACAAACGCTAAAGCCCGGTCAGATTTGTTGCGGATCAGCACCGTAAGCGAATTTAAAGCATTAAATAAAAAGTGAGGGTTGATCTGGGAACGTAAAGCTTCCAGCTGATGCTGTAGGGCACTTTGTTTTGCCTGTTCCTTTTCCAGGATGATTTGTTGTTGTTGAAAACTTAGCTTGATAAAACTCGCTAATAACAGTAATATTGGATGTACAACTAGAAAGTTAGTTAATGTTATTATAAACATCTGTCCTTTCTCTAAAGAACTGGTTGAAAGATATACCATTGATCTCGTAGTTACAATTACCGTCAAAACGAAAAGTCCCAAATTAATGGCAAAACTAACAAAGCGAGATTTTCCCCATTTATCTTTCCAGGCTATATTAAAACTCAACAATAAGTAAGCATAGATAAAAAAGATAATTACCCTTAAAACGACTGCTTCTATTGTCAATCCAGAGAGTTCAGCAAATTTATCTTGGGCTGCAAATAAAAGAAGTATACGCTGAAAGTTCATCAAAATAGTAACTGCCAACGCCCCTAAGATGATTATTTGAGTTTTATTTTTTTGCATATATCTACCATATCGTTGTTTATTCAAAAGGTTAAGTTAGGTGTTTTAAAGCCATTGAGTCACAGGTAAAGCGTACCTCAGATCTGTATTGATCTTAGATCCTCTTGTTTTCAGCATTCAAAGCTAAGAGAAGTTTCGCTGCTCAACATATAGAACCAAAGTGAACTCACCGGAGACGGCTGTGAAACGACTTTTTCGGCAGGTAAAGTCCTTTGCCATCTGCTACTTGCCTATAGTCTGACAAGTCAGGATTTTGCTTCGCATCTACTTACGTGGTCGCTTCGCGTCTACTGCGTGGTGTGAAAACCTGCCTGCGATACCGCAGGTAGGCAGGTGTGACGCCGCTATTTTTCCAATTACCTCACAATCACTTCACCTGCTGCTAAGGAGGCTTCGCTTTGCTCTCAAGTCGCTTCACCCCAATTTACTACACTTCAAATGGTTCATCCCTGTAGTTTTGGGATTGTAACATCCATTGAAAAACTTAACAACACTTAAAAATGAAGCCAAAACTACTACTCCTTTTTCTTGCATTTACCCAGATTATCTTTGCCCAGAATTTTACCGAAGTGACGGGAACGCCATTTACCGGCGTTCAACATAGTTCAATCGCCTTTGCCGATGTGGATGGGGACAATGATCAGGATTTGCTCATAACGGGAATAACCGTTGATTATGATATAAGTCCTGTAGGCATGCGCATTGCGAAGCTTTATGCTAATGATGGCTTAGGAAACTTCACCGAAGTGTTGGGGACGCCTTTTGAAGGCGTTGAAGAAGGTTCGATGGCTTTTGCCGATGTGGATGGCGACAATGACCAGGATGTGCTCATCACGGGGAGGAGCGACGCTGGGTTCAGCTCGAAGCTGTACACCAATGACGGGTCGGGCAACTTTACCGAAGTGATGGGAGCGCCTTTTCAGGGCGTCAACGAGAGCTCAATCGCTTTTGTGGATGTGGATGGCGATAACGATCAGGATGTGCTCATCTCGGGGCACGAAGTTGCTAGTCCCGTTTATGTTCCTATGTCTAGACTGTATATTAATGATGGATTCGGCAATTTCACCGAAATGCCAGACACGCCTTTTGACGGCGTTCGCGATGCCTCGATCGCCTTTGCGGATGTGGACGGCGACGACGACCAGGATGTGCTTATTA
>CAZNSK010000091.1:0-24928 GCA_964575505.1 uncultured Phaeodactylibacter sp.
GAGGTGGAAAAAGAGCAAGTCAGAAATCACAAATTTTGGGTTGGCGGACTATAAGATTTAGATTCCCCCCAATCAGTCGTCTGCGCCCTTTGGCGTGGGCGGCTGTTTTTTTATGCAATCCATGGTTTACTGCACTGGTTTCAGCTTCTCGGCAGCTTTCAATTCTCCGTTCACTGGCAGGCGGCGGCCCGGCCCTCTTTCCAGTGCCTTCTTGTACATAGCCAGCGCTTTGGCATAAGCCCCACGCTCCATCAGGTAATCGGCGTAAAACTCAAAGGCGGGGTACACCACTTCCGGAGGGCCATAGCTGTAATCCAGCCGGTCTTGAGTGTTCACCGCCCGTACGATATACTTTTCGGTCTTTTTTTCATCTCCCCTCAGCTGCCAGAGTAAGCTTTTCAACTGAAGCTCCATGGTCTCTGCCTTTTTGATATCCGTTTTATTGACTTTTCCCCAGGCGATATTGGCACTGCACATCGGCACCTCGGCGCTGCCCACAGTCGCCATCATAATCGTAGCTTGCTGCCGCTTTTCTGCCAGGGTGTCAATGACCGCTCCCAGCCGCTGCTCGTCTTGCTGGCGATAGGCTTGCATGCCATCCAGAAAATGGGCTATAGCTTGATGGCTGATATTCAGCTCGCGGAGGTCTACCTGGGTCGCTGCAAGAGGGTGATCCCAGTCTTGGGTTTCTACCAAAAAGTTGCCCAACATTCGTACTAGGTAAGAGCGGGCGGTGACAGAAGGTTGGGCTTGAGTATATCGGATCATGTCTTCCATAATGCGCTCTGCTTCTTCAAATTTTTCGCGCTGCAGGTAACCGTAAAGAAGCCAATGAAAAGCATGGTAGCTACGGGCATCATGGCCAAGCCCCTTAGCCTTCATCCGATTGACACTAGCCTCGTAGGAAGCAATATTAGAGGTGATTACTTCGTCCCACATGCCCATAGCGACATAGATGTGAGAAGGCATATGTAAGGCGTGGGCTGCATCTGGGGCCACCTCGGCATAACGATTGGCGGCGCTCAGTGCCAGGCGAGCGTGCTCTGGGTCATCGTAAGAATGAATGAGGTAATGCAATGCTCCCGGATGGTCCGGGTTCTCGTTGAGAATACCCTTTGCGATGCCCGCCCCTTTCTCAAACGAAGCCTTGTCGCGCCCTTCCTGTACAGCCCCCAGCAGAGATAAAGCATAAAAAGCCGCCACTTCCTGATGACCCGGGTATTTCTCGTATAGTTCACTAAGGTAATCGGCGTAGGCTTTGTCCCGCTCCGCTTTTTTGCCATCCCCATAGAGGATTTCCACAGACCGTAGCAAGTCTTTTTCCAGTTCGAGCGCCGCTGCTTGTAACCGCTCACCGGAGTTCGGCCCCAGCTTCTCGAGTGCAGCCTTGCCCTGTTCGTATTGCTGCCGGTGCCAGATGGGCTGATTGTAGGTCATAGCCTCTCCCCAGTAAGCCATCGCAAAATCAGCGTCTGCTTTTTGCGCTTTTTGGAAAGCTGCACGCGCATCTTCGTATTCAAAGCTATGAAGCAGCAACAGGCCTTTCTCGAAGTGGGGAAGGGCCTCAGCCGACCCACTTACTTTCATATTGGCTTCGCCGAGTTGATAGACAGAAACTTCCTGATCGGCTTTAGGCTCTGATTTACAACTCCCAAGGATGGCCACGAGGGCTAAGAAAATACTTATTCTCAACATGCTGGTTGCTTTTTACTGCAAAGCTAAGCAATAAATTAAGAGGTAGGCTGCTACCCCTTTTCTTAATCGAGCCCTGAAGCAACTCTGAATGTTTTAAAATGAATATTTAGCTGAGGCAGCGAAATTTGCTCCCCAAGCGGATATACCGACAACGGAACGGTGTGGAGTTTAAACCTGCTTCGCGTCAGCATTTCTGTGCCAATGTACAGCAGCAAACTCGTGCGTCGGGTAGACGCCCAAACCCATCCTTTCCGGGTTTAGCCGTTGGCACCAAAATGGTGATAATGCATTAGTTCAGAACTTATCCTCATCGTAGGGGATGAGGTGGGTATGAATTTCTGTCCCTTCAAAGTCTTCCTGCCCTTCCCGCACAATGTCCGGGTAGGCAATATTATTGGGGCAAAAGACGAGGTAGAGCCCGGTGGTGAGGCCGAGGCTTTGGCAGTAGTAGGCGAGCTGCCGTTTGCCGGATTCAAACTTTCCGGGGCTGTAGTAGACCTTCGTCTCAATGACAAATTCCTGCCCCCGGATATTGATAATCATATCGCTTTTACCAAGACCAGTATCGGCTTCCCGGTAAATTTTACCGCCCAGCTCCTCGACGATAGCGTGAATGTAGGTCTCAAAACTGTAAATCAATGCCGCTTCCCGGATGGATTTATAGTTGCCGTCGGCGTCTTTTTCCCGGAAAGGGGCAAAACCACGGCGTTTGACGTAAGCCTTGTAGGCAGCGATCAGCTTTTCAAAATTCAATCCGCCCTCAGAGGTGAAGTACTCCGGGGCATAAATAGAGCGGGTAATGCGCTTTTGCTCCCCGTTGGTGTAGGGATAGAAGGCATCGTACAGGCGTTTTTTGTAAAAAGGTACCCAAAAGGTTACGAATCCATCTTCGTCTTTTCTTATCAAGCCATTAGTGTGCAGGTACTTGATACTCGGGCGGTCAATTTTAAATGGGATTTTATCCTCAGTAAATAGTAAACGCTCTACAAGCCTGCGCTCTTCTTTTTCCTTGTTGTGAATATTTTCAAAGTTCTTGTCTATCGATTCGGTGAGATACCAATCTTCCACCTCCAAATAAGCAGCCTCATCCAATACCGGGCGATCCGGAAAAAACTCCACCAATTTAGCTGCAAAGCCGTTAACCAGACCTGGTTGATTAGCGGTGATGGTGCTGACTTTTCGAATGGTCGCTTCCGCAAAACGCTGCCCGGTTTCCGACTCATGCTGATGGAGCAGGGTTTGCACTTCTTCGTCTGAAAAATAGGGGATGTCCAGGTTGTCTGCGATGTTGAACGGAGAAGCGTTATCGCTCACCACACCCAGAATATTGGTGACGCCCACCAGAATGACGCTTTTCAGACCATGAGCGTGGCGGGAATGGTAGGCACGCCGGATCGAATGTAAAAAGTCCCCAAAAAAAGCTTCATTCACCCCTTCCACCTCATCGATAATCAGGACGAGTTTTTCCTCTTTGAGTTGTTCAATGGCGTGGAAAAACCCGGCAATATCTGTCTGCGGCAGAGCCGTTCCCCACTGCCGGTCCAGATCGCTGGCAAATATTTCGAGAAAGGTGGACAGGGGAGCATTCCGCAGGCTTTCCAGATTAGTGTGCGCTACTTTATAACCTTCTTCCTCCAGAAATCCTGCTAATTGCCGGAAATAGGTGCTTTTACCCGTTTGGCGGGGTGCCCAAATCGTAAAATACCGTTCCTGCGCCACTAACTGTTGTCCCTTCTTGATGAGAGGGGTACGCTCTATCGTGTAGTGCTGCTTTGGATTATTCGGACCTGAAGTATTGAAGTACCGCATCAACGTTGATTACTTTTCCCGAAGATAAGGACTTTTCTAAAATCTCTGCAAGCCCCTAAATCCGCTCCACCGCCTGCTCAATCAGCTGATTTCCCTGCAGCATCTCATAAGAGCCCCGGTAGGTATTCGGGCGGTCCAGGATTTCCCGTATGGTGGTGGCCACATCTTCGCGGGGGATTTCGCCCATACGCTCCTGCGTACGCTCGCCGATGTCTACCTTGCCCTGTCCGCTGTCGTTGGTCAGGCGGCCCGGCTTGAGGATGGTGTAGTTCAGCCCGGAGGAGATGAGGTGGTTGTCGGCAGCAGCCTTGGCTTCGTAGTAGTGCTTCATAGAGTCGGGCCATTCCTTCGGCTCAAAGTCGGCACCGAAGGCGCTGACCATTACGAACCGGTCGATGCCTTTGGACTTGGCTTCGTTAATGGCTTTGACGGCACCCTGTTTATCAACCAGTTCCGTTTTATCCTTACCGGTGTCTGCGCCAGAGCCTGCAGTAAACACCACGGCGTCAATGCCCTCAAAGGCATGGCCAATGTCTTCTTCCAGATCGGCCAGTACCGGATTCGTCCCCTTCTCCTTAAAGGTACTCACGTCTTCTTCCTTGCGCACCATGGGCACCGGCTCGTGTTGGCTGTCCTTTAGTTTATCTACCAGCTGTGTGCCGATTTGCCCGTTCGCTCCAATAATCAGTACTTTCATAATTGCCTTTACTGCTGAAAGGCAGGCAGGCAGCAAATGTTCGTTTACGCATTCACCACCGGCAACTCCACGAAGGTATCCGGGTTCATATCCTGCAGGTGATCATTGAAGAAGGCATCGCAGTACAGACAGATATTCTCCAGCTCCCGGGTGCGGGCTTTGGCTTCGGCCTCCGTTACGCCCAGGTGCTCGCCCATGCGCCAGGGGTCGCCTTCGTTCAGTTTTTTGAAAACGGGGTGCTCGGCCATGCGGACAAGCACATCGGCTACTTTTTCCTTCCGGGCATCGCCCATGGGGAATTTCGTGCCCGGGCAGCAGGGATTGATCCGCCACAGCTGAATGCTGATTTCCTGGGGGATGTCCTCGTAGCCGCCCAGGAAGTTGCGGGCACCGGAGAGGATGGTGCAGAAATTGTGCTCCGGGTCGCGCTTCCAGATGTCTTTTTCCATAGCTCGGCCGCGGGCCCAGTTGCCCCCCAGCCACATGTCATCGGTAGCGCCCCAGGCTCCCCAGCTCAGCGGATGGCCGTGCAGGTAGTTTTGTTTGTTCACCAGGGGGTCTTTGTCCTCCCCGTTGACGCCCCGGGACTCGAACAACTCAGCCAGCTCCATCAGCCGGGCGCCGGCCTTTTTGTGGAAACGGTCGATACTTGCGATGTCAAAACGGGTCACGCCTTTTTCGATGAGAATGTCCAGGATTTCTTCCGTCAGCAGGTCGCCGTTGGTTTGCAGCATAATTTGGGTGCCCTGATCGGTGTAGCGTTCGCGCAAAGCATCCAGGATATTGTACAGCTTTTTGCGGTCCGCGATAGGCTCCCCGCCGGAAAGGATGATACGGTCAATGCGCTCCGGCAGGTTATCGATGATCATCATGCACTCTTCCTCGCTGATGCGGGCACCGTAGGGGCCGGAATCGTTGTAGCAGTGGTCGCACTCGTCGTTGCACAATTGGGTAAATACCCAGTATAAAGATTCGCAGTGGTTGAAGTCTACTTTCATTTTGTCAATTTTAAATCATGGAGATCTGTCCAAAACCGGGCCTCTTCCCGGGCGCCGGTGGATTCGTCCGCGATAAATTCGGCGCGGCTGCCGTATATTTTTAATTGTCCGCCTTGCATCATGCCGAGGCGGTCGCCCATGAGCATGGCTTCCTTGAGGTCGTGGGTCACGAAAATAGCGGTCAGGCCGAGATCTTTAGCCACCCGCTTGAGCAGTTGCTGCATGCTCCGGCGGGTCTCCGTATCGAGGGCCCCGAAGGGCTCGTCCAGCAGCAGCACCCGCGGCTCAATGATCAGCGCCCGCCCAAAGGCTACGCGCTGCCGCTGCCCACCGGACAGTTGTTCCGGCATTTTGCGGGCTTGTTCCGGCAGTTCGAGCCGTTCCAGCAGGGCGTTTACTTTTTCCCTAATCTCCGCTTCCGGGCGTTGCCACAGCCGCAGCCCGAAAGCGATATTTTCAAACACATTCAGGTGCGGAAACAGCAGCGCCTCCTGATAGAGGTACACAATCCCCCGCTGATTGGGCGGTACGGGGGATAGGTCCTGCCCGTCGAGCAGCAATTGCCCGCGGTCGGCGGTTTCCAGGCCGGCCAGTACCTTGAGCAGGGTGGTTTTGCCGCTGCCGGAGCGCCCGAGGATGCTGAGCATTTCGTGCGCCTTTAGGGTGAAGCTGAGATCTTGCAGGACGGCTTCTCCTTTGTATTGCTTGTTGATGTTTTTTATGTCCAGCATTGGCTGTCGTTTACCCATGTTTCGCACCTACGGCGCGTTACCTACATTTCCCACCTACGGCGCGATTTGCATATGCATTTTGTTCTACCCATGTTTCGCACCTAAAGGCGCGTTACCTACATTTCGCACCTACGGCGCGATACGTTCCCGGAAGACCACCGCCCGGTTTAGCCACAGCAAGGCTACCGGAGGGAGGATTAACAGGCAGCTCGCCAGGGCCGCCAGAAAAATATTAGCTTCGTTCACGTACTGAAAGACCCGCAGCGTCAGCGTTGGCACCTTCCCCACCCCGATCAGGTTGGTGAGCCCGTACTCGAACCAGGAGATGAGGAAGAGCTGAAAAAAGCAGGTCATCAGCGCGCCCTTTGCCACCGGCACCAGCACTTTGGCGTAAGCCTGAAGGGTACTGCCGCCCAGCGTTTTCACCAGCTCTTCCATACTGCGCAGCCGCTCATTCCAGAAGCTACTAAAGAAAATGACGCCGTAGGGAAAGGTGATGAATAACTGCGCCAGCAACACGCCCCCAAAGGTCCCGTACAGCCCGGCCACTATGAAAAAGAACTGCAGGCAGGCCGCAAGGATGACCGGTGCAAAGACGTACGGAAAGTACGCCAGGCTCAGCCAGGCTTCTCGCTTCGGGTGGTAGGCAATATGCCGGCTCACCCAGAAACTCAGCCCCGTGGACAGCGTAGCCACACTTAGCGATAACAACACTGAAAGCAGCACACTGTTGCCCAGGCCTTCGCTGCCGCCCAGTACCAGCTGCCAGTTGCTCAGCGACCACTGCTCCGGAAAAATAGCCGGATAGGGCCACTGCCGCCCTACCGACAGCATCAGCAGGAAGGCGAAGGGGAAGAGGATCAGCCCGATCAGCGCTATTTTAGTGAACTTGCTCATGCGCGGCCCAGTTGATTTCGGTTGTACGCCAGCATAAGCGCCAGCAGCAGCAGAACCAGTACCGTATACGCCACACTAATCGCATAAGCCTCCGGGATATCTTCCAGGTTGTAGCGCTGCAGCCGCTGAATGGTCCGCACCGATACCATCTGCACAGATTGGCTGCCGACCAGCAGTGGGATTTCGTAGCTGCCCATGACGAACATGAAGTACAAAAACACCGTAGCCAGCCCCCGCCGCAGCAGCACTGGCAACGCCACCCGTAAGACGCGCTGCCATTTTTTCGCGCCAAGCGTAGCCGCCAGGTGGAGGTACTCTCCCAGCCGCTCATTTTGGTACAGATTGGCGAAGAAGATGGTAAAAAAGGGCGTCGCCATAATCACATGCGCCACGATGATGCCGATGCCGTAATTGTCGTTTACCCAGTCTGGGAACTGCTCCAGCGCGCTGATGAGCCCCAACTGATGCGACACCCGCGACAGCCAGCCGCCTTTGCCCAGCAGTTGGAAGATGAAAAAGGCCATCACGATAGCCGGTATGCTCAGAGGCAGGTAGATGAAAGACGACAACCTGCCTTGGGTGAAAACCTTAGGCGAGCGGAGCACCAGCGCCAGGGACAGCCCCAGCGCAATCAGGATACTCACTGCCGCCACGTACAAACTAAAGCCCAGGGTGCGCCAGAACGCCGTATCGCCCAGTATCTCCTGCCAGTGCGCCAGGGTGAAGCCTTCCGACAGTACGCCCGTCAGCCCGAGGCTATAGAGCAGTGCGTAGCTCACCCCCGCTACAATCGGCACGGCCGAAAGCAGGACAAACAGGCTTCTGCCCCCGTATGCTGCCCACCGCTGCTGCATTAGCCTTCTATGATTTCTTTACGAAAATCTTCCGCCAGGCGGATCATATACTCCGGTGCCAGTTCCATTAGGGCCCTGTCCTGAATGGCCTCCCGGTCGGGCGCGTACTGCCGGTTGGGGAGGTTGCGGAACTTAGCCACCCAATCGTCGGGCAGGTTGTCGAGGCTGAGCACGGTGCCGTCGCCCCAGATGGCCGGGTCCATCTTGCGGTACTGCGCTTCCGGGGAGATCATGAAATTAGCGACCACCATGGCAGCGGCTTTATTGGCCGAGTGCTTGGCAATGCCCAGGTAATGGGAGTTTTGAATGGTACCCGGCTTCCAGACGTAACTGCGGACGCTCTCCGGGAAGACACCCTGCAGCACCTTATTGTCCACTTCGCAGTCGTTGTTGCTCATGGTGAAGTGCAGCTCGCCGTTGGCAAACATCTGATGCATGGGCGCTACGCCTTCCGGGAAGGACTGCCCTTCCTTCCATAGGTAAGGCTTGAGCTCGCGCAGGTAGTCCCACAGCTGCGGGGCGTACTGCTTGTATTTGGCTTCGTCGAAGTCGCCAGCCAAAGCCTCCTGCCCGCCCGCGATATCAATCAGCAGGGCTTTGAGGAAGGTCAGCCCGGTAAAACGGGTGTCGATGGTAAAGGTGCCGGGATGCTTTTTGGCGTAAGCCAGCAACTCTTCCCGGTCCTGCGGCGGATTGGGCGTGCGCAGCGTATCGTAAATGATAGCCATCTGCACGTTGCCCCAGGGGCATTCGTACCCGTCCACCGGCTGCTGAAAGTCGACGCCGATGAAGGGATTGTCCAGGTCGATGTACTGCGCGTTGGGCAGCTGTTCCGTCCACGGGCCGTGCAGCGCTTTGATCTGCCGCAGCTGATAGAAGGTCTCCCCGTTGATCCACATCATATCGACTTCGCTCTTGGTTTTGCCGGCCTGCAGCTCTGCCATCATCGTTTGTACGATGGCCGCACCCTGCCCGCTTACGATGTTGAGCTCAATGCCGTAGCGCTCCTTCACCTCCGGCTTGACGTAGTTCTGCATATAGTCGTTGATGAGGGGATCGCCTGTCCACATCATGTGGGTGAGGGTGGCGCCTTTGGCTTCGGCTTCGATCGCGGGCCAGCTCATTTGGGAGAGGTCTTGGTGCGGAGCCTCCGGGCTGCTGCCTCCACAAGCTGACAGCAGCGCCATTAGTATAAGGCTGCAAAAAGTCATTCTTGTCATACGTATTGCTTCTTTCGGTTTGATCAATCGTGTTCCCAGGCCACACCATAATCCGCCGACTGCATCTCAAAGCGCCCCACCGGCTTCCTGCCGCCCAGCCACTCGGTCAGCTTATCCACATAATTGTCGAGGTGGGTGATTTGTTGAATGCCGTGCTCCACAATCGGGTCAAGCGTGGTCACAAACAGGGTGCCGCCGTAGTGGTTGGTCTCCCAGGAGATGACCTCTCCCTTACCGTTGACCTGCACGATGCGGGCATGCTCCGGGATGCGGGTGTATACGCCATGGGTGTGCCAGCAGGCGTGGCGGGCACTCAAACCTTCGTAAATCGGGTGGCTGTAATCGGTTTGGGAGACGGGCGGGTTGTTGGGGTCTTTTACCCACCAGTAATTATTGACCGGGCGGTCCTCCCACTGCGCATCGAGCCAGTCGGCAGTGCTGTCGCCGGCGACAAAGACTTTGCCGCCTTGTTTCAGGAAGCCATAAATAAGGCTTTGTCGCTCCCGGATCGCCGCCTGATTGGACTGAAAGGGCACGGCGATGGCTCTGAGGCCTTGCAGGGAGGCTTCCGTGAGATCGTGAATGTACAGCAGTCGGTACAGGTGCTGGTACTTTCCCGCTTTCGCGAAAGCATACTGTGACCAGACACCGTTGAATAGCAATCCTATCATGATACCGGTATTTTAATGAGTTTGGTGAGTAAATTATGGTACAGCCGGGTCAGCCCTTCCATAGAGCCCGCATCATCTGTGGTGCCGTAAGCATAGTCGCCCAGCGGCCCGCTTGCCGTGGCGAAGATTTTGCCCGGTGTGGTCTGCTCATCCAGCAGCATGATGCAGCGCCCCCAGGTGTCGGCGACTACTACTTCGGCATTGGGGGCAGGCTGAATGAAGCCGCAGGCCCACCAGCCGCTGATGCCGTTGGAGAAGATGAAATGGTCGAGGTCCACGCCCTCAAACAGGTCGTAGCGGTCCGCTTCCAGGGTGTATCGGATGTCGATGGTCTTTTTACTGTTGTCCGCCACCCACTGACTGCCAGGCAGCCAGTTGGTAAACCAACCGTCGAAGCAGAACAGGGTTTTCCCTTCATTTAAAAAACTTTGTACGGCTTCCCGCCAGCGGTACATGGCCACCTGATCGGTACCATTGGGGACGACGAGCAGGTCGTAGAGGCTGAAGTCCGGCGCGATGGCCTGATGGGTAGGCAGGAAATCGTACTGCACGTGCGGCTGATCGATGTAGCTCTCGCGGAGCCCAACGATGCCGTTGTCGATGACAGCTGCTTTGATCATGGTGGTGGTTTTTATTTTTTATAGTCCACCATGATTTTGGAAATCATGGTGGACTATAAAAAATTAATTAAAACACGTACCGCAAGGTAAACTGAAACTGCCGCGGCGCACTCGCATTCCGGCGGATCAGCCGCCCGCTTGCCGCCGAGCCCGGCTGAATCTGATTCGACTGCGTGGCGTTGTTGCTGTATCCACTGAGGTTTTGGGTATTAAAAACATTAAAAATATCTGCCCGCAGCTGCAAGGCGCTTTCCCCAATCTCAAAATCGTACTGCAGCCCTACGTCAAAAGTATTGGACCAGGGCAGACGGTCACTGTTGCGGCTTTCGCCCGGGAAGCGGTCGCTGTTGCCCACGTAGGCATCGCCGAAGGAGGCGCCATCACCGTTGAGGTCGGTGGTAGAAGCCGTGACATCCACCAGGATGGGATCCCCATTTTGGTCGAAGGCAGGGGTGCCGTCCGGGGCGGTGAGCTGCTGCTGCACGGGGTTGCCATTCTTATCCACCACCACAAAGCTGACGGGAAGCGGCGTACGGTTGATCGGCTGCCCGCTTTGGATCAGCCCAGCGACGGTCAGCGAGAGGTTGTCCACCGGATAGTACGTGAAGATGGTATTGATGATGTGGCGGCGGTCGTTGATGCTCGGCCCCCACTCCGCTTCGAAGTCATTGGCATCCATAGCGCGGAAGTTGATATCCTCGGTGTTGTTCTCCAGGTACGACAGGGTGTAGTTGAGGCGGAAGCTGTAGTCGTCCTCTCCCCTCGCCTTTTGGAAGTTGAAGCTTGCGGCGTAGTAGCGCGACTCGCCAGCGGTTTCGCTCATCACCACATTGCGGGCCACGCCGGTAAGCGTCTCCCCGTTGATCACCGCGCTGTTGCCGTCAATAATCGGCAGCGGGCGGGAGGCATCGGCTTCGGCAATGGTGCGCACCTGCGGATTGTCCGGATCCACCTCGTAGGGGGCGGCGGCATTGAGGTTGCGCAGGCGCAGCAGGTTGAAGGAGCGGTTGTGCACCAGGTCCACGAAGAACAGGCTGTTGTTGTTCATCTGCAGCTGATAGCCCAGCGCCATTTGGTGGGTGTAGGGGTTGTCGTAACCATTGGGATTGAGGATGCGGCGCTCGTTGCTGAAGACGCCCTCGCGCTGCTCCTGCAGGCTCTCCGCCGAGGGGCCCTGCAGATAACCTACGTTGGAGGCAAAGCCGCTGAGGTTGCCCTCAAAGGTGACGGCACTCACATCTGTGTCCGCCGGCAGTATGCCCTGATCGACAAAGTACTGAATCTGCTTGCGATAGTCCGCGCTTGTGGTGTTCTGCTGTAGCGCATCGCTGTAGATGGCATAGGGGATTTTTTCGTAAAAAATGCCGTAGCCCCCGCGCAGGCTGCTGCGCCGACCGAGCTTGTAGTTGAGGTTGAGGCGGGGCGCGATGTTGTTGTAATCGCCCTCATCGGAGCCACCAGCGGAGAGGTTGTCATAATCGTAGCGCAAGCCGAGAGTGGCGGTCAGGCGGGAAGTCGCCCGCCATTCATCCTCCAGGTAGGCGGAGTAGATGGTCTGCCGAGCGCCGAAGGAAGTAGGGCGTAATTCTACGGCATAGCCCAGAACTTCCACATCGCCCGGGATGTCGTTCACATTCAGGGCACTGCCCCGGCCGAGCCCCCGCACCTGATCAAGTTGGTCTTGGGTAAGGCGGACGGTGTAGTTGCCATCCACATTGCCACCCCCGAAGAGCTGATGGTCAGCAGAGATGACTGCCAGGCCGGCTTTAAGGGTATGGTTGCCGGCGTAGTAGTTGAATTTTTGTTGGAACTGTACCGTGTTTTCCGTTTCATCAAAGACAAAGCCCGGATGGCCAATTACACCCACGGTGATGTCATTGGGATTAAAAATCGTCACCTGCGGACCGGGGCCGTTGAGTGCACGCCCGTAGTTCCAGCGGAAGCGGCTGTACTGTACATTGGTCTGTGCGCTAAAATTGTCGCCGATGTAGTTGTTCTTCAAAGCGACCAGCAGGGAGTTACGGTCCTGCACGCTGCCCGCAGAGGGGAAAGTGACACCCCCGTCGAGCCCGCCGCCCTGCCGCTCAATATTCACGAGGCCAACATTCGCCCGCAGGCTGGAGGTGAAGTTGGGGCTCCAGTTGTGGTCGAGCTTACCAGAGATGTAGGTGAAGTTGTTTTCGCCGCGGACCGTTTCGTTCACGCCCAGGGCATCGGAGTTGAGGAGGTTGTCTTTCAGGTCGGTGGTATGCTCTACGTTGAGGTAGTAAAAGGTCTGATCCTGCACAATGGCCCCGCCGAAGCCCACACCTGCCTGATAGCGCTGAAAGCCATCCTTGACCGGGTTGCCGGAAAGATCGCGCTGCGCAAAGTCCGACTGCCCGTCGATGGCTGGCCCGGGGCGGGTGATCAGGAAAGCTTCTCCTCCAAACTCATTGCTGCCGCTTTTGGTGGTGATGTTCACGATACCGTTTGCCGTAAGGCCATACTCTGCGCTGTAGTTGTTGGTCAGCACCGTGACGTTGCGGGTGAAGCCCACCGGGATGGCAAACTTCTGGCCGCCCAGAAAACGCTCGTTATTGTCCATGCCGTCGATGAGGTAGCTGGTGAAGAGCGGGTTGGCGCCGTTGATGCCTACATTGGGTGCTTCCGGATAGAAGCCCGTGGCCTGGGAGACGTTGGGCAGGCGGAAAAGCACCCGGGTAATGTCCCGCCCTTCGATGGGCAGTTCTTCGATTTCCCGTTGTTTCAACTCGAAGGATACTTCCGCGTCGGTGCTGTTGATTTGAGTCGTTGAAGCCGCAGAGACCTCCACTGCATCAAGGGCAATGTGCCGGTTCTCAAATAGCGCGAGAGTGATGGTTGGATTTTGATTAGACCGGATGCTAAACAGGTCCGACTCCCCGGAAAGAAACGCCTCCGTTTCGTCCGTAACCACTTTATAACCCGTGACTTCAGGCAAGCCTTTAAAAGTCGCCACGCCCTGATCGTTGGTAGTAGCCAAACGCTCCAGGCCACGGCTTTCATTAAGCAGGCGGACCCTCATACCGGCAACCGGCGCATCCGTCAGGTAATTGATCAGATTGACGTTGAGGTCGGCCTGTGCCAGCAAACCAGCAGTAGTGATGAAGCTCAGCAGGAGCGTCAATTGGATTTTCATAAAAGTGAGTATTTGAAATAGTGAGATGTTGAAAAGAGGTACGGAAATGCCCACCGGGTCAGATCATAACCGGCGACCATTCTGCATCAGTTAGCGGGGCTAAGCCCTCATTTTCATGCTATTACAGGTAAAAATGCTACAGAAAAGCTGCGAAGGGAGGCGCACGCAGACCGAGGGAACGCAATATTACAAGGTGAAAGGGGCGCCATTGTAATTGAAAAACGGCACCACTCCCCTGCCCTGTCAAACAGCGAAGCACACGGCGCAAGGCAACAGGCAGGCGCCAAAGCTGCCGGCGTAAAGTTTCGGAGTGGTCCACATCGTAAGAGGTACTCAGCACAGCGACTGCCTCATGGGCCAAAGTCTGAAGGGCTTCATAAACCGTATCGGTCTGCCAGGGCAGATTCGCAAAAGCGACAGGGTCAAAAGTGGACCGCTGCAGCCCGATCAGATAAGCGCCACCGTCTTGTGTAGGCCCAAGAACCAACCCATGTTCTTCCAGCGCACCTGCGGCTTGCAGCAGCAAACCGGTGTTCAGTTCGGGACAGTCGTTGCCGATAGCAATCACGCGCTCGTACCCCAGCTCAAAGACCGATTGATAAGCATTAGCCAGCCGTTCGCCGAAGGTGGACCCTACCTGCTGATCACCCTGAATGACGAAAAGCGGCAGCCCGGTACGCCGCGCCTGCTGTATGGCATAGCGGTTGAACCGGCGGAAGAGCGCAGCACTCGCCTGTTGGCTGCCGGCCAGGGGCTTGCATCGCGCTTCGTCCTGCTCATTGCGGAGGAAAAGCAAAAGGGCTGTGCTTTGCAGTTGGGTGCTCATCGGGTGCTAAAGTAGGGAAAATATTGGTGGGGTGGATGTCCGCTTTGGGACAGTGGGGTGAGAAGTACACTGATGCCGCTGATCTGACTGATGACGCTCTTCCTTTGTTCGTGGGTAAGCTGGAGCAGAGCAGGAAGCTCTACCCCAGCAGCTATCGCGCTCAAATGCAGAGGGTTGCCCCCCTAGTGGAGTGTTTCAGAAATGACTAACCGAAGAAACCCAGTAAAACCGGGGCGCCCAAGCGTGAAATACGCTGTGCTATTTCGGACTAGTCGCACTAGTATTGATAGCCGGTGGTCACTTTCTGTTTTGTGCAATTTTACCCACAGTCATTTTCCTAACCAGCTCAATAGTAACTGAGCCTCTGACATTCAGACCTGCATGTCCAGGCTTTTTTTCAAAGCGAATAAACTATAGTCTAAAAATTAACCTATCCATTCTATCAACAAAAAAGCAGCGGATACCATTCACCCGCCGCCAACCAATTTTCACAAAGTAGTGTATGAATAATCTTAAAAATCTCCGCCGCCACCACCGTAGCCGCCACCGTAGTTGCCACGGCGCTTCTTCTGCTGATTGATGCGGTAGGAGAAGGTCAAACGGGCCTGACGGGCGCGCCACTGAAATTCGCCTTCGCTGTAGAAGCCGGGACCTTCGTTGACGTAGCGCCAGCGCCGGGAGTTGAAGACATCGCTCACCGAAAAGGTCAGGGTGCCTTTCTTGTCCAAAATATCTTTGCTAAGGGTCAGGTCCATATGGTATAAGGCCTTATCCCGCCCTTGAGGGTCATTTCGCGGGGCGCGGTAATTGAAGCGGATTTGGGTATTCAGCTCTTCCCAAAGGGTAATCTGAGAAGTCAGCCGGCCAAAGGAGGTAAGGGCGTCCGCGCTGAGGTCTTGCCCAGCCTCTGACTCTCCGGAAATGATGGAGCGGAAGAAGTTGACGTTGCCGTCGATGTCCCACCACTCCTTGGGAGAGAAGGAAAAGGTGACGTCCAATCCATAAGCATCTTCAGTAGCCAGGTTTTCGGGCTGGGTAAAAGAAACCCCTTCAGAATTGACCCGCTGAATGCGCTCTGTCTTGCCCGTAGTATACCGGTAGAAAATCCCCGCCGTCATGGAGGCATTATCCCAATACTTCAAATAATTAATCTCGTAAGAATCCGTGAATTCGGGGTCCAGGTTAGGGTTGCCGGTAAAAATATTCCGGGCATCGCTGAAGCTGAAAAAGGGGTTCAGGCTCCAGAAATTGGGCCGGTTGATGCGGCGACTGTAGCTCACTTGCATGGAGTTGCCGCTTTCGCTCAAGTCGTAGCCCAGGAACACACTGGGGAACAGGTTGAAGTATTCGCGGGGATTAACCTGATCGGTAGCGACCAATTCAGTGACCATATTGGTATATTCAGCCCTTAGCCCTGCCTGGAAGGAAAAGTCGCCATATTTGTTCCCGATGCTGGAATAAGCTGCGTAGACGTCTTCGTCAAAGAGGAAGTTATTGGTAAATTCCGGCAGGTTCTCCCAACCCCCTGCGCCAAACTCATCCACCATGAAGTTGGTTTCAATATTGCGCAATCCAGCGCGCAGGCCGGCTTCGAATTTGCCTTCCTCTGCGAAGGGGCGCACGTAGTCGGCCTGCCAGATCAATTGCCGCTGCAGTTCCAGGTTGCTGGATCGCTGCTCCAGCTCGTTAGCCCCAGTCTCTACAAACTCGGGCGTAAAATACGCTTCCCGGATGGTGGAGGTTTCCAGCTCTTCGCTGTCCTGGTAGCGGATATCTGTAGTGAGTCTGTGCCCTTTCTTGCCTTTGAACTCTTTGCGGTAAGACATCACATACTCCAGGTCGGCTTCCTCCTCCCGCTCATTGTCGGTACGGGTACTGATACCGGTAGGGTTGTCAAGGTTGTTGATATAATCGCGGTACACAATTTCGGAGATGTTGTCGCCATCCTCTACGCTGTATGTAAAGTTGGCGGTCAGCGTACTGGTCTCACTAAAGCTGTAATCTGTACCCACACGGATGTTATTGTCCCAGCCGCCGCGGGTGCGCTCCCGGGTCAGGTCCTGAATAAAGGTCGTATCCGGGCCAAATTCATTGCGGTCGTAGACTTCCTGGTAGCGGCTGCCGCTGCCCGGGCTCTGCCGGTAGGTCAGGCCGTAGTTGGCAAAGAAATTCCACTTCTTGAGGCGGTAGTTGGTGTTGATCGCCAGGCCCGCCCGTTCCGGGTAGCCACCGGTGATGTCCACCGAACCGTTCCAGCCTTTCCGCTTTTCCTTCTTGAGAATGATATTGATGATACCTGCCATGCCCTCGGCTTCGTAACGGGCACTGGGGTTGGTAATCACTTCCACCCGCTCGATCAGGTTGGCTGGGATGTTGCGCAAGCCATCAGTATCCCCTACGCCAACCAGGCTCGAAGGGCGGCCATTGATCAGGATACGGACGCCCCCGCTACCACGCAGGCTGACGTTGCCTTCCACATCCACTGTAACCGAAGGGACGTTGTCCAGCACATCCGTAGCCGAACCGCCCAGGTTGGCCAGGTCCTTGCCGACATTGAATACGCGCTTGTCCAGCGACATCTGCATGCGGCTTTTCTCCGCCCTAACTTCCACTTCCTGAAGGGTTGTCGCATCGGGCTGCATTTCTATTCTGCCCAAGTCGGCGCTCATCCGGCCGCGAGCAATCTCGAAAGGCTTTGTTTCCAGCTTTTGATAAGAAATATAAGCCACTTCCAGATAGTAGCGGCCTGTTTTCAGCTCTATGGAGAAGATGCCCTCCCCATCCGTTATACCACCGGTCACCAGATTGCTGTCTGGTAATGCATAAACGGATACCGTGGTATATTCCAGTGGTGCCCCTGAGGAGGCATCCACAATTTGCCCCTTGACCAGGCCCTTCATATCATCGCCAGGGTCTGAAAGGGATGCATTCGCGGCATACAAAAAAGGAAGGCTGAGCAGGAAAGTGAGTAAGGTCAGGTGAAACTTCATGCTTAATTCTTATTTACGACAAAGGTAAAGGGCGATTCTATCGCTCACCTGTAGTAATATTGAAGCAATTCTGAAGTTTAAACATTTGTCGGAAAAATCACACTTATTTCGTGCCAGCCGTCTTGAAAATCGTAGCTAACGGATAGCCGGTTGGTGTCGCAAATCTTCTTGACAATGGCCAGCCCCAGCCCCATGGATTTCTCCGATTGCTGGCTTTTGCGGAAGCGCTTAAAGAGGTCCCGGGTAGGAATGGTAGGGGGCGCACCGGTATTGCGGATGAGAAGGCGCTCCTGGTCAAGACGGATCTCAATAGCACCGTTTTCCTGATTATGGCGGATGGCGTTGCGCACCAGATTAGAGACCAGCACGTCAGCGAGCGTGGGGTCGAGGGCAACTTTCACACCGGGCTCCACTTCCCGCTTCACTGGCAGGCCCCGCAGCATGGCCAGTTCCTCGAAGTTATCAATACAGGCGTTGACAATCGCTGAAAAGTCAATGTTATGCTGCGCCCGGAACTCGTGGTTTTCAATTTTAGTAAGCAGCAGCAGGGCACTGCCTAATTTTGACATTCGCCTCAGTGCGGTCTGTGCATCATCAATGAGCCGGAGCTGCTCCTGGTCGAGAGACTGGGTTTCCTGCAGCAATTCCAGCTTGCCCCGCGCAATGGAGATTGGCGTTTGCATTTCGTGGGAAGCATTCTCAGAAAACTCCCGGACCGTGCAGAAATCCCGCCTTGCCCGCTCTGTCATAGCCGACACAAAAGCATTGAGCTTCCGAAACTCCCGGGTAGTGGTTTGGGGCAAGTCCAGAGGCTCGGACTGCTTGATATTAAATCCACGGATACTGCTTAGGATACGCTGGAAAGGGGTCAGCAGCCACCGGGTCACCAGAAAACTGGCAATCAGCATGCCGACGCCGAGAATCAGAAAAAGCCGCCAGATGATTTCCACCACCACATCGTAGATATCATCGGATTCAATAAAAACATCAGTGATGGTGATATGGAAAAAGCTGCCGTCCACTTCCTTCACTGCTTCCAGCTTCCGGTAGGGCTCTGTTTCCCCCTCGCGGTAGGGATGTGGGGCGATAGTATCTGAAAACCGGTAGAAAGTATCAATCTGAAGGTGGTCGCCCAGATGTTCAATGCTTGCTCTTCGGCGGCGCAGAATTTCCAAGGGGATGCCATCCCGGATGTCATCAGCCATATCCTGCACCTCGTCGTACAGCGCAAAATCGGTCTCTTTGATCACCTCTGTCTCCACCACATGGTAAGTCACATAGCCACCGATGCCAAAGACCAGCACAGACACCAGCAGGTAAAATACGGTCGTTTTGGCAATCAGGTTCATCGGTTGGTAAATTTATAGCCCAGCCCGTAAATAGTTTTGATGTGCTCCTCGCAGCCTTCGATGGCGATCTTTTTCCGGAGGTTCTTAATGTGTTGGTACACAAAATCGAAAGAGTCCAGCAGGTCCACATCATCGCCCCAAAGGTGCTCGGCGATCACCTGCTTGGTCAGCACCCGGTTCTTATTGGTGATGAAAAACAGCAGCAGCTCGTACTCCTTGACAGTCAGGGCAATGGGCTGATCGGAGACTGTGACTTCCCGGGTATCGGTATCAATAAGGATGCAACCGTGCTCCAGCACTTTGTGGCCTTGCTGACGACGGCGGCGGAAGATGGCGTTAAGGCGGGCATTGAGTTCGGAAAGGTGGAAAGGCTTGGTCAGGTAGTCATCAGCCCCCAGTTCCAGCCCCTTGACCTTGTCGTCCAGCGCATTCTTGGCAGAAATGATGAGCACGCCCGTTTCCGGGTTCATCCGCTTGAGCAGGCGCAACAAGTTGAGGCCGCTCCCATCGGGCAACATCAGGTCGAGCAGTACAATATCGTAGGTGAACGAGATCAGGCGATCCTGGGCTTCCGCAAAGTTGCGCGCCGCCTCACAGACCACATCGCCCCGGCTGAGGTAGGCCTGAATATTGTCTACCAATTCCTGCTGATCTTCTACAATTAGCAATTTCATGATTGTAAAGGTAGGAAGCGATTTTGTAGAAATTTTGAAGTGCCCTGACCTTAACCCACCACAAGTATCAGCCCTGTAGCTCAGAACTGACCTCGCCAGAGGCCACACATTACTCACTCCCAGCCACAGCAGCGAAACGACCTCGCAGAGGTCGCACTCCAATCCTCTCGACTTCCACCAAGCCAGCTTCGGAAGACGCGCACCATGAGCGCCTACTTGGTAATACAGGTACTGACCTCGCCAGAGCTCACACATTACTCAACTCAACAGACCAGAGCGAAACGACCTCGTAGAGGTCGCACACTCTTCACTTTTAGCTAGTTTTCCCAAAAATCAAAAGACCGCTTCCTGCCGGTTTCCACCTCATAAGCTTTCAGGAAAGACGAGAACTCCTCCCGGAAGGTCTGTTTACGATGGTGCGCCTTTTGATTTTGAATATACCAGTATACCCGTTCCATATGAGATTTGCTATAAGAAAACGCGGCGTATCCGGGCTGCCATTGGAATTTTTGCGGGCAAAACTGATTGTCATTAATAAAATTAGTACTGGCTTTCTTCGTCTCCTGAACTAAATGAGACAAGGATTCAGCAGGTTTAAACCCGATTAAGAGGTGCGTATGGTCTGGCATACCATTGATGGCTATCATTTTGTGCCCCCTTTTTTTACGATTCCTGTGATGTATTTATATAGCTCTTGTTCCCATTCAGGTCTAATCTGGGCCCTTCGGTACTTTACCACGAATATAAGCTGGATATAAATCTGAGTATAGGAGTCTGCCATAACTATTGCTTTTACCTATATGTCGCGGGAGGGTAGTAAATTCCATAAATCCCAGAAAAAAACTTTCGCTTTTTTTGTGTTTGGGTTCCGGAATCAATTTCAGTGAGGGCAAGGTTTCGAACTTAAAGCAGGTATAGCGCTCGTACATATGCGACCTCTACGAGGTCGAACCTCCCTCGTTTCCTGGATTAGTAAGGTACGACTTCTACGAAGTCAGCCTTGGCAGCCCCCTCCACGAGCATCAGACCGGTAGCACGGAACTGACCGCGGCTGAGGTCAAATATTACTCTCTCACCTACCCATAACAGCAAAACGACCTCTTTCCATGGGTTAGAAACCGGTGGCTTCCACGAAGTTATTTTAGGCTGCGCAGAACCTGGGTATCTACCTGGCAGCGCAGAACTGACCTCGGCAGAGGTCAAATCTTACTCACCCCCTCAGCCACACCAGCGGACCGACCTCGTAGAGGTCGCACCTAAAGCATTCATTACCAACTAATCATACCTTCAGAAAGCCCCCCTTTTCACATCCAATCCTCCCGACGGGTTTCCACCCGGTACAGCACATAGTCCTGCAGCGCCCGCGCCAGGTCAAGCGGCAAAAAAGGCACCCGCACCGCCCCCCCCGCCGTATACAATTCGACAGAAGCCAACGCCCGGCGCCGCTGAAAAAACGACTGCCGGATACGTACAGACTGTACCTTATAGACCGGAAATAAGGTAATCGTCCGCCCCAGCACCCCCTCAGAGGTCTTCAGATACTCCGGCGACAACCACAAACGGAAACGCTGCTGATATGCCCAAAGGTACAAGCCCCCCAGCACCGGAAAACCAATCGCCGGCAGAGCAAAACGCAGCTCCTGCAACAAATACCCTAACGCCCCAAAAACCACCGCAGGCAACAACATGAACCGGATATACCAGATAAAATACGCTTTGGAAATGGAATGCCCCCGGAAGTCAGCACCGGCACTACCCTCAAAACTCGAATGCACTACATCATCCACCTGAGCCCGTTTACACCCGGGAATAGAAATTTGCTCCGCCGCCCGCTCCGAGCCCGAAATCGCCTGATGAATGGACACCCGGAACAGCCCCAGCAACCGCCGCAACGGATTGTCGGTCCAGCGGATGAGCTGAATTTTGCGCTTCTGCATAGAAGCTTCCCGCCGGTTAAACAGACCGGCCTTCAGCTGAAACCCCTCCAGGCTTTCAAAAAACTGGAGGTCGTAGTGCTGGGTAACAGTGCGGATCAGCGTGAGGAAAAAGGCAACAATAAACAAAATTACCGCCAGGATCAGAAAGCCCCAAAATCCCGGCTGCAGCATCGGCCAGCGCTCAATCAGGGTCTTAACGAGGTCCTGCTCAAAGGCACCGGCCACCGTAAAAAGAAACCCAAACACCGTACCCACGATCACACCCGCCGTTGCCAGATGGTTTTGGGTCACCCCAATCCGCAGCAGATCCTCAAAAGTCAGGCGGAGAACTAACGACTGCGCAGCAGGACCAATTTGCGCAGGGGCTTCCGGGTCCAAACCCGCCCGCTCTTGCGCCTCCTCCCGCTTTTGCTCTAGCACGTAGGCCCGCATGGCCTCAGCATCTTCGCGCTCCAGGGCATCAATCGTCACCTCATGCCCGCTGCTACCGGCAGAGTCGACCCGCAGGCTCACCACCCCCAGCAGGCGGTGCAGCACGTTCTGCTCAATATAGAGGTTTTGAATGCGCTCAAATGGCAGTTTGGTCAGGCTGCGGTTGAAGACACCTTTCTGAATGACCAGCTGATCCTCCTCCATGTGAAAAAAGTAACGGAAGTAAGCGACTACCGATACCCCCAGGGAAAATAAGCCGCCGATCAGCACAGCCGCGTTCATCAGGATTTCGGTATTGCTTTGCTCTTGATTGCTCCGGAAGAGAAAAACCAGCAAGATCGGCCAGGCAGCGCGCAGGATGCGCATCACGAAGTTGTAAACAAAAATGACAATTGCCGCCTGTGCCTGCCGGCGGGGCTCCAGAAAGTTGACCTCACTCCTCTTCATCCGCAGCTACTTTTTGGGAAAGGAAATTGCGGATGCGCTCGGCATCCAAGCGCTGCAAACCGGGGATGACCAAATCGCTTTGGCTGCCACCGGCCGTAAATACCGAGAGGCTCGCTAAGCCGAACTGACGTTCGATTACCCCCTGCTCTACCTCGCTGTGCTGTATACGGATGAACGGCACCACGGTAACCGACCGGAAGAGCAGACCTTTACGGTACATCAGGTCATGCTGCCGCACCGCATAACCTTTAATCCGAAACCCCAGGTACCGTAGCAGGGTCGCCAACAGCAACAGGAACCCCCATAGCCCGGCGATGCCCCAGCGAAGACCATCGGGAAAGTCCTCCACAAAATAAGTATAAGCCAGAAACACACCCAGCACCGCCAGGCGGAACAGCCAGAGCCCGATAAGGTCTACCCGCAGATAAGCCCTATCGAGCCCTTGCCAGTTGACTTCAGCTACGCTCGGCAACTCATTGAGCG
Source organism: uncultured Phaeodactylibacter sp. (assembly GCA_964575505.1). Classification (GTDB taxonomy): domain Bacteria; phylum Bacteroidota; class Bacteroidia; order Chitinophagales; family Saprospiraceae; genus Phaeodactylibacter. Next base: position 22,491 of record CAZNSK010000091.1, read on the forward strand.
CCAATTGAGCATTTTGGAATAATGAATTCATGATTCCAAAATAGGCACTCTGGCGTGATTTTCAAATTCCGCTGCTTCAGATTATCCGCCGTGTGCCAGCAATTTCCCGCTTGATAAACGGCTTGAGCTGCTCCACCACCTGAAGCAACAGGGCTTCTTCAGGGGGAAAGGGGGCCGGCTGATTGCCGATGCGCTGACGCGACTGCTTGCTTAGTGCCCGCTTATCACCCCGGAACGTCGCCGCATAGTTTTCAAAAACGGCCTCGGCAAAAAGAGGCTCCGAGTGGATAAGGTTATCTGTAGCCCGGTCGTAAAACTCCAGCCGCCCACCGACCTGAGCGGTTTTGTGCTGATAGTTTTCCAGCACCCATGCCCGGACCTGCACCTCCCGCGCTACTTTAATATCGTTACCCAGAGAGTCTTTGGCAACATTGCCTTGCTCATCCAGCAGGTATTCCCAGCCTTCCTCCACTATAGCGGATTCCTCGTATTCCCGCTCCCGGATGATGCCAGGGCTAACCTCAATGCGGTTGATGCGCATGACCACTTCGTAGTCATACGATACTTCCTCCACCGGCCGGGTATGGTAGACTTTCCAACGGGTGTTCAAATCCTGCACAGCCAGCGCGGTCAGCTCCTGCTCAAACGCCCGGGGCAAGGCAACCGGCGCATCCTGCCGCATGCGCACCAAAACATGGGTAGTCCCTAAATACAAAGCCTCCTCCCGAAGCTGCTCTATATCCCGATAGCGTTGAAAATACTGGGCGACCCGCTCCAGCTCGGCGTACGACCGGCGGGCATGCAGGCGGTCGCCGGACCGGGCCTGCCGGAGCAGCCTTTCGGCTTCCGCATAATGGAATTCCGCTGCCTTTTCCCGGCTCTCCATCTCCAATTCATCTACTTTGACGAACTGAAAACTTGCCCTCAAGCCTTCTTTCGACACCAAGGGCAGCAAGGGAACCACTGCTTCCTGACGCTGCCGGATATTGAGGTAGTGCTGATGGATGCGGGCCCAGTTTTCCGGGCGCCCCTGCCGCTTCAGGCGATCGGCAGCAGCTAAGTCCCGCTGATTGGCTTTGGCGAAAGCGCCTTCCAATGCCCGCAGGTGCTTGACCTTTTTGTTTTTCTTGCCGGCAAGGCGGCGGATAGCGACCTCAATCGCAGCGTCGTAATTGCCATTTTCGAGGAGCTTTTCCGGTGACATGCAGGCGCTAAGGCTCAAAAGGAAGACGGCGAGGATCAAGATAGGATATGGGGTACGCATAGCAAAAGGTTTTGATGCTTCTCAACCCAATTTACTACAGCCCCGCCCCCCATGCTCCTAAACGAACGTTAACTTGTGGCGGAGGATCGTTAAAAACCCTTAACCGGGTTGGCCTATTCCTTAAAAAGTGCTAATGCTAAGACCGCTCTTCCCAAACACGGGCTATCTCAATGATGGTCCGCACCGCAGCCTCCATATCCTGTACGGAAGACCACTCTTCCTTGGAGTGAAAAGCGTACTCGCCCGCAAAAATATTGGGGCAGGGCAGCCCCATGAACGACAGGCGGGAGCCATCGGTACCCCCACGTATGCTCCGTTTCTGTGGCGCTACCCCAGCGCGCCGAATGCCCTCTTCTGCGTAAGCTACGATCTCCGGCCGCTGCTGAATCATTTCCTTCATATTGCGGTACTGTTCTTTGACCACAAAATCAGCTGTGGAATTGGGGTAGCGCTGCATGACGTCGTCCAGGATACTTTTCAATGCTGCCTCGTGGGCCTGCAGCTGATCGGTATTAAAATCCCGGATGATGAATTGTACCTGAGCCGACTCCGCCCCGCCGCTTATGCTAACGGGATGCACGAAACCTTCTTTGCCGGCTGTAGTTTCCGGAGAAAGCCGGTCCTTAGGCAAAGCCGCCACAAGGTCGGCTGCAATTTTGAGGGCGCTTTCCAGCTTACCCTTTGCAAAGCCCGGGTGAATGCTGACGCCGGTAATACTGACTGTCACGGCATCGGCGGAGAACGTTTCATCTTCCAGGCTGCCCAGCCGCTCCCCATCTACGGTATAGCCAAAGTCGGCGTTCAGCTTTTCGATATCAACATGGTCGACCCCCCTGCCGATTTCTTCATCGGGTGTAAACAGGATGCGGATGGGGCCGTGCTTGATTTCTGGGTGGCAGGTAAAAAATTGGGCCGCGTCCATGATTTCCGCCACACCGGCTTTATTATCAGCGCCCAAGAGTGTAGTGCCACTGGCCGTTACAATATCATGACCAGTCTTGTGCTGCAATTCCGGGTGGTCCTCCGGGTTCAATTGTACGGCGGGGTCGTCGGGCAGGGTAAGCAAACCGCCATCGTAATTTTTGTGGACAATAGGCTTGACGCCCGCCCCGCTGCAATCGCATAGGCGTCAACCGAAATTATTCATATATGAAAAAGACTGCCTAAGTTTGGG
>CAZNSK010000092.1:0-24892 GCA_964575505.1 uncultured Phaeodactylibacter sp.
TAGGCACCAAAGCGAGTTTTGAGCTGCGCGGCATGCTGGTTCCCCATGCCCGGCCTCTGCTTGCTCCTAGCCCTCACCTAGCGCAAGCAGGGGGAACGGTACACAGCCTTGATTTTTTGGCCCTTTTTCATCAAAGGAAAAAGGGCATGTGAGCTTAGTTGCCCTAGCCATATGGGCGGTACAACAAGCGCTACCGGCCATGGCGGCAGGAGCTGGCTGGCTGTCGGTTTTTGTGGTCTCCACCCCCTTGCCCCCGCCGAGAGAAAGTCCGCTTCTATTGAGGTATACGGGGTGGCGGGGGATACCAGCATTGCCGGTCGTGGTGGCGGCAGATGGGTCTTCGCTGTGGCTAGCTTCGGCGGATGGTGCACCCCTTTGTCGCCCCATCCTCGCCCTCGGCCTTGTAGCGTTCAGGGCAGGGGGAGGCAGCATGCCGGAGAAGCAGATCCCTGTTTGAGCTGAAAACCACGCCAGGAGCACGCAATAAGAACCCGCAACCAAGTGTGATTTGCTGTGGTAGCAGGGGCCAAGGTCCCGGTCCTAGCGTAGTAGCTAAGTGAAACGAAGCGCTCGCAGGGTCCGTATGGGGCACGAAGCTTAACCGGGGGGACGGTACACCGCCTTGATTTTTTGGCCCTTTTTCATTAAGGAAAAAGGGCATGTGAGCTTAGCTACCCTAGCCACATGGGCGGAGCCAAGTCCCCGCCATCGCTTTTCAAGCTTCTGCTGACAGTGCACCGCCTTCGCCTTGTTGGCTTCGGCGGACGGGGAACCAGCATTACCGGTCGATTGGGCAGGCGTTGCCCAGGTTGTTGGCGGTATGTCAGCTCGGCGGTCACCCTGCCGCCCTATCCTTGTCGCCGGCCTTGTAGCGCTTAGCGGCAAACCGGTGCATCAGGGAAAACGGGCAAGTTTTGCCTCCATTGTAAACTAACCGGCCAAGGTGACAGCGGGGCCAATCGCAACTGCAACCCGCCCGCAGGCAACCTCTCCACCCTAAATCTGTTACGAAGACTAGACCAACCTTAAATTCAACCTATGCGAAATGTACTGATTTTAACGCTGGGGCTTACCCTATGGGCCTGCAGTGAAGCGCCCAAAGATGCAGAGGCAGAAGCCCAAACGGCTCAAAACGCGCCAAGCAAATGGGCCGACCAGAGCCTTATCCTGCCCGATGGCTTTGAGGCCATAACAGTAGCTGATGCGGTAGGGCGCGCCCGCCACATTGCGGTCCGCGATAATGGGGACATCTATATTCAGCTTCAGAAATTGAAAGACGGAAAAGGCATTGCCGCCCTGCGGGACCACGACGGGGACGGGCGGGCCGATACCCTCGCTTACTTTGGCACGCATACCGGCACCGGCATGGAAATTCACGATGGGTATATCTATTGCTCTTCCACTACCGAGGTATTCCGCTACCCCTTGCCAGAGGCGCCACAACTGGCCCCCGAGGAAAGCAGCCGGGAACGGGTAGTCAGCGGTTTTCCCGAGCAAAGCTCCCACGAAGCGAAGTCCATCACCTTCGACAACGATGGGCATATGTATGTGAATGTCGGCGCGCCTTCCAATGCCTGTATGGAAGAGGCCCGCACCAAGGGCTCCCCCGGGCAAGACCCCTGCCCCCAGCTGAAGTGGCAAGCCGGTATCTGGCAATTTGATGCAGCCCGCTCCGGGCAGTCTCAGAAGGGGGATGGCCAGCGCTTTGCCACCGGCTTGCGCAATTGCGTGGGCATTCAATTCGACCCGGAGCGCAACCAATTGTACGCTATGCAGCACGGGCGCGATCAGCTGAGCTACCTGTTTCCGGGCATGTACAGCTACGAACAGAACGCGGAACTGCCGGCCGAAGAATTGCTGGCGGTCGACCAGGGTGATGATTTTGGGTGGCCGTACTGCTACTATGACCAAAACCAAGGCAAAAAAGTGCTAGCCCCGGAGTACGGCGGTGATGGTGAAAAGCAAGGGCGCTGCGAAGGTATCGAAAAGCCGGTGGTGGCCTTTCCCGGGCATATGGCGCCGAATGACCTCGTCTTTTACTACGGCGACCAATACCCGGAGCCGTACAAAGAGGGCGTGTTTATTGCCTTCCACGGCTCCTGGAACCGGGCGCCACTGACGCAGAAGGGCTACTTTGTGGCCTTTGTGCCGATGAAAGGGGGCGCCCCCGCCGGCGACTGGGAAATCTTTGTGGATAATATCGCAGGCGAAACGACAATCGAAAAGCCTAAGGATGCCGAAAACCGGCCCACCGGACTCGCGGTAGGCCCCGATGGCAGCCTCTACATTACCGATTCAGTAGAAGGCAAAGTATGGAAGGTAAGGTATACCGGCTAAAATTCCTGTGACATTTTGTACCTTTACTAACGAACATTCATTCGTATTCAGGCCAAGGAACCGGCTCATCCGGGCTCTGCCGCTGCGGCTGGCGCGTAATCAGTTCCAGCCCTCAGGCCTTTATCCGAATAAGCGATTAAAGCAAGAACCACGACCATGACAGATAAAACCCAATTGGGGTCGGTAGACCTGGACGTTGATGCACGAGGCATTGCCCGGGTCACCTTTGAGCACCCCGCCAGTAATTCCCTGCCCGGCCGCCTGTTGGCTCAATTAGCCGATACCATTGCCGCCGCCGGCGCTAATGACGACATCAAAGTGGTTATCCTCCAAAGCGGGGGCGACCGCGCCTTTTGCGGCGGGGCCAGTTTCGACGAGCTGATCGCCATCAAGGACCTCGAAACCGGGAAACGGTTTTTTATGGGGTTTGCCAACGTTATTAATGCTATGCGCAAATGCCCGAAGCTGATCATCGGCCGGGTGCAGGGCAAAGCGGTTGGGGGTGCGGTTGGGCTGTGCGCAGCTACCGACTACTGTATCGCCAGCCAATGGGCTTCGGTTAAGCTCAGCGAGCTGGCCGTTGGCATCGGCCCCTTTGTGGTCGGCCCGGCAGTAGCGCGCAAGATCGGCCAATCCGCCATGAGCCAGCTGGCCATCAATGCTTCCGAATGGCGCACGGCGCAGTGGGCGAAGGACAAAGGCTTATTTGCGGAGGTATTTGACACGGTAGAGCAGATGGATGCCTACGTAGGGCATTTGGCAGAAAAGCTCGCCGGCTACAACCCGGAAGCCATGCGGCAGCTCAAAAGCGTATTCTGGGAAGATGCCCAGGATTGGGATGATTTGCTGGAAGCGCGGGCTGCGATGAGTGGAGAGCTGGTTTTGTCCGACTTCACATCCAATGCGATTAATGCCTTCAAACAAAAAGCCTGATATGGACCCTGCCGCCCTGCTCAAGGAGCAATTTTTACAGATGGTAGACGAACAGCTGGAGCGCGACGACCTACCCCACACCCGGGCCACCTGGCAGCGGCTGCAACGGGAAGGCTACACGGCATCTACTGCCCGCTTGCTGATCGCCCAGTGCGTGGCGGCAGAGATGCGGCGGGTAATGGCCCGCAATGAAACTTTTGACGATACCCGGTACATCCATAACCTCAACCGATTGCCTGAACCTCCGGAAGCAGCCTGATTATGGTAAAGCATGCTGACCTTGATTTGTATTTGAAGCCAACGGCCTTCCTGGAAACCCAGGACCCTGCCCTGCTGTCGTTTGTCAACCGAGTCACAGAAGGCACTCCGGGCACCGTGGCTAAAGCCGTCAAACTGTACTACGCCGTGCGCGACGGGTGGCGCTACGACCCCTACGATATTCGTCTGGAAGCCGCCGCCCTGAAAGTTTCCACCCTGCTGCCGAGGGCGCACGGGCACTGCATCGACAAAGCCATCATCCTGGCTGCTGCATGCCGGGCGGTGGGCATCCCTGCCCGGCTCTGCCTCTCCAAGGTCCGTAACCATATTGCCGCCGAGCGCATGGTCGCCGCCTTCGGCACCGATGAGCTGGTGCCCCACGGCTATGTTGAAATCTGGCTCGAGGGCAAGTGGGTGAAAGCAACGCCGGCTTTCAACCAGGGACTCTGCGCCCGGCTGGGGGTAGCCCCGCTTGAATTCGATGGCTATACCGACTCCCTGTTCCAGGAGTTTGACCAGGCTGGCGGCACTTTTATGGAATACCTGGAAGAATACGGGGCTTTTGCCGATGTGCCTCTGGGGCGGATGCGGGCCCTAATGCAAGCGCATTACCCGGCCGCTTACGCAGATTATGTGAAGTCCGGAAAGCTGGTCATCCCGGAAATGTAGCGGGCAGTTGCCTTTAGCTGGGCTGAGCTGCCGCCCTGGCCGGGCAGATTGACACGCAGAACCAATATCCTGACCAAATTATGAATAAAACCGCTATGAAAGTCGCCAAAAAGTCGCTCCTGGAAGGATTTCGTTTAATGGCTACCGCCAAGGCGATGACCGAAATTTACGAGGACAATTTCAAGTTTGTTTCCAAATACGTCCACGCCACTTCCCGGGGCCACGAAGCCATTCAACTCGCTGCCGGCATGCAGCTGCTGCCTCAGGACTACGTTGCGCCCTACTACCGGGATGATGCTTTGCTCCTGGGCATTGGCATGCAGCCCTACGAACTGATGCTGCAGCTGATGGCGAAACGGGCGGACCCCTTTTCCGGTGGGCGGACTTACTATTCCCACCCCAGCCTCAAGGACGAGGACAAGCCCAAAATTCCCCATCAGTCTTCCGCTACCGGTATGCAGGCCATTCCCACTACGGGCGTTGCCATGGGCATTCAGTACCGGGAGCAGCAGGGGCTGGCGGAAGACTACGGCGGCAAAAAACCCGTAGTGGTCTGTTCGCTGGGCGATGCTTCCGTAACGGAGGGCGAGGTAGCCGAAGCCCTGCAAATGGCGGCGCTCAAGCAATTCCCCATCATCTACCTGGTGCAGGACAACGACTGGGATATTTCTGCCAATGCCGCAGAAACGCGGGCGCAGGATGCCGCGGAGTACGCCAAAGGGTTCAAGGGGATTGAAGTGGAAAGTATCGACGGCAGCGATTTTGCCGCTTGCTACGATACCCTCCGCAAAGTCATCCGCAAGGTGCGCAAAGACCGGCGCCCCTTTTTGGTACACGCTAAGGTGCCCCTGCTCAACCACCACACTTCCGGCGTCCGCAAAGAATGGTACCGGGACGATTTGGAAGAAGCGGCAGCGCGCGACCCTTACCCCCTGCTGCGCGACAAACTGATCAACGAAGATATCGCAACCGAGTCTGCCATTGAAAAAATCGAAGCTGAAGCCCGGGAATTGGCCGCCGGGCACTTCGAGCAAGCCAAAGCCGCCGAAGACCCGCGCCCGGAAGACCTGTACACCCACGACTTTGCGCCGACGCCGGTAAGGGAGGAGCAGGGCGAGCGCGAGCCGGCAGGCAATGAACCTACCGTGATGGTGGATAGTGCACTGCTTGCGGTAGAGGAGCTGATGAGGAAGCACCCGGAATGCCTGCTCTACGGGCAGGATGTCGGCGGCCGGCTGGGCGGCGTATTCCGGGAAGCCGCTACCTTAGCCCAAAAGTTTGGAGACGAGCGGGTCTTCAACACCCCAATACAGGAAGCGTTTATCATTGGCAGCACCGTGGGCATGTCGGCAGTTGGCTTAAAGCCAATCGTTGAAGTGCAATTCGCCGATTACATCTGGCCGGGCCTCAATCAGCTGTTTACCGAAGTGAGCCGCTCCTGCTACCTGTCCAACGGGAAGTGGCCCGTAAGCACCATTATCCGGGTGCCCATTGGGGCGTACGGCAGCGGCGGCCCTTACCACTCCTCCAGCGTAGAATCAGTGGTAACGAACATCCGCGGCATCAAAATTGCCTACCCCAGCACCGGGGCGGACCTCAAGGGCCTGCTCAAATCCGCCTACTACGACCCCAACCCGGTGGTCATTTTTGAGCATAAAGGCCTGTACTGGTCCAAAATGAAGGGCACCGAAGCCGCCAAGACCATCATGCCCGATGAAGACTACATCATCCCCTTTGGCCAAGCCCGCATCGCGCTGGAGGCAGCTGCTGAGAAAGTCGAAAGCGGTGAATCCCTGGCGGTCATCACCTACGGCATGGGCGTGCATTGGGCATTGAACGCCGCCCAGGCCTACCCGGGGCAAATCGAGGTCATCGATCTGCGCACGCTCAGCCCTATCGATGAGGCGGCAATGTACGAAGCTGCCCGCCGCCACAACAAAGTGTTGGTGGTAACGGAAGAGCCTGTCCACAACACCTTTGCGCAAAGCCTGGCAGCCCGCATACAGGAAAACTGCTTCGAGCACCTGGACGCACCGGTCCGGACCATTGGCTCCGAAAACATGCCCGCCATCCCCCTCAACGAAGTGCTGGAGAAAACCATGGTGCTGTCGGCCGGCCAAGTACAAGAGGCGATGGGCGCGCTCCTGGACTACTAACGATAATTGTACAAGACCGTACGGTTGATATTCAAAATTCGGAATCGGCCGGGCAACAGCCCCGCAATCCAGACTCGTAGCGGGAAGGGAACAAGCGTCGTCAGCCTGAACCACCGCCTTGCCCCTCAGCCCATAGTGCGGCAGATTCTTCAGGGGCAGGCCCTCGCCTTTGCCCATTCCTTTCGTATATTGACCACCTGACCAATCCACTTACCGATGTACAGTTTAGGAATCGACATAGGCAGTTCCGCCGTCAAGGTCTCCATCTTTGAGGCCGCTGCAGGCCGTGTAAAGGGGGCCGGGCAGTACCCCGATCAGGAAATGGAAATGATCGCCCGGCAGCCCGGCTGGGCCGAGCAGGAGCCCGAATGGTGGTGGGCGGCTTTTCTCAAAGCTTATCAGCGCGCCGCAGCTCGTGCAAAGGTCGATACCCGCCAAATCCAGAGCATTGGCATTGCATATCAGATGCACGGCCTCGTCTGCCTGGACAAAGCCGGCAAGCCGGTCCGCCCTTCGATCATCTGGTGCGACAGCCGGGCGGTGCCAATCGGGCAGGCCGCGCTGGAGGCGCTGGGGCAGGATTATGCCTTCAACCATTTGCTCAACAGCCCCGGCAACTTCACGGCGTCCAAACTCAAATGGGTCAAGGACCACGAGCCTGCCTTGTTTGCCACCATCGATAAGGTCTGCCTGCCCGGCGACTACCTGGCTTACCGGCTCACCGGCGAGCTGACTACCACCGTGACCGGCCTGTCAGAAGGCATTTTCTACGATTTTAAGGCGCAGGGGCTCAGCACACAGTTGTTGGCATACTATGGCCTTTCGGCTGATTTGCTACCGGAAGCCCGCCCTTCTTTCGCCAACCACGGGCAAATCCTCGACTCGGTAGCCGGCACCCTGGAGCTGAGCCCCTCGGCTGCCGTTTGCTACAAAGCTGGCGACCAGCCCAACAACGCTCTGTCGCTCAATGTGCTGCAGCCGGGCGAAATGGCTGCCACTGCCGGCACCTCCGGGGTCGTGTACGGGGTCAGCGATGAACTGTTTGTCGATTATTCGCAGCGGGTGAACAGCTTTGCCCACGTCAATTATGCAGCCGAGGCCCCCCGCATCGGCATTTTGTTGTGTATCAATGGCACAGGCATCGCCAACGCCTGGGCGCGCTCGGTCACCGGGGCCGGAAGTTACGCGGCCATGAACGAAGCCGCTGCTGGTCCGCCGCCGGGGAGCGCCGGGCTGACCTTTTTCCCCTTCGGCAATGGGGCAGAGCGCATGCTGGGCAACCAACAGGTGGGCAGCCAACTGCGGGGCCTGAATTTCAACATCCATCAGGCAGGGCACCTCTACCGCGCCGTGCAGGAGGGCATTGCCTACGCCTTCGTCTATGGCATGGAGGCCTTTTCCGAGAACAATATCGAGTTAAAAGTAGTCCGGGCTGGTTACGCCAATATGTTTCTCAGCCCCTTATTTGGCAAGATGATGGCTGCGATGAGCGGGTTGCGCATCGAGCTGTACGATACGGATGGGGCCGCCGGCGCTGCCCGGGGCGCATTGATCGGTGGCGGGCACCTGGGGCTGGAACAAGCCTTTGCGGAGCTGCCCATCGTGCAGGTGCATGAACCCGACCCGGAGTGGGCAGCCGCTTATCAGGCCCTCTACCCCGAGTGGAAGCGCCAACTTGTGCAATTACTGAACCACTGAAAAATACAAGGATGAGTACCGCTTACTTTCCCGACCTGGACAAGGTAACCTACAAGGGCCCGGACAGCCGGGACCTCATGTCATTCCACTACTACAATCCCGATCAGGAGGTGATGGGCAAGCCGATGAAGGATCACTTCCGCTTTGCCGTGGCCTACTGGCACAGTTTCTGCGGCACCGGCAATGACCCCTTTGGCCCAGGCCCCCGCCCTTTGCCCTGGGCCACTGCCGAGGACCCCTATCAGCGGGCAAAAGACAAGATGGATGCGGCTTTTGAATTCCTCACCAAGCTGGGCATCCCCTTTTATTGCTTCCATGATGTTGACCTTATCGACGAAGGGGATACCATTGAGGAGACCGCCAAGCGCATGGATTTTATCACTGATTACGCCCTGGAAAAGCAGGAAGCAACCGGGGTCCGGCTACTGTGGGGCACTGCCAATATTTTCTCCCATCCCCGCTACATGAACGGGGCTTCCACCAACCCGGATTTCAACGTAGTGGCTTACGCTGCCACCCAGATCAAAAATGCCCTGGACGCCACCATTAAGCTCGGCGGGGAAAATTACGTCTTCTGGGGTGGCCGCGAAGGCTACATGTCTCTGCTCAATACCGATATGAAGCGGGAGCGCGACCATCTGGCCAACTTCCTGCGGGCTGCCCGCGACTACGGCCGGGCGAACGGCTTTAAGGGGACTTTCCTCATTGAGCCCAAGCCTATGGAACCGACCAAGCATCAGTACGATTTTGATGCAGCGACTTGCATTGGCTTCCTGCGGGAGTACGAGCTCATGGAAGATTTCAAGCTCAATATCGAGGTCAACCACGCCACGCTTGCCCTGCACACCTTTGAGCACGAGCTGCAGGTAGCGGCTGATAGCGGCGTCCTGGGCAGCATCGACGCTAACCGGGGCGATTATCAGAATGGCTGGGATACCGACCAGTTCCCTATTGATATCTACGAGGTAACCCGGGCCATGCTGGTCATTCTGGAAGCCGGCGGCCTGGGCCGGGGCGGTATCAATTTCGATGCCAAGCTGCGGCGCAATTCCACCAATTTGGAAGATCTGGCTATTGCGCATATTACCGGCATGGACATTTTTGCGCGCAGCCTGCTGGCTGCTGCCGATATTTTGGAAAACAGCGATTACCGGGCTATGCGAAAAGCCCGCTATGCTTCCTTTGACAGCGGGGCAGGCGCCGCTTTTGAACGGGGAGCGTTATCGCTGGAGCAATTGGCAGGCCACGCCCGCAAGCAAGGCGAGCCGGAACAGCTAAGCGGGCAGCAGGAGAAATACGAACGGCTCATTAGCCTGTACCTCTGAGCACCCGGGGCTTACCGCTTGGGCAGCATCTGGTGGAAGCCTATCCAACCTTCTTTGATGGGAGGCAGGGCAAGCGATAGGGTGCCTGGCTCGCTCCTATCGGCTATTAAGGCGATTGGCTCATGCCCAGGCTTCGTCCAGAGGTAAGCTTGTAAACTGTCCAGGCGCTGCGGTTTGAAGGGGGTGTGAAGGCGGAGCGAGCCGGTATCCGTAAAACGGGCATCCCAAAGGTGTAAGGTGCAGAGGCCAGGCTGACTAGCTACGGGGCCGAGCTCGGCGGGGCGGAAAAAGCCGCCGTCCGGAAGCGCTGCCTGGAAAGCCGGGCCGATTTGAGCAATGCTATCCTCCAGGGTAGCCCACCGCGCCCGCGCCTGGCACCCTTCTGCCAGCTTTAGGGTTATGCCAAACTGTTCAGCAGTTTGGCTGGCCCCTAAGGCCATAGCGGGCAGCGGGCGGGAAATATCCAGCCGGATATCCTTGGCCGCCCAATCGAAGGCAGGGACGCGGTTGCGGGGCCGGAAGCTGCGGGTAGGCGCCGCCGGGCGTTCCCGTTCCAGCCCTTCTTGATTGAGCCGGTGGGTATCGAATTCCTGAGTGCTGACGATGACTTTGAAATAATCCTGAATGCGGGTAATGCCCCAATCCAGGTAGCTGTCATCCATCTGCAGGCGGTGGGTGCGGTAGGATTCCCCCTCGTAAACTTCCATTGCCCAGGCGTATTCACCCGGGGCCAGCTCCTGGGCCGGCATCAGTTGGTTGTTGACTGAAAAGTCATCCCCGAGAAAGAGGACGCTGCACCAAAGCCTGCGCTGCCCGGTATTGGTCAGCTTCAGCTGAAAAGCAGGGCCCTGCCACTGTGCACCATCGTACTGATAGGGCAGGTGGGCAGCCTCCCTCCAGTCCAGCAGCTGCATAGGGGCATCGTTTTGGTCGTTGCCAGCCTCAGTGCCCGCAAAAAGTTCAATTTGGAGTTCTTCTGTTCTGATTTTGGTATCGGGGTTGTGCAAATCCAGCAACTGCCGCCAGTGGGAGAGGGTTTCCAACTGATTGAGCAATGTGGTAGCGTTGGCACTGCGGTAACCGGCTATCCGCTTGAAGAGGGGGCGCGCATTAAGCGGGCTGGTGAGGTAGTAATGCCCCTGTTTGCAGTGGATCAGGTACTGTGCCTGCCCTTCTTCCGTTTCGATTTTGTACAGCTTCGGCGGCTTTAGCCGGAGCAGCTCCTCCAGCAATTCCTGCCCTTTAATTTCATTCCCCGGGGCGAAGGCCAGGCTGACCTCCGGCGGGTGGCCCGGGATCATTCGGACCGGATAGATTTGCTGCCGGTTGTACCCTTCCATGCCCTCTACCGAACAACTGTCGAGCCTCACCTGAGTGGCCGTGACCGTATGCGGTTCCTCAATAAGCTCGAACTGCGTAGGGGAGGGGCCATCTGCTTTTACCTTGTGCATCGCCCCCGCATTGACCTGCCACTGATGGCTCCGGCTGTAGCTCAGGAGCAGGTGGCCAGGCTCCGGCAGGATGGCACCCGACAGGAATGCCCTGTTTTTGTGGGCTGCAGCAGTAGCTTCCAACTGAGGCGATTGGTCCCGCGCATACTGCTGCACCCCTATGGAGGTGCGCTGCAGCAATTCCGCGTAAGAAAGCTGGCCGGTAGCAGACCGCAGGGTTGATTCCAGAAAGTAAGAAAACACCCCCCGGGCCTGCCCCTTGGTGCGCACTTCCTTAGCCGTTTGGTTGGCGCGGGCAGCAGCAAGGTGGATGTAGTCGCCCCGGGGCGGGGCCACGTCGCCCTGCCCGTTTTGCTGATAGGCTTCGTAGCCGGTATAGGTTTCCACGCCGAGGTAGTCGCTCAGGGGCACTGCGGTATCCATTTTTTCAATCCGGCGTTCCCGCAGGGGCGATATCGCTTCGTCCGACAAGCGGGTGATGGTGCCGGCGTGGCAGCAGTCGGTAATGGCTACGAAGTGGACCTCCCGCCCGTGCGTCGCCTTCCAGATCAGGTAAGACAGCTCTTTGTCCATCAGGTCGCGCCTCCCTTCCGTACGGCTGTCGTAGAGCACCAAGGATTCGTTGTAGCGGTCGGGCTCCAGGTGCCAGAAGGCTTGCGGGCTGGCCCACTGTGCGCCGTGGCCAGCGAAGTAGAACAGGCAGCTGTCGCCGGGCTGGGCTTGCTGGAAAGCTTCGAAGCCTTCAATGACGGCCTGCCGGGTTGCCGCTTCGTTGAGCAGTGCCTGGCACTTCAGCGGCCTATCCATCCGGGCGGCTTGGGTTTCCAGGTACTGTTGGATGGCCCTCAGGTCATTAGCGCAGCCATTAAGGGCATGGTTGGGGTTGGGGTATTGGTCGATAGCGACGAGCAGGGCGTGGATGGTGGGCATGGGATTAGTTATTGGTCTTTTCCAAATTTAATAATTTTAAGCAATAAGCCGTTATCTGCCCCCGGGCTGCGCCCGGCAGTGGGCAGATGCTTTGCCATATTTCCGCAGATGAGTAATTTAGAGCACTAAAACCTGCAACTATGCCCATCCTCTTCCTGCTCTACTCCAACAGCCGCGAAGCTCCCCTGCCTACCCTGCAGGCCGAAGATGAACAGGTCTACAGCATCCTTTCCCGCCGCAGCGGCCAGGGGCATTTTGCCATTCACCGGGATTCGTATGCATCGGTTGACTCTATCATTGAGTACCTGGAGCTTTACCGCGAAGAGCTATTTTGTTTTGCCTTCAGCGGGCACGCGGGGCGCGATCAGCTGCTGCTCAACGATGCGAGTGCTCAAAGCGCCGGCATTGCGGGGCTGCTGAGCCGTTGCCCCCGCCTGCGGTTGGTGCTGCTCAATGGCTGCTCAACGGCTGGGCAGGTGAGCCGGCTGCTGGAGCTGCCGAGCCAACCGGTGGTGATTGCCACCAAAGCGCCGGTGGGCGACGAGGCGGCTGCCCGCTTTGCCATCAGTTTTTTCCGGGTGTTGGGGGAGCAGCACGGTACCGTGGGCGAAGCCTTCGAGGCGGGGCTGCATGCCGCCAGAACGGTCAGCAAAACCCCCATTCCGGAGACGCGGATGCTATCGCTGCGGCGGAATGCGGCACCGGCAGCAGAAGAAGGGTGGGGCATCTATGCGGCGGACTCCAAGCAGCTCGACTGTAGGCTGCCTGAGGCGATGGAAGCCGAAGCACAGCGGCAGCAGACCCTGGTGTGGCTAAAACAGTGGGGGCTTTATCTGGGCCTGGGGGTGGGGCTGCTGCTGGTTACGCTTTTTCTGCAGCTGCCCGCCAACTCGCTTTGGCTGGCGGTGGTGCCGCTCTTCTTTTTCTTCGCGCCGGTGCCGGCTACCCTGCGGACCCACCTGCCGCGCCGGCGGCTGTACCTGCTGCTGGGAGGGCATGCCCTGTTGTACTTCCCGCTCCTGTTTTTGTGGATGTCGGAGGACCCGGGCTGGTTTGCCCTGGCGCTGGTATTGGGGCTTTCCGCATATTTTTTTATTTTGCCTTTAGTGAATAACACCCACAGACCCCGCACTCAATGAGAAAAGCACACCCCCTGCTGTTTTGGCTTGCCCTGGCCCCTTGTTGCCTGGGGGCGCAGGATCTTACGCAGCACCAGGGTTTTTTCGAGGCCCAGGCGTTGGAATACCAGGAGTGGTTGGGCCGCACGGCCCTCAGTGAGGTGCTGGCTGTGCACGAAGTGCAGGTCATGGCTGAAGGGGTCGCCCTGAATCTCCGGTTGGTTGCCGCTGATCCCGATTCCCTGTCTGCTAAGTGGGAAGGCGCCAAGGGCGCGTTCGCTGCCCAAAACCGGCTGGAACTGGAAGAAGCCTTGTTTCTCAAAATGCTGCGTTTGTTCGATTTGCAATCCCGGCAGGCCTTCCTGCAAATCAAGCCACACTACCGGGCGGTCGGCTCGCCTTACTACATCAAAGCCTTCACGGAGGACGGTGTGTTCAAGACCCTGCAAAGCCTGCCCAAAGGTTTTTTTGATAAAGTGGAGATCGGCCTGCAGTTGCCCGATAAGCCCAATAGCCAGGCCGTAGTGGGGGCAGGGAGCAAGGCCGGCACTTTTTACGAATTGGTGCGGCAGTTTATCGAGGCGGAGTATGGCCCGCCGCGGGGGTGTGAAGGCCAGGCGCCCCGGGTGGATGCCTTTTATTCGACGGACGGCAAGCTGCTGGTCAATGTCTCTGGCTTATGCGGGGAAGTGCTGCGGGCGGATGAACTGCTGTTTTGCAGCATTCTGAGGCGGCTGCAGGTAGACTGCGAAACGGTAAAGCGGGAAAGCCTGAGCTTTGAGTTCGACTACGATACCCAAAGCGGCCGGCTGTACTGCCAGCTCGATGGGAAGTACAGCAACGACTACCTGTTTTATCAGGGCAGCCCCCAGGATATGGACAACGATCCGGGCTTCGAGGAGCTGCTTAAAGCCCACGGCGAGGCATTCCTGAAAAAATTGAAGCTATGGATAGAGCAACGTTAAAGGTGCTGCTTTGCCTGCTATGGCTGGGCAGTATACCCGTTTTTGCCGCCGGGCAATGCGACTTAGGGCAGAACTACGCCGTATTCTTTGGCGTGGCGGACTACGATGCCGGTGCAGGTTGGCCCGATTTGCGCTACCCGGTAGAAGATATTGAGTCGGTAGCAGCCTTGCTGCACGACGACTACGCGTTTGACACCACCCTCTACCGCAACCCCACAAAGGCAGAAATCGCCCAAGCCATTCAGCAACTAAAAGCAAAGGCAGATTGGGGCCCAAATGACCAACTGCTGCTATTCTTTTCCGGGCACGGGGCGGAAGGCGGCTACTTCATTCCCCGGGATTGCCAACAAGGATCGGAGGAATGGGCGGCCATCCATTTCGACGCTGATTTTCAAAACCGCCTCAATGCCATTGGCTGCCGGCATCAACTGGTGGTGATTGATGCTTGCTACAGCGGCTCTTTCTTTACTGCCCAATACCGCAGCGGCGGGGGTGAAACGGACTGGAAAAAGGGCCTGATCGAAGAATCGCCTGGCCAAAACCTGCAAATTCTGTGCAGTCATCAGGCCCGAAAGACCCGGTTGGCCATGACCTCTGCCGCCTCCAATACCGTCACCCCCGACCTCTCCAAATTAGTCAAAGCCTTTCGGGCTTTGCTATTGGATTTTCGAAGCCGGGGGGAGATATTGTACAGTGCCAATATTTATACGCTGTTGAAAAAGGAAATGTCCACGCCCATCTTCAATGCTTTCCACCCCTCCAATGACGTTGCCTCCAGTTTTGTCTTTCTCCCGCCCAAGGTGCGGCAAGCTTACGCTACCGCTGACCCCTGCCCCATCGACCCAGTAGACTGTGCCCCCCGCAAGCGCGATTGTCTGGAGTGCCCGTTGGACCCGGAAGCACGGCCCTATCCGGTACTGCGCGTCAACGACAGGCTTTGGATGGCCGAAAACCTTCGTTTTGCCAATTACGGCCGGTCGCACTGCGAAAACTGCGCTGAGTACGGCCGGCTGTATACCTGGCAGCAAGCTAAGGAGGCTTGCGAAGCCCTGGGCAATGGCTGGCGGCTGCCTACCATAGGGGAATGGCAGGAGTTGTCGCTCGAAGTAGGGGCAGGCTTTGGGGTTATGGGGGTAGGTGTATCCGGCCGGGGCGACGCGAAAAAGTCGTACCAAAAGTTGATGGCCAGCGCCTGGCAGCCGCAGTTGGGAGGCATCAAATCGGGGCGAAAGGCCAAGCGGCAGGGTAAGGAGGGCTGGTATTGGAGCAGCAGCCTGACGAATGGTGAATTTGATGCATTTGTGTTCAGCCTTTCCCGCTACGGGGTGGTAGAAACGGCACGGGATGTGCAAGATGCGCTTTCCTGCCGTTGTGTGCGGGAATGAGCCGGCGCAAAAGCTTATTTTGAGGATAAATTTTAGTGATATGAATACCCGGATGGTTTTGGCCTTATTTTTTATGAGTAGTGTTATCGGCGCATTGGCTCAGTCCGCCTGGGAGGTACAGCTGATGACCGGCAATTCCGGAGATGGGCTTAATGATGTCTATTTTATTGATGAGTTAGCCGGCTGGGCCGTTGGGGACGAGGGGCTGGTACTGCGGACCACTGATGGCGGCGAAACCTGGGATAATATAAATAGCGGCTTCTCCCAGAATTTTTACAGTGTTCATTTCGTCAACGCTGATCGGGGGTGGATTGCCGGCTATAACAACGGCTCGCCTCTGGATGGGGTGCTCCTCCGCACTACAAATGGGGGGCAGAGCTGGACCCCACAGCTTTCTGGCATGGACAACCACTACGAGGTCGTCCATTTCATTGATGAGGATACCGGCTGGGTGGCCGGGAACTTTACTTCCCAGCCCATTCCCTACGTGATTACCCGCACGACCAACCAAGGGGGTAACTGGTTTCCCAGCTTTTTTGATGAACAGGTGGGGCCTTATACCGAATTGTTCTTTTATGATTTTGACCATGGCTGGGCGGCGACAATCGACGGGATTTACTTTGCCGGTCAGGGAGGTACGGAACTAAGCCTTCAGCACACCTTAAACCCCAATTTTGGGCCGGCGAATAGCCTCTTCTTCATTGATGAGGATACAGGCTGGGTCGCCGGCGGCAGCTGGGCCGATCAGTGCATGCACCGCATATTTTTTGGCAAAACGACTAATGGCGGGGCCGACTGGGACATTCTTGAGAGCAGCAATGACTCCAGCTATTACTATACCGATGTGTTTTTTACGACTCCTGAGACCGGCTGGATGGTGACCAGCAGTTTTTGCAACCCCCCGATTGGGAAAATCTTCTTTTCAGAAGACGGGGGCGATACCTGGTCGGAAGTATACAGCACCACCGATTTCGAACTGAGCGCCCTTCACTTCACCAGCCCTCAGACTGGCTGGGCGGTGGGCAGCCACGGTACCATCCTGAAGTTTAGCTGCCCCCCGGCGGAGGAAACCTTGGATATGGAAATCTGTGAAGGCGATACGGCTACCGTAGGCAGCAGCGTATACACCGAAACGGGCTTGTACCGCGATACCCTGGAGGGGGCATTCCGGTGCGATAGCATTGTGGAGCTCAACCTGGTGGTCCACCCGCCCGTGGATACCAGTTTTGCCGCCAGTATCTGCGAAGGCGAAAGTGTGATGGTAGGCGGCAGTGTCTACACGGCATCCGGCATATACCGGGATACCCTGGCTAGTATCTTCGGCTGCGATAGTATTGTGGAGCTCGACCTGGTGGTCCACCCGCCAGAGGACACCAATTTGGTCGCCAATATTTGCGAAGGCGAAAGCTTTACGGTAGGCGGAACGGTTTACGAAACTCAGGGGCTGTATACCGAGACCTTGCAAAGTGCTGCTGGCTGCGATAGCTTGGTGGAGCTCGACCTGACGGTCCACCCGGTCTACGATACCACCCTGGAGGTTACCCTATGCCCGGATGAGCCTGCGCCGGCCGATCAGTTTTTAATGACCGCTGCCGGTTGCGACAGCATTATCCGGTACGATATCACGGCGGTCACCGGGACTGCGGTTGGCGGAGCGGGCGACACTCGCTGCGACCCTAACGCGCAGCTCAGCGCGCAGCCTGTGGCGGCCCCCCTGACCGGTACCTGGCAGGCCTTGAACACCACCGCAATTATCAATACACCCGACGTTGCACAAACCGATGTATTTGAGCTGCCGCCGGGGGAGAACCGCTTTGTATGGTCCATTTCGCATCCGGAATGCCCGGATTTTAGTCAGGACACGGTGGTATTGGTTTACGATGATGCCTTGATTGAAGCAGAAGACGATACCTACACTGCTACGCCCGGCGGAATGCTAACGGAAAACGTGCTGGGCAATGATCAATTTGGAGCCTTCAGCGATCTGGAGGTCAGCATTGTGGAGGAACAAAACGAAAGCATCGGCACCCTGAGCCTGACGGCTGATGGCATGCTGACGTACAGCTACCCCGAGCCTACAAATGTGCTGTTCCGCGGCTTCCGGTACCGGGTGGTCAATACCCATTGCCCGACTATAGCGGATGTGGCCGATGTGCGCATTCAGCTTCAGGACACTGATGCTATGGCAGGCAGCACGGAGGAGGAACAAGTCTCTGTGGTTTTCACCCCCAACGGAGACGGGCTAAACGACGTCTTCATCATCCCGGAGTTGGCGGATAACCCCGGCGACTACCCCCGCAACAGCCTGTCGGTCATCAACCGCTGGGGGGATGTGGTTTTTGAAGCCAGCCCCTACAATAATGATTGGGACGGCACCCACTACCGCACCGGTGAGCCCCTGCCCCCCGGCACGTATTTTTACATCGCCCGCCTGAGCGTGGTAGAGGGGGTGGTGAAGCGGGAGCGGGTGACGTTGGTGCGGTGAGGCACCTGGTGCGCCTGCGCCAAGTATGTGCTCTTAAGTCAGTAGATTAAAAACGCCAGGTTGATCTCGTGTGAAGCCCCGAAGTAAGTGCCGTAAGCCGGGTTGAAAGGGAAGTCAAACCCATAACCGATCTGCAGATAGTTCTCGGAGCGGTCGTAGGCGCTGGTCCGGGATACCGAAATGTTGGAGCCGGCCTCCACATGGGCGGTGCCATTGGTGGAAGCGCCCAGGCCAAACCAGAAGGGGCTGCTGACCTGATACCGGAGGTTGAGGTCAATGCTCATCGGCAAGCCGGGTACGTAGCGGTTCCAGATGGAAGCTTCAAAAAACCCGTAGTCCGACCGGGTCTTGGCGATAAAAGTGGCTCTGCCGTAAAAATGGCGGATCCGCTGGTAATCAAAATCGGTATTATCGGTAAAGGAAATGTCCGGCTCCAGCAACTGAGGCACCGAAGCGCCCAGCAGTAAAACCTGGTCATAATTGTTCCACTGGAATACACCAAAGCCGCCCACGCCCAGATCCGGAGCCGTCGCGGTGAGGTTGGCATAGTCGAGTACCGGGTCATTGGCTTGGTAAGCCTTCAGCTGCCGCAGGTCGATGGTATGCAAGACGTAGCCGGCATTAAAGCCGAGGCCGCCCCAGAACATCCCCCGGGGGTCTCCTATGTAAACGGCCGCCCTGCCATAGAACCCATCGGTGGTCGTCACATCTACCTGGTCGTGGATAAAGTAGCCGCCGCCCAGGAGGGAAACATTGCCCAGGTTAAAAAAGCCGGTGCCGTCAATAACCGAGGTGTTGAAGTTGAAGTTTTCATTCCCGACCCACTGCAGGCGCTGGCCCCCGCTGATTTTGATGAAGCGTTCCGGCAACTGGTCGCTTGTGAAGTAGTCGAGTGGGACATCGGCAGGGTTGATCAATCCGCCGTAGTGACGGTACTGGGTAAAGATGGGGAGCTGCTGAGCCGGAAGGGGCAGGCAGAAAGCAAAAAGCAAGGCAATGGCTAACAATCGAATTGTCATGGCTGGGGTGTTCATTGAGGGTGGTGCCGGGGCACTAATCAGGTGTTGGTCAATATACTGTGTTGCTTTAAATTTATGAAATAATGCAGACCCGTGCATCCGAAAAAGCAAAAAAGCCGCAACGCCAATCCTTGATCGGCAGGGTTTAAAATGGCATTTGGGGATATACAGGGCAACCGGATGCCGGGCTACGGGTGCAATTGGATCAGGAATGGCGGTTGCCGGAGGGCGCTGGCCGTTTTCAATTGGGTGGTCGTACTCCATTGCCGCCGCTCTGCCGCCGCCCGCTTTGGTAAGGCAGGCCCTACTTGCACCGCATAGTGCTCCGCCCCCCGCCCGGCGCAGGGCAGCCAAACGATGGTACAGGGTTTTACGCCGATTTGATGCAAAAACCGAGCGCGTTGGTGAGCCTCTTCCTCAGTAGGGTATTGGCTGTCGATGAGCAGGAAGCCCCGCTCGGGGAGGCGGCAGTTCTTGGGGTCGGGGCTGATGTTGATAAGCCGGGCGGGCTGGCGCAGCGCAGAGGGCAAGGCCGGCGGTTGGTGAGCGGCGGGCGCAGGAGGGGAGGCCCCATTCACAGCCAATTCAATGGATAACTCCCGCTTGGTCAGCAGGGACAGGCACAGGGCTGCCGCCAATAAAGGAGGCAGTATCTTTCCGTAGGGTTTAGCA
This sequence comes from uncultured Phaeodactylibacter sp., assembly GCA_964575505.1. Taxonomy (GTDB): domain Bacteria; phylum Bacteroidota; class Bacteroidia; order Chitinophagales; family Saprospiraceae; genus Phaeodactylibacter. The sequence goes on from CAZNSK010000092.1 coordinate 19,402, forward strand.
AGCGGAGGTTGCATCAGGCGGTTATTCGTTTTTGATTCGGGCGGCACACCGGACGAGCGCCGCCGTTATACGTTAACTACCCGACAAAGCTAGGGGGCTGGTGTGCAATGGATGTGCATACTCTGCCCGGTTGCCAGAATTTTTATATTTTTCTTCCAAAAGGCGCGCTATGTCTACTAATCGACACGCTCTTATCCGTTACCGGACGATCGACCGTTGCCTGCGGCAGCGCAACAAACGCTATTGGACCTGGCAGGAGCTAGCGGCAGCCTGTGGGGAGGAGCTACGGGAGTACGATGGCACCGACCGGGACGACCCGGCGGAGCGCACCATCAAAGGCGACCTCCGCTTTATGCGCAACCCCGATCAGGGCTACGGCGCGCCCATTCAGTGGTACCCCCGGCAGAAAGCCTATGCTTACCGAGACCCGGACTACTCCATCACCCGCCTGCCGCTGGATCAGGCCGACATTGCCGAATTGGGGCAGGCGATGAGCATACTACGGCAGTTTCGTGGGTTTCCGCAAGTAGAGGGCGTGGAGAAAGTGGCGGCGAAGTTATCCGAAGCGCTCCGCCTCCGGCAGCCGGCATCGCCTCAGGTGTTGCAGTTCGAAGACAATATGGTGGGCCAGGGCCTGCAGTGGCTGGATATGCTCTACCGGGCCTGCCGCGACCACCGCTGCGTGGAGCTGGATTACCACCCCTTCCGCGTTCCGGAAAGCTATCAGCACCGCCGTATTGTCAGCCCCCACTTGCTGAAAGAGTACAACAACCGGTGGTTCCTCTTTGCCCATGACCACCGGCGGCACGATATCCGTACCTATGCCTTGGACCGCATTCAGGGGGCTGCCTTTTACCCGATGGCTGACTATGTGGACAACCCCCGGTTTGACCCGGAGGCCTACTTCCAGCACACCATCGGGGTGTCCCGCCGGCCGTCGGATGAACCCAAAGAAGTACAGTTGCGGGCGGCTCCGCAGCAAGCCCGGTATATCCGGACTAAACCGCTGCACCATACGCAGCAGGAAGTGCGGGAGGAAGCCGGTGGCAACGTGGTTTTTGCCTACCGGTTGACGCTCAACACGGAGCTGGAAAACGTGCTGCTTTCCTTTGGGGAATGGATTGAAGTCCTTGCTCCGGAGAGCCTGCGGCAAGCCATTGCCCAACGGCTGCGGCGGGCAGGGGGGCAGTACGGATCCAGGGCTTCCTGAAGCGGAACAGCACGCAAGCACAGAGGGTATCGTTTCTACGGAACTCAAGTGATTCTATGCTCTTACGAACATGTGAATGATGTACCGTTCCTACGGAACTTGTTTTTTCAATGCAAAACAGCAATGAGAAAATTAATCACCCCGTTGATGATCTTTTTTCCACGGGCCGGTGGATGATCACCGTAAACTGCTCTGCCTCTGTATCGTTGATAAAATCAATGTGGGGGTGAGCTTCTAACGCGCGCAGTATACCGCTGCCGGCCCCGCGGTAATTGAGTAAAGCAGGGGCGAAGGAATCCAGGATATTGTTGCGTTTTTTACGTATGCCCTTTTTGATTTGTTCAGTCGTCAGGTTGTTGGGCAATTTGCCGGGGCTTCTGATTTCTATTCGGTTCTCAAACAGAAAAAGCTTTATGGTGTCTTTGATGAAGTAATCTCGGTGGATAAGAGCGTTGATCAACAATTCTTCCAATACTACACTCGGCACTTCAGGGATGCCCAGGCTGTTGAAGGATTGCCCCGCTTGTACCTTTCTGAGAGCGGCATTAATAAAGGAGTAGGCTTGTTTGTACTGCTCGGAAATATTGCCTTTAAGGTTGTCACTTGATCGGTATTCGTGTTCGTGAATGTCGTTGCCCCAGAACCAGATAGCGGTGATGAAGAACCCGGTGAGTGTTTTGTCAGGTTTGTCGGTAAAGAGCAATGCAGCGGCCAGGTTGGGTTTGCCGCCTTTGCCCAGGCGGAGGTTTTCAAATATCCGGTCCCGGTCTTACCATTCACAAGGTTCCTTGTAGGTGCTTTCGTAGAAGCGTTTGAATTTATCCCAGTTTAAATCTCCATAAGTGCAGTGGTGGAGGATTTGTTCTTCAGCGTATAGGTTGCCACCACCTTGCAGCAGCCGGGATAACTCCTCATTGCTGGTCACTTTGCGCTTATCTGCACTGTTTTTCACAAAGATCAGGCCGCTGTTTTCTTTATAAGGTTTATCGATCCCCTCCGGCACATCAACAACAATTACTTGCTTATCCTCAACCGCTACCGTTTCTGTCTCGATGATAATCGGGCTTTTTACATGCTCGTTAGCAGCAGTTGTCAACAGATTATTGATACGTTGAATATTCTGGAAGCTTAGCCCAGTAGCTTCCCCGGTTTTGTCATTGATACCGATTAGTATTTTTCCTCCTTTGCTATTGTAAAAAGCCACCATCTCCTGAGCGATGCTCACCGCGTTGGTCACATTTTCTTTAAATTGAATACGGCTTGTCTCGCCTCCCCTCACCAGCCTGAGCAATTCATCAGCACTCATTGTCCTTTTTTTAGCCACTCAAATTTAGTATTCCTTTGCCAGAATTGATAGTTCGCCCGTCCTGCTGCATCAAGTCTAATGCTTATATTGACCTGCATCAACCCAATTGCCCATGGAAAACCATCCCGCCGCCACGCTTTTTAACCTGATCGAGTCTCACGGTGCCTGGGATGAAGCCCTGATCGTGGGGCGCAGCCACAGGCTCACACAGGCGGGGCAGACCGATGACCGCTTGTACTACCTGGAATCCGGCAGCATCCGGGTGTACTGGGAGCATGAAGAGGAAGTGCATACCATCCGGTTTGGGTATTCAGGCAGCTTTATTGCAGCCCTGGATAGTTTTATCCACGGGCAACCATCGGCCTACCATTTGCAAGCCCTTCGGCAGAGCAAGCTGAAGGCCATCCGGAGATCGAGCTTTACCGCCCTGAGAGAAAGCGTCCCCGAAGTTGCCCAGCTGCATACTGTTTTGCTGGAGCAGCTTGTACTGCAGCAACTGGAGCGCGAGCAGGATTTGCTCATCAGCGCTCCGGAAGAACGCTACCAACGGGTCCTGCAGCGCAGCCCGCAGCTATTTCAGGAGGTGCCCCACAAATACATCGCCGCTTACCTGCGCATGACCCCCGAAACCCTCTCCCGGGTGAAAAAGTCTTGATTTCAATCAATGTTTTTACGCTTAAAGCCCCCCATCTTTGTCGAAAAGATAAGATGAAGCTACTTACCACCGACTTACTGGCTGATCTCAAACAGCGCACACTGGACAATCAAAGGCGTGTCAAGCTTATGCAACAGCTCAGCGAAGAACGCCTCAATCAGCGCCCGGCTCCCGATAGCTGGAGCGGTCTGGAGTGCATCGAGCACCTCAACCGCTACGGCGATTTTTACCTGCCGGAAATACAGCAACGCCTCGCAGCGTCGCCCCATCCGGCTTCCGATCAGTTCAAAAGCGGCTGGCTGGGCAACTACTTCGCCAACAGCCTGCTGCCGAAGGAAAAGCTCAACAATATGAAGACCTTCGCCAATATGGACCCGATGGGCAGCGAGCTGGATTCCTCCGTGATCTCCACTTTCCTCCAACAGCAGGAACAGATGCTGGCCCTGCTAGAGGAAGCAAAAACTGTAAACCTGAACAAAACCAAAACCGCTATCTCTATCACCAAGCTGATCAAACTCCGGCTGGGCGATACCTTCCGGGTAGTGATCTACCACAATCAGCGGCATATGGTGCAGGCGGAGCGGGCAGCGGGGCTGGTGCCACGGGCTAAGGCGTACGCTGTTTAGGCCTTAGAATGGGGAGTTGCTGCTTTTCCGAAAAATAAATTTGTTCTCCATGCCACGTACCAAGACCTTCGAAGAGCAGGAAGCCCTGCAAAAAGCCATGCACACCTTCTGGAAGAAGGGCTACCACGCCACTTCCATGCAGAATTTGGTGGATGCCATGGGCATCAACCGCGCGAGCTTGTACGATACCTTTGGCGGCAAGCGGGCGCTGTTCGACCGGGCTTTTGAGCTGTACCGGGCTACCAATACAGCCGGGCTAAAGCGTTTTCTGGAAAGCCAGGAAAGTGTGCGCGAAGGCTTCCGTCAGCTTTTCGCCAATGCCATTGCCGAGTCGCAGTCGGACCGCAAGGGCTGCTTCGTCGTCAACGTCACTACCGAGCTGCTGCCGGCGGATGAGGCGCTGCAGGCTACTTTACAAGCCAATAAAGCGGCTTTTACGGAAGTGTTTCACCAGTTCCTGAAGCGGGGCATGGAGCGCGGGGAGATCGCGGAAGGCAAGGACCTGCGCGCCATTTCCGGCATGATCTTTACCCTTTACAACGGCGTCAAGGTGGTGGGTAAGATACCGGGCCAGGGGGAGGAGCTGATGGCATCGGTGGAGGCGGCGCTGGGGGTACTGTGAGCGTGCAGGCGCTTACCCGCATGCGCTTAGGGATATCCGTAAGGATATCGTTCCTGCGAATCTTCCCCAACGAACAGCGACCCGCCCTTTGTCCGCCATCTTTTCTATTTTCCGGCTCAAAAGCTGGTCGCCTACCGCACCGCTTCCGCTCTGGGTCATTGGCATACCTGGGTCTGGGACCTTGAGCGCAATACCCTATTAGATGCGTCAGCCCTTTCGCCCAGGCCTCTTACCCCTTCGGAGCTGGGCTTTCCCGGCCTGCCTCCCGGCCCACCAGAACGCGACTACGAAAGTGAACTCAAAGCGGTAGCCCGGACTACCTTCGCTGATAAAGGAGGGGCTATCTATTTTACGAATGGCGTCGGCCAGCGCCATCGGGGCTTCTATACCGATAGCCAGTACTACTATGATCGCTCCGGAGATGAACTGGCCTTCTATACCCTTTGGGAGGAAGGAGATTCCAGCACAACTACTTATGCCGGACTGACCTCAACTTTCACTTTTAACAGTGGCGGGCAGTACATTTTCGGCCAATCGGAGGGGCTGGAGGGTAATATATTCAAGGTCTGGGGGGTGAAAGCAGGTGGGCAGCCGAATCAAATTCAGTTGCCAGCGGGTCTTGTGCTTCACGATATCAGCGTGGACGGCCAATTCGCTTTAGTTGCTTCGGCTGAAGGGCGGGTATCGCTTTACGATTTTTCAGCGCGAGAGTTGGAGCCCTTCTCACCGCTTGTCCAAGCTGGCTCACCTACGGAAGATGCGCGCATGATGGCCTTTGACAAAGCTGCCTTTTCGCCAGACGGCCAGCGCATAGCAATAGGTGGCAAGAATGGTGATATCTACCTCTACAGTTATCCCGGGGGCCAGCTTCAGAATGTACTCAAAGGGCATACCGAGGCCATTCAGGCGGCCCGCTTTAGTACAGATGGGCAACGTATTCAATTTCGGCTCAGCGATGGGCGGCAGCGGGACTGGGATCTGCGGACTGGGCTGGTCCAGTACCGGGAGCAATCCATACTAAGGAATGGTTCAATAATAAACCGCGATTCTTCTGCTTGTTCTTTTTCCTTTC